>JACPND010000006.1 GCA_016185625.1 Candidatus Woesearchaeota archaeon | reverse complement strand
TCGACTTAAGTCATTAACTTTAATTTCCATAAAGAAAGGATAATGTTCCTATTTAAAGGATTTTTCGAGTACTTTAAAAAGGTAAAATAGATACTCTAGAATATAAGTCGGCTAAATAAATACCAATTTTGTATATCTTGGGCTAGGCACAAGACTTGAAATCCGTAGATTTCATTGATTATTTATGTCCTTCGCTATAGGATGGCAGTGCTTCATATTGCTGAAGTATTACGGTATTGGATGTCACCCTGGTTGTTGAGGCTTAACCCATCCCCCAGACCGCATTTTCTTTCCTCTTTATCTCCATGATTTCTTTTAAGACCTCGACTTCCCGCGGCGTCAGGTATTTCTTCAGCTCTTTTAACTTCTTGAAATCATCTTCAGGGATATCAGTGTACAGAAAATCACCCTCATTGATCTGCCGGCCGACGGTCACGCCGTCCAGAGACATGGCTAACTGCTTGCCTTGCTCGGCGATGGTGACAGCTTCCTGATTTTCTTCCAGGCTTTTGACGATAGTCAAGCGTTTTCCCTCCGCTTTCATGACGGGATCACCAGTTCTGATTTTGCCGATTTCAATCTCAACGCCGACGACGGCAGGATTATTCTGGCGGAAGACATAACCTTTCATGATGAAGAATTTGCAGGGGCGAACCAACGATGACAATTCCCGCAGCTCGATTTCTTTTTTCAATTGGGCCACATATTCCTGATATTCCTCGATAGTATGATAGATGACATCGTGGACAATAACTTTAAGATGCTTGTTTTTAGCCAGTTCCTGAATCTCAGAATGTATCGGAACATTGAAAGCAAGAATGACGGCGTGAAATTCATCCTTTTCGCGTAATGTTTCCAGTTGCGAAAGATCTTTTTTGGTGATCTCTCCTAAAGAGGCAGAAGAGACGGGAATGTTTTTCTCCTGCAAGAGCATTTTTAATGCTTCCAAGCCGCCGATGGTGTCAGCCTTGATCATCACGCCAACTCCTTCTTCATTTTCCACCAATACTTCGCCGACTTCCTGCTGTACTTCCTGTTTTAATTGCTCGATGTCTTCTGGTTTGCCGGAGCAGCTTCGCAGGGGCATGCCGGCAATGGCTTTTTCCATGCCGGGAGCAGCAATCTTGACACCTGTCGCGGCAAAGACTTCCTTGACGTTCCTGAATCTGCTTTTCTTTTCACGCATTTCCGCTAATTGTTCCGGCTCAAGCAGGGCGCGGACTTTCGTGACGATGGGTTGTTCCATGTCGCCGATAATAATAACATCATTGACTTTCAGGCTCCCATTATACAGAATGCAGTCTAATGTCGTTCCCAGGCCTTTTTCTTCCTTAACTTCTAGAATGGTGCCCTTGCAGGGGCCTGATTCGTCGATTTGCAATTGTTTCTCTAAATATTTTTGTGCTAATCCGGTTAAGACCACTAATAATTCTGGAATTCCCTGGCCGGTTTTCGCCGATAAGGGAACCAGCGCAATCTGTTTGGTGTAATCCTGCAGGCGGTCAAAGCGTTCGGCCTGAAAACCGAGTTCAGCGAATTTAGCGACCAGATCGTACATTTTGCCTTCAAATACTCCCTGAAGGGTGTAATCCAGCGCATTCATGTTATCCAACAGGAATTTCGTCGGATCGTAGCTCCAGCCCGGCAGCAGGTCTATTTTGTTGACAGCGACGATAAACGGAACTTTATTGGCTTTGAGAATGTCGATGGATTCCAGCGTCTGGGGCATGAGGCCTTCATTGATGTCGACAACCAGAATGGCGATATCAGCTAAACTGCCGCCGCGTTTTCGCAGCGAGATGAAGGCAGCGTGGCCGGGCGTGTCAATCGCCAGCAAACCGGGAACAGTAAGCTTGCCCTGGAAGACATCCATCAACTTGCCGCAGATCTTCTGGATGGTTTCGAGAGGGATAATCGAGACGCCGATGGCTTGGGTGATTGCACCTGGCTCGGCGGCGGCGACGGCGGTGCGCCGGATTTTATCTAATAATGAAGTCTTGCCATGATCGACGTGTCCGACGACGGTGACAAGAACTTTGCGGGTGGCCATATCCACCTTTCTGGACAAATCTTTTTTAAACCTTTGCCAGAAAAAATGAGACTTTTATATGTGGCAACTGACATTAATACCCTGAGAAACTGGAAGTTTCTGGGGCACAGAAATTGCACGCCAATTTCTCGTGTTTAGACGATTATTAACATTTGCTATATACAAAGGACATGACTTTTGTATAGTTGCCATCAGGCAACTCATGAACAAAGTGACTTGAATTATTTATGTCCTTTAGTATATGTTCCGATTGACAATCGGTAAAAATGGCAATTCTTGCCGATTCAGAATCGGCATAAAAAATAAAAAAAATAAAACAGAAATCTAACCACAGCATCCGCATGACCCACTATTGCAGCAGGAGCCTTCTTCTTTCTCTTTCGGACCACCGCAGCAGGAGCCGTGTTCTTCCTTTTCTTTCGTTTTGGGTTTATCTTTCATGAATCTCACCTTTCACTGTAGATATTCACATAGGTTTTTAAATTCTTGGTTCCGAAGCCTAAACATGGCTATCATCCAAGAGCATTCCACGCGGCTGGATGTAGAACTCCCTCAAGGCCACGTCCATGCCAAGATGGAAGTTTTTTACAATCCGGCCATGGCTTCCAACCGGAACATTTCCATCCTCTTGTTGAATTCGATAGACAAGAAAAAGATGTATCTGGCTGATCCTCTCGCCGGTTCCGGTATCCGGACGCTCCGATTTTTAAAAGAATTAAAGAAGGATAAAATCGAGCAGATCTGCGTGAATGACCGGAAGGATAATTTTGTAGGTATATTTACTGAAAATGTAAAATTAAATCAGCTAGATAGATTAAAGAAAGACAAACTTTCCATCCATCATGAAGAGGCTTCTTTGTTCTTGCTGCAGCAGCGGGGATTTGATTATATCGATGTTGATCCATTTGGTTCGCCCAATCCTTTTTTGGCTGCGGCCGTTGCCAGGATTTCACGCGGCGGAATTATTGCGGTCACGGCCACAGACACAGCCGCGCTGACGGGAACCTATCCCAGATCAACGGAACGAAAATATTGGGCCAAGTCCTTAAGGAATTATCTGATGCACGAGATCGGCTTACGAATCTTGATCAGAAAAATACAATTGCAGGGAATGCAGTTTGACAAAGCCTTGGTGCCGTTGTTAAGTTATGCCAAGGATCACTATTTTAGGACCTATGTGCAGTCGATGAAGTCAAAAGAACAAGGTGATGAGATTGTCCGGCAGCACCAGTATTTTCTGTATTGCACGGGATGTGTTAATTTTAAAATATCCAGATATAATCCAGAGAATTGTGATATTTGCAAGAAAGAATTTTTATGTGCTGGCCCGTTATGGACGGGGAGATTAGGTGACTGGAAATTGTTGGCAAAAATGGTGAAAGAGAATAATTATCCAGAGGAACAAAAGTTCCTGGAACTGCTGTTAGAAGAATCGAAAAAGGAAGTGGTTGGTTTCTACGACTTGCATGAAATTGCCCGCCGATATAAGAAAGAGCTGCCGAAGATGGAAATTGCGCTAAGAAAACTAAATGCAGTGCGCACACATTTTTCGCCCAATGGGATAAAGGCCGAAAAGAATAGTAAGGACATTATTACCCTCTTCACATGAAAAAACAAAAGCTTAGCCAAGCACAATATCATATCCTTCGTGAAAAGGGAACAGAACCATCTTTTAGCGGAAAACTATTGTACAATAAAGAAAAAGGGCAGTATTGCTGTGCCGGCTGCGGTGCGGAGTTGTTCTCTTCAGAGAAAAAATTCGATTCTGGCACCGGCTGGCCGAGTTTTTACGAAGCAAAGAATGTTGGATTGAAAGATGATTCCAGCTTATGGATGAGACGAACAGAAGTCGTGTGCCGGAACTGTGGCGGACATCTCGGTCACGTGTTTGACGACGGGCCAAGGCCTACAGGAAAAAGGTATTGCATCAACTCAGCCGCGCTCAAATTTAGGAAGCAACCTTAATTTCTTCCGGCCATACTCGCACCAGCGGTTAATCGGACATATTTCACATTTCGGATTTCTCGGCAGACAGATCGTCTGCCCATGGGTGACGAACAGCTCATTGATGTCAATCCAGTATTGCTGAGGAACGATTGGGAGTAATTTCTGTTCTGTTTCTTCTGGCATTGTGGTTTTGACCAGCCCGATGCGGTTGCTGATCCGGTGGACGTGGATATCGACGGGTATAGCCGGCTTTCTGTACGCATACACCAGAACGCAATTGGCCGTCTTGCGTCCCACGCCGGGAAGCGAAATCAAGTCTTCTAGGGTTTCCGGAACTTTACTTTTATGTTTCTCCATCAAAATTCGTGAAAGTTCCTGGATATGTTTCGCTTTGGTTCGATAAAAGCCAACTGGATAAATCGCTTTGGCAATTTTGTATATTGATTCTTTGGCAAAGTCTTGGGGAGTTTTGTACTTTTGAAATAATTTGTGGGCGATGGGAATAGTCGTGCTGTCTTTCGTCCTCGCGCTCATGACAGTCGCTATGAGAATCTGGAATGGAGAATAATGATGGCGGAACTCTTCGAGCATGGTTTGGCCTTGTTGCTGGTGAAGTGCAGCCAAGATCGTGGAGATAGGTTTATTTTCTTTCATATCTTCCCATCAATTCCGCCTGCGCGAGAATATGGCCAGACATAGCTTTTTCTACCTCAGCTTTGGTTGCTCCCGCTTTTAGATCCAGCATTATATCCGATGCGTACAACTTAAAAAAATAACGGTGTTCCCGATCCGGAGGGCAAGGGCCGCCGTAGGTAAAATTGCCTCGCGTATTTTTTCCCAGCATTCCAAGAGGAGCAATTCCTTCCGATATTTCTTTTGTATCCGGAGGCATATTAAAAACAATCCAGTGATCCCAAACCTGAACGCCAAAGTTTTTCTTGGCAATTTCTGGAATGTCGGGGTCGTCCATCAGTAAGACTAACGATTTTGCACCCCTGGGAACGTCGGAAATAGTTAACGGCGGATTGATATTCTGTCCGTCGCAGGTGTATTTGGGTGGTATTTTTTCATTCTGCTGGAATACTGAACTGGTTAATTTCATGGTGGTCACCTCTGGTTGAATAGGAATTGCTTTTATTTGTTGCTCTGGCGGAACGCAACCGATGATGAAGAGGAAAATGACCAAAGCTGCGCACATTTTCATAATCACTTAGAATTTAAATTGATATATAAATCTTATGAGAGATCTAAGAAGTCGCTACCGCTTCAATAAAAGACGAGTTGACTGATGGTTCACCAATCCGATGGTGTATAGAAGAAGTTTTTCTTATCTCCAGAATTTTAAATTTCTTTAATTTCTCTTTCATATAACATAACCACACTACAAACTCTTTTTTCACTGGAATGAAAGTGATTTCCAGTATAGTTTACCAATGCGGTAAAGTCGCCGCTGTTTCTTCTCGTATTGTCAAAGAAGAGGACAATAAACTTCTGCTTGCTCGAGAGGATATTGATCTGCTAATCGATGATTACTTCGTTGAAATCTTTCTCTTTGATAGCTGGTA
>JACPND010000003.1 GCA_016185625.1 Candidatus Woesearchaeota archaeon | reverse complement strand
GCTCGGCAGAAAGCTGGATTTCATTATTGTCGCAACTTGATGTTTACGACGAGAGCTTTCTGTTCCTTAACTTTGTGCAAAGCAGTGGCTTGGCCTCACACACTTCTTGGCCTTGCCGTCTCCCGATGAGTATACAGTATCCGTATATGCAAAAATTTATTAAGGAGAGAAGAGAGAAGGACCTGAATTTTCAGCTCGAGGTGATGCTCCATGACCAGATACTATTGTATGGAATGCGGCTATAAGCATACGCCGAAATCAGGAACTTCTAACCGTTGTCCCTGGTGCGGCGGGCGGAACGTGCGGCAGGAGATGAGCGCCGGCGAACTGCTTAAAGACACAAATCATTTTTTTTAACGTCAACATTGCAGTATTTTTATCATTTCTTCTGCTCTTCCCCTATCTGCTTTCTGTATCACGTCCAGATACGTTCTTGCTAATCTCATACTCTCAGGACACTCTGAACTGCAAGGAAAATGTGACAGCAACACGCAATCTTGATCACGTTTACTTAGATTTGTCAATGGATTTGTAGAAAGAAGTCCTAGATTGGTATTTCGCTCTGAAAAATTTCTGCAAAAAAAATCTACACAACATGGCGGATACCCTAACAACAATCCCAATTCACGATGATTGCTCATCAATTCATAATAACTGGCCAGATACGCTTTTTGTTCATCGTTGGAGAAATAAATAAAATACATCCCCTGACGAGGATCCTCCAGAGGAACACGGAACCCTTTATTGGAATACAATTCACCCTCGGAAAGTAAAACTTTAAATGTTGAGCGCACGCCATGGATGCCATTCTCCCTGCAGAAGCGATCCACTCTCGGCAATTCCGTATTATAAAATCCCTGCCGGACGACGCCCTTAACGCCCTGTAACAGCAGCAGCATCTCCTGCGCCTTCGTCTTCGAGCCAAGGATGGCGGCTAGCCTGGGAATCATATACCTAAGAAAATAGAACGACTATTTATTTCTTCGCCAGCGTGATTTCAATATTGCTCACGCGGACCATTTTCCCTTCCTTATTCTCGAATTCTTCACTATCGGTCTTGATCTTCTTCACTTCGATGGTATTATCCATGAACCGTTTCATCGACACTTCAGATACATCGACCGCCCGTGAGATGAATTTTCCTCGTGCCTTCACCACCACTTCCGTGGCCCCTTTGGTCGTAAACTGCATCACGACTGCAGTTACATAATTCATAAATGGCTTTTCTCCGATAAAGACAGAATTATCTTCGTTCATGGTCGTCTCCTCAACTTTACTGTTCTTTCTTCTTCAATCGAGTAACATAACCGGCCACGATATTTCGTAATTTCTTGCTGTAAAAGCTGGCGCTTTGCCCAACTTTCTCCTTGTTTCCAGCATAGTCAGCAGTGAAAAAATCTGGATGTAGGCGAAACAGCTCTTTTGTTTTACGCTTCACAAATGTCGTTTTGATACGTCCCATATCCACGCTGGGCGTGCATTCCGTTTATAAATCTTTCCCCACTGTTTTTATCAAAATTACGCTCCCAGTATACATTTCAGTAATATTTATATATTAAGATAGCTCTCTCTTCTTCCATGGTTATCCTCATTGACCAGTATAATCTGCCAGATGACATACATAAAATTATCTTTGCCACTGAGCAGCAGCAAGTGGTCGCCAAAATGCTCATCAAGTACATGTGGAACAATGGCGGCGAGATCGGCAAAACGGAAATGAGCGTGTTTGCTACGATGTTGCATGAAGGGAAGGCAATTCTCAAAGAAGCAGGAAAATCTCCCCTGCAGCCGCAGGTGACCATCTCCTACAACAAGCGGCAATTCTATGACCGTATTTTAACACCTATGAAAAGCATGGGCATGATCGATTATGATTTGTACAAGAAAACGTATAGGATTTCGGATAAATTTAACAAGTTAATGATTAAGATTGGCTTGATGTGGCTGAGGGAAATGGATCACGGACGAAGGGATGCGGAGAAGAAAGGGTGAAGACGCGATTGTTTCCTAATAGTTATTGATAAGCTTCAGAATCAGTGGGTAGATGGTTATCCTTCGCAGCACCAACAAAATATTTAATTTTGTGTAGAACAAATGTTCAGCTTGACAAGCAAATTTGACCGTGCCGAGCTAAACAAATAAAATAATATCTTCTACAAACCCGCTTCCCCTCTCAGCGTTTCCGCCTTATCCGTCTTCTCCCAGGTGAAATCCGGATCATTGCGCCCGAAATGCCCATACGCAGCCGTCTTGCGATAAATTGGCCGGCGTAAATTCAAGGTTTCAATGATTCCTTTCGGCGTGAGATAGAAACTCTTCCGCACCAATTCGGAAATCTTCTCCTCCGGAATACGAGCTGTTCCAAATGTCTCTACCAGCACCGAAACCGGCTGGGCCACGCCAATCGCATACGCAACCTGCACTTCGCATTTCTCCGCCAATCCCGCAGCGACAATATTCTTGGCAATATAACGGCACATGTAGGCAGCCGAGCGATCAACTTTCGTCGGATCTTTCCCGGAGAAAGCACCGCCGCCATGCCGGCCATATCCGCCGTAAGTATCAGCAATAATCTTTCGTCCGGTAACACCTGCATCACCGACCGGGCCGCCGATGACAAATCGTCCCGTCGGATTAACAAAATATTTTGTATCCGCATCGACGTATTCGTGGCAGATGGGCTTGATGACTTTTTCAATGAGATCACGGCGAATCGTCTCCAGATCAACATCTGGATGATGCTGTGTAGAAACAACAACAGTATCCACCCGCTTCGGCTTCCCGTTTACATATTCAACAGTCACTTGTGATTTTCCATCAGGACGCAAGTACCATAATTCCCCGCGCTTGCGTGCGCTGGCTAACCGCTGGGTTAATTTATGCGCCAGCATGATCGGCAGCGGCATCAATTCCGGCGTTTCGTTGCAGGCAAAGCCGAACATCAATCCCTGATCGCCTGCACCCTGCTCCTGATACAACCCTTCGCCTTCGTTCACGCCTTGAGCGATATCGGGAGATTGTCCGGAAAGAGCGACAAGGACGCCGCACGTAGAGCCTTCAAAACCATATTCGGGCTTGTCATAGCCGATTTCCAGAATCGTATCACGGGCAATCTTCTGGACGTCCACATAGGTTCTGGTGGTGACTTCTCCGGCCACGACGACAAATCCGGTCTTGGTCAAGCATTCGATGGCGATTCTCGCCTGCGGATCATCTTTGTAGATGGCGTCAAGAACAGCATCACTGATCTGGTCGCAGATTTTATCCGGATGCCCTTCGGTCACACTCTCTGACGTAAATAAAAAATTCTTTTGGTTCATGGTTTATACCCCCTTATCTTGGTCGAATCTGTTGCCGAAATATATTTTAAACTGGAAAATGACGGGAAATATCTTGGCTCCAGGCGATGTAAGGCTCCGTATCCCAGGCGCAGCACAAAATCGCCGCCTTTTCTTTCCCACGCCCGTTCAAATAGGTAAAGCACCTGATCACAAAGCGCAGCATGGTTCAGATTAGTATGCACTTTACCTCTTATTGCCGGATGGCGAAAAAATTGTTCCAAGAGCAGGGTATCCTGATTATCAGCCATGAGGCGGAAACCAGCTAGTGATATTTAAACTCTTTTGACCAAAATATTCCAATAAGAATGATTATTCATAACATTTATTAAGACGTATTGAGATGATGAATCTATGATAGATTCAACTCTAGAACAGATCAAGCGCCTGCGCAAGAAATATCATCTCAACCAAAAGGAACTGGCGGATAAAGCCGGCGTCTCCCAAAGCCTGATTGCCAAAATCGAAGCCGGGAAACTCGATCCATCGTATACGAAGGCGCAGCAGATCTTTCAGGCTCTGGAACAGCTGCGGGAGAAAGAGGAAATCAAAGCGCATCAGATCATGAATAGCAAAATAATTTTCGCGCAAAGTTCGGATCATCTTAAAGACATCATCAAAATCATGAAGCAGAAAGGCATTTCGCAAGTTCCCGTGATGCAGAAAGAAAAGGTCTGCGGGATCATCAGCGAATCAGCAATCCTGCAGAAAATAGCGGATCATCCTGAAACAGTAAGTTCTCTCAAAGCTGGAGAGGTCATGGACGACGTACCGCCGATCGTATCGCTGCAGACGGGATTGAAGACGCTGCTGCAGTTACTGCAGGACAATCAGATTGTCTTAGTCGCCGAGAAAGGGGATGTGAAAGGGATCATTTCCAAGAGTGATGTGCTGGGAAAGATGGAGTGAGTTGCATGTGAAATCTGTTTTTACTTCAGGCCTGTTTGCGCTTAGACGAAAAGGAAATACAGAAGGCGCTTGCCGTGGGAAAGAAATATCATTTCCATAAAGAAGGACACCGATTATATCAAATTAATGTTCCAATGGACTTGAGGGCACTTGATTGGGAATTTTTAGGAAAAATAGTCCTTATCGAGTTCACCGTCGGCTATAACAGAACGGAGGGAACATTCATCTTGGTTAAGGAGTTCTCTGATGAGGATAGGGAGGTATTTACCAAAGCATATGTTTCTGATGAAGAAGTGGAGAATGTTCTTAACAATCAAGCATAACGACTTATAGAATCACTCCTTCATCGCCTGAAAGGCCAGAATATCTTCGGTAGTCAATTTCTTCCTTTTCGACAGCTTCTCCTTCACTTCTGCAGTCTTCTCCCTTGCTATCTGCTGGAATGACTTCTCCTCTTCTTCCTTAAACAACTTTGCTAACTCATTGACGCGAGCCTCTATTTCATCCAGTTCTCTTTTCGCGGTAGCAATGGCTGTCTTCAGCTGCTGCTCTTTTTCTATTAATGGCTTTTCCTGTTCCCGTAATGTATCCAGTTCTTCAAATAGATGGGTAATATCATTATGCTTATGCTGTGATTCCGCTGCTACGACCTGCACTTTCTCATGCAATTCTTCTGCAGTCCTCCGCACTTCCCGGAAATCCTTGCGTACTTCTTCTGTCTGATGAAACACCGTTCCCAGCTGCTCAATTTCCTTAAAGCGATCTTTCAATTCTTTAATCTTCTTCCGCATCTGCTGTTCATTGGAGAAAGCCATAACTTCTGTTTCCAGTTTCTTCTCCAAGGCGTGTATCTGTAATTTAATCCTGATGGGGCCATCCTTGATGCCGGACTCGGCGAGCACTTCTTTCTGTTTTTTATCTGCTTCTCTCTTAACATCTAATTTCCCTTTCAGCTGCACATTCTGCTTATCTCTTTCTACCTTCACTTTCTTGACTTCTGCTGTCAACTGGTCTCGTTCTTGTTTCAGTTTCCGTACCCGGCCAAGCTTTCCCCGGATCCTGTCTCTGATTGACCGCCGTTCGCGGAAAACCGCTTCCTGTTCCCGGGAGAGCTGGGCATACTTCGCTCTGGATTGCAGCAGGATTTTCTTCTTTTGCTCGAACTCTTCTTTTTCAGTCATTATGGGCCACGATAAGAGGGATATTTTTAAAGGTTATTGCGAGAAAGAGAGAAAAAAAACAAAAATCCTTACCCTCTTCTGGCCAGTTCTGCTCCCTCAATCATGGTCTCATACAGTTTTAAACAGCGGTCCAGCTGTAACTGGCGTAAGCCGCAATCAGGGGCTACATAAACCAGTCTATCATCACCCAGCGTTGTAGCAGCCCGGAGTATTCTGTTTTTAACTATCTCGGGAGTTTCCATTCTCTTCCGCTGCTGTTGCTCTAAGGTTATGTCCATCACTCCAACTCCTAATTCAAACTGACGCTGATCCCGATATTGAGCGAATATCGCCAGGTCATCTTCGTATTGATCTGCATTGGCCAGTTCCAGTGAAAGGTGATTGACCTGCGGATTCAGATTTAAAAGCGCGGGGAATAATAATTCATATCCTTTTTCTTCAGTGAGCGAAACTCTTCGGGGATAGCAAAGATGTAAGCTTAATTTAACGTCTTTTATTCCCTCCACTACGGCATTTACTCCTTCAACAAGGATGGGAATATGCTTAATGTCCAGTGTTGCCGCCGGTATGTCTAATTGGATCCAGGCTGCTCTTCGTTCCACCACCGCTTCTACCTGCGGGCGAATAACACGACGGGCAAGTGCGAGAGTGAAAGCACGTTTCGCTTCATAGCGCAGCTGGCGCGGATCATCTCCATACTCCGGCCGCAGCGACTCCAGATAATATCGATTATCACTCATGACGGCAATCATGTACGGGTCATCAATCGGGATTTTTATCGGTCTGACAGCATGTTTGCGGACAAACTCAAATTCTCTGATCACGAGATCAGCCAAGCTGCCTTCTTGCAATACTGGCGTATCAACACAGACGGCCATCCGCCAGCTATCCGGGCCTCTTGACCGTATCATTTCTGGTGACTTCTCGAAACCGGAAACTCTGGTGGCCACATGTTGATACATCTCTGCGCGACGTGCCTCTCCATCGTAGACAACATCGAATCCCATTCCCTCTTGTAACCGGAGGTAGAGTAAAGCATTAAAATCAGCCAGTGCAGTTTCTTCTTCAGAAGTAAGTTTTCCCTTCTTTTGCCGCTGCCGTTCTAGAATCTCAACCACTTCACTCTCTTCTACAGAAAATCTTTTGGCCAAAGATCGAACCTCTTTAATGTCTTCATCGGTAACCGGTTGGCCTCGTACCGCTCTGACTCTGGCATTTAACTTTGGCAGACTTCCGACTTCATAGGTGGGAAATAATTTACTCATGCAACATCGACCTCACCCGCCTAAGCAAATCTAATTTTCTCGTGCCGTGCGTAAATCCCCGATATTCCGTTCCGGTGTTCGTGGTCAACCATAATTTTGCTGGATGAGTTCTGTCGGCGACTGCTCTTATTTGTTCAACTATCCGTTGAGGATCTTCCAAACTCGTATTTCGTGCATCAAGAAGCCCCAACGCTATTTCTTTTCCGGCATAATCATGCTTCAGTATATCGACAAGGCTGGTTTCTGTTCCATCTATCCCAAGGCAATCAACGGGAAGACTGATAAGATAAGGAATGATTGGCCCTGCGTCCCCAAAATACGTATGAAGGCTGGTAGTCACGCCATCAACATGGCCGCATACTTCCATTCCTCTTTTTAATAGCATCAAATCTTCTTCCGTTAATGAACCTAAGGATTGCTTCACCACAATGGCCGGTTCATCGTATTGTATTCTTCCTATTCCCTGAGAGGCAAGATGCTGTGCTTCCGTGCAGATGACTTCAGCAAGATTCGTCACGGCTTCTGTTCTGTCAGGGTAACCAGTACTATCAGAAAGCATGAGCATCGTATACGGAGAAGGGAGAACGAGCATGGCAGTTCCATCTGCGGGAAGTTCATGGAGATGAAGATATTTCTCTGTGAAGCCGGTTTGCAGAGGTAATGGCCCGTGAATCTGGGGCCGCCAATAAAAGACGTTATTGTTGAACCAATTCTCCTGCGGGCCGGCTTTTACTCCCTCAACTTGTTCTGCAAATGGCTGGAAGAGATAGAAGAAATTAAACATCGGATCAACGACAAAATCCATTCCGGCGTCTCGTTGTAATTGAATAATTCTTTGTGTGTCTTTTTTGGCTTGTTGAACGGCGGCTTCCGGCAAACCGCGGCCTCGTTTTGCTTCATTTCTGGCTTTATAGAGATCCTGAGATTGTCCAAACGCTCCCGTAAGATACGCACCAACCATCCTGCTGCTCAGAAAAAGCTGACGATTTATAAAGATGATGAATCTTGAGTTTGGTAGAATACGTCTTTCCATCCCGGTCTATGACCGGTGGCGTAAAATTCTTGTAGTTTAACGTATTTCTCAGAAAAGAAGACAAAAAACAAAAGCCGTTAGGCTCTTGTCTTCTTGCACTAGATTTGTGTAGCTTTAGCTAT
>JACPND010000002.1 GCA_016185625.1 Candidatus Woesearchaeota archaeon | reverse complement strand
AGGTCAATTAGCTCTTCTCGACTTAAGTCATTAACTTTAATTTCCATAAAGAAAGGATAATGTTCCTATTTAAAGGATTTTTCGAGTACTTTAAAAAGGTAAAATAGATACTCTAGAATATAAGTCGGCTAAATAAGTACTATTAACCAAAAGGTTTAAATAATAGTTTTCTGTTATCATTATTAAAATGGAGAATGAAGCGGCACAATTAGTACTGTAAAACTTTTGGGAATATTAGGAGCTTGCGGAAGATGCCTTTACAAAAGCAAAATATAACGGTGCAGTAACGTTATATTACAAAGCGCTGGTAGAGTTGTGTGATTTCGTTCTATTGCAAGCGGTCGGAAAAACTGGCGCCAACCATACGAACCGCTTTGAACTGCTGGAAAAATATCAGCCAGCATTGTATAGCCTTTCACGAAAATTATTTACTTTTTATCGCGACTCTTATTCCAAGAAAATTTCGGTAGCTATTGCTAAACAGGTGAAAGAAAATGTTGATACTGCCAAAAGAATGGTTATTGATAGAAAAAAAGATTAAAGTGTGGATCCGCAAGATGAACGTCGTGGACGTCCTCCTCTTCGGCAGTGTTGTCCGTGGAAAATCCAAGCCGCAAGATATTGACCTTTGTATTATTCTTACAGATGAGCAAGAAAGCAAGGCTCTTGATTTGATTGATTCTTTGAGCAAGATTCCACCGAAGGGACTGAAAGTGCAGATCAATCATCTTACAGAACGGGCATTTATTCTGGGAGAGGACTCGCTGGTTACAACACTGCTGTTTGAGGGCAAAAGCATCCGTAAAGGAAAAAAATTAGCTGTGAGATATGGTCTAAAGCCAACGTCTTTTTTCCAGTATTCGCTGGCCGGATTCTCCAACTCGGAGCGGGTGCGTCTTCACTATGCGTTGCGCGGGCGGGCGGGGAGCGAAGGGATACTGGCTAAGTTCGGGGGAGAACTGGTGAATGATGGATTGGTGAGCATTTCTGTTGAGCAGGAGGATGCTTTTGCGGAGTTTCTCAGATCGTGGAACGTAGAGTTCAAGATACGCAGGGTTTTGGTAGGTTAATAGTCTTAACCAAAAAAGAAGAAATTATCTTTTTTGTTAAATAGATTAACGCAGGGAATGTTTTGTCTGCGGGAAGGCGGCGAAAGAAATGTTTTATTTTGGAATGAGTTATTCTATCAAGAGTACTCTATGGGAAGATTAAGGTATGATCCTATTTACAATTTCATGGAAGGAAATGGAAGAAGGTTCTGACAATGGCTGCCGAGGAAGAGGGTTACAAATCCACCCGGAATTCTTTGCCGTAATCCGTAAATCCTAGTTTCTCGTAGAAATGATGTACGTTTTCCCGCTGGTATCTGGAAGTGCAAATAATCTTATAACAGCCGGCTTTTTTGGCTTCATCAATAGCCGCCCTGACGATCTTTTCGCCATAGCCGTGGCTGCGAAACTGCTCTTCGACAAAGACGTCTTCGAGCAAGGCAAAGGGAGTATCATGAAGGTCATTGTGGAGGAAGTAGACAAATGCGCGGGCGATTTGCTGACCATTCTCAAAGAAGGTAATCCTTTTCCCTAATCCGGTAATAGGTTCTACTTGTATTTCCACATCCCCTAAGAAGGAGAGAAGCTTAAATAATTTTCGTATCTGTTCCTGTATATACCTTAGCAAAGTTAACATCTTGGCCTAGACGCACGAAGGGATATTCCGCTGGGAGGGATAATTTTCCCGTCTGCACAGAAGGGACAACGATCCCTTCTTGTGATAGTGGTGCTTCACATTATTGAAGTATTACCAGAAAAAGGCTTTGTGTAAAAAGTCACTTTGTTTAGGGGTGCGGTCCCTGTTATCGATTTTTCTTTGTTTTTTCTCAGGCATATTTTAGGTCTCTCGGATTAAAATCGATTCCTAACTTTGTCTTACGAATCGCAAAGTAACAGGCACTTCTTCGCATCCCCTACTTTTTACACAAAGCCCCAGAAAAAGCAATCTTTATAAAGCTGAGTTCTCTCTTGCTCTACAAAAAGGGATGATGATTGATGGGTGTACGCAGCCATATTCTTATTTTAGTACTAGTGGTGATAGGCTTGTTAGGAACAGCTATCGTCATCCTCCTGCCGCAGGAAAACCCTTCCGGATACGTTGTCGCCGATACTATCCGCATCAGCACTGCTAAACTCGATGCTAAATTAATACAGGAAATTAAAAACGGCGAAACCACGCCCAGAGTAATCGTGCTGACCGATGATGAGGAGCAAGTTCTCAATGACATTTCCAGGAAGGTGGATGACAGCAGTTTAGAAAGCAGACATAGCTTTAATTCCTTCCACGCCTTTGTCGGAGAAATTAACGACCCTCTTGCTCTTGCGGAACTCACCAAACATGCTAAAGTGAAAAAAATCCTTCTCGATTATGAAATGTCGATTGTACTGGACTCCAGTGCACCGCAGATCCAGGCCCCATTATTATGGAATATCTCCATCAACGGAACAAATTTAACTGGAAATGGAGAAACAATTTGTGTCATCGATACCGGCATGGCCTATACGCATCCTGCATTTGGCAGTTGCCAGCCATTCCATTACCAAACAACAGGTATGATATTCAACATCTCGGTAGAATCCGCGCATCCTTATGCCGACAATGCCGACCAGACCTGGCAGATAACCCGGCCGGGATTCACCTCCATCGCCGTTCACTTCAAGGCTATTTCTTTAGAACCGATGCCCAGCGGCGCTGATACCCTCGACCGCATCTACGTTTATGATCAATATGATCACATCATTGCCGTCTATAAAGAGACTCAAAGTGAAATCTGGACGCCGCACGTTGCCGGTGATACTCTCTTCATCCGCCTGGTCAGCGATAGTTCCGTCACCGCTGATGGCTTCATCATTGACGAGGTACTTAACGGCACCACCAACCTGACGATAGACTGGAGTTCCTGTGGAAGTATCGTTGGCGGCTGGGATTTTGTCAACAACGATGCTGATCCGTATGACGATCATGGCCATGGAACACACGTCGCCGGCATTATTGCCTCACGAAATGAAACTTATAAAGGCATCGCCCCCGGAGCGAAAATTGCCGCCATGAAAGCTATCAGTTCCAGCGGCAGCGGCTACGCTTCTGATGTGATGGCTGCCTTAGAATGGTGTAACAGCAATGCCGACTTTCTAAATATTTCAATTATCAGCATGAGTCTGGGAGGCACTGCCAAATATAACAATTATTGCCCAGACGATCTGCTGGCGCCACTCATCACGGCATCGTATAACCAGAACATCTCTGTCTTTGTCGCTAGTGGAAATAGTGGCTGGTCTGACGGCATCGCTAATCCCGCCTGCATTGAACAGGCTGTTCCCGTCGGCAGTGTGACCGCCAGCGACCAGATCATCTACAATCGCGGTTCACTGCTCCAATTGCTGGCCCCCGGTACAGACATCACTTCTGCCTATCCTGCCGCCGGATGGCACTCACTCAGTGGAACCTCGATGGCCACTCCTCATGCTGCCGCTGCCGGCGCTCTTCTCCACCAATATTGGAAAAAGACAGTTTCAGAATCAGCTGCTCCCTCACAAATTGAGAAAAGGCTGGTGTCCTCGGGAATTAATGTCCAGGACGGCAGTTCCGCCTATGCACGGCTTGACTTCCAAAACGCCCTTACTCCCCTGCTCAATCTCAGTGAACAGACAGATGGCAGCAGCGTGTCCTTCACCATCAATGCAGACATCCCGCTGGTCTCGACAATTATAGAAATACTCTATCCTGATGGAACCAGCAGCAACATCACTAAGAGCAGCAGCACGGAAACAGGGCTTACCAATCTTTCTGACGGTATATATACGTATTACGTCTATGCCTGGGATTACGGCGGCTCTTTCGCTAAAAGCGTCACGCGCCAGTTCCAGATTATTAATGAACCGGTCGAACTTCAGATCATCTCTCCCGCGAACGGTTCTTTCATGCCTTCCCCTGTTTTGTTGAACATTTCTATTCTGGGAACATCTCCATCTTCCGGCTGGGCGATAACGAATAAAACTAACTTCATCATCGATTTTAATAGCAGCGAAAACAGCAGGGCAGGATGGATAAAATACCTGGCACTTGCAGATGGAGAATACATCCTCACGGGCTTCGCCAAGAGTTCCAGCCTCTCAGTCTACCAAAACAGTTCATTTACAATCGATACCACCGCACCGAGATTTACGTCCGTGAATTACACCATCGAGGGGAATCACGTCTCTTTTAACATCACGATAGAAGACCAAAATCTTAACCACACCCTCCTGCAGACCAATCTTTCAGGAGCCTGGCAGAATACCACCCAGAATACCAATGCCGCTCAGAATACAGCTACAACCATCTTTAACGCAACTGCCAGCGGACAGTATGGATTCATGGCTTTTGCCGTAGACAAAGCTGGAAACTGGAATAAGACAGAATTAGTGGCTTTCGAGGTTATACTTCCTGCAGTCAACAATACTCCAGTTGTCAACAACACTCCTCCGCTCAACAACATTACATTTCCCATAGTAAACACCTCTCTGCAGATCATTTCGCCTTTAAATAAAACCACGCTGGAACTAGGAACAAGCACCGTCTTCCAGGCCAGCACATCATTAAGAGGAAACCTCTCTTTCTACTGGGATTTTGGCGACGGCACCAACACCAGCATCAACACTAACACGGGCACAGCAGCTAAAGAATTTCTCAAACTAGGTTCATTTATCACGTCTCTCAATGTATCCAATGGAACCAGTAAAGAAAGCACGTTCCTTGTTCTTGCCATCAATGATACCATCAAACCCGCCATCACAGCCAGTTACGCCCAGGAAATCAGAAGTGGAGAGGCCTTAACGATAGATGCAGTCATTACCGACAAGGCCGGTATCAGCGGGGTAAAACTCTTTTCTGAGGGAACGGCCTATCCCGGATCACCGGGTAATCAGTCCAATAGTTCCTTCTCCTGGACACTCACTCCAGGCAATGCCGGAACCAACCATTTCACGATTGAGGTCGTGGACAATTCTTTACTTCTCGAGAACCTATCCTATGAATTTACCGTAACCTCTTGTTCTGACACGTTGCAGAATGGCGATGAGACGGGAACTGACTGCGGTGGAACCTGCAAGCCTTGTGCGGCAGCCGACAGCTCTGCTTCGAATGCTGAAGCAAAAGAAGTGCAGAAAGTGGAAGAGCCATTGCCCGTAGCCGCTGAACCGTTGCCGGCTGCTCTTGAAGCACCAGAACCCGCAGCGGTGAATTGGACTGATAGTTCTGCCGAAGTGCGGACCTCCCGGAAGGATACGGCACTGGTAAGCCTGGCCGTCACGCTTATCGTCCTGCTTTTGGCCTATCTGGCGCTCAGCATCTGGTGAACAAAGCAAAAATTGCGGAGAATGAAGAAGGTCAGTCCAGAATGGAAAAGAAGCCATCCTGGCCGTTCATTGCGGCGAGAATCAGCCACACTTCTTGATGATTTTCGCATCTGTTCCTGTAACTTAACTTCACCATTTCGGTTTTTTTGCTCTTACCAACGATTTGGAATCTCCTTTTCTCGATATTTTTTGATGAAATCACCTAAAATTGCACTAATTTCAGGGCAAATATTGGCTAAAACCTGAAATCTGAACCCCGTTGGGGGATAAATTACCACAAGTGTCAATTTGCGTAAATATTTTTGAGGAGCTTTGTATTCTTTATGACGGTATCTTTAGCTCTCAGAAGTGTCAAATTGACAAGGAAATTTGTGAGGAAAATGACCAGAATATAGCCAATTATCGCATCCTTAGACCAATGACGCATTGGTCTGAGCTCGGTTCCTTCTTTGATACTGCGAAAAAGCTTCTCCGCTTTATCCTTGTCTTTGTAAAGAGCAAGAGCTCTTTCAGGCTCAATAGCCAAATCGCTTTCAAGGATAAAAAATCCTTCTAAACCATTAAGATAAGGATTTTTTATTTCATCCAGTCTGGTTTGAAGTATGCCCTTGGTTGTGACAGTACCTTCATCTGTAAGAAACTCGTTGATTTCTTTTCCTGCTTTTGTTTTTTTCAGAACAATTTTGTTCTTTTCAAGCTCACGCCTGAACTTGCGCTCTTTGAGAGCAAGTTGCTCATTCTTCAACTTTTCAGAGAAAAAAACATAATTTGTTTCATCCTCCTTCTTGTAGGTAACACAAGAATAAGAGATATTATTGATAATCACATCCACTTTAGTGCCATTATTGTAGCGTTCTATAGCCCTCTGGTATATCTCTATTTTCTTTGCTTTAAGAGTCAAATAATGGAATTTTTTCTCACAAACTAGCCGTTTGTTCTCTTTGGTGTCGCCTCCTGTATCCAAAATGAGTAAACTTCCTTCAGGAAGAACGGCTTCGCTGGTCTCGAGCATAAAACGGAAATGTTCTTTATCCTGAACATTTCCATTTTGGATGGTCAAAGCAGTAGGTACACTATTAATCCCAGTGCTTACTCCAAACGTAAGCTGCTTCTTTCCCGGCTCATGATCTCGAGAATATCCAAGAGCACCAAAAGCCGCTTTTTTCCCTTCAAAATAACTTGATGAAAAGTCCATAAATTGCTTGTCTGCAACAAGCTCTTCTTTACGGATAAACTGCTGGTAGTTCTCAATGATAAACGTATGATTTTCACCTATACGAGAAAGGTCTCTATACAAAGTCCTATCACTAAGAGCTTTCTTAAATTTCAAGAGTTCAAAGAGCTCTGGAGAATACCCTGAAATAATTTGGTTTATGGAAAAGCATTCATCAAGTCGGTTGTACATAAACAGTTTTGTGCTTAGATAAGATTTCTGGCTTTTCCTCCAACACCACCAAATATTCGCTTAAAAAAGCTAAATTCACCGTCAACTTTTTCAATAAGTGCTACACTTCCTATACTGACAGCTGCGTTATTTTTCATGATTTCACCAAACCAGAAAAATAGCGTAGCTGTCTTATTTCTTATGGTAAAATCAAAGAAGTGGCGAAGGCAGGTATAAACCTTACTGCGTTCCCGCCTGTGCCTGAATTCCCATCTGACCCATAATCGAGCTTATTGCCGAATTGAACGAGCCAGATTTCATCATTGCTGGATCGGTGATGAACGTATTCATGATCACCGGAGGACCGGAAGTTCCCGTGTTGCCGCAATAATACGCGTCATTTGGATCTACTGGCTTGGGACCAGATGAACCGCCACTCTTCGGCGTACCACTATCTTTACCTCCTTTTTCCACTCCTTTCGTTCCAGGTACGTATCCATTCGGACATCCCGTATTCGGATCAGTCTGTCCGGGAAGAGCCTTGCTGCAGGAAATCGGCACAAAAGGATTGCTGAATAAAGCATCGTTGCAGGGAGGATCAGACAACGGAGAAGGATCTGTAAACCATTTCCCGGCTTTACCTTCGATTTGCTTCTTCACCATATCAGCATGCGCCGCATACCCGGAGCATGTGCCAAATAATGAAGCATAATCCACCTGCTCATCACAGGGAGGTGTGTCATGCGGACTGGCTTTATCAGCCTTCTGTTCTGCCTTAGTAACTTTGCTTTCCGCTTTCACAACTTTATCTTTCGCGGCTTGTATTTCCTTACCTAAACCATCGGCCTTCGCTTGTTGTTCTTTTTGAATGCCTGTATTCTTGTCTATCTGGAAATTGGCGTTGTCAATTCTTGCCTGAGCATTCGCCACGCCTTTGGCATCTCCTTTCTTTTCAGCAGCTGCTTTGTCCTTTTGGCCGCTTTCCAGGCCGCCTTGGTAAAAATCAGCTTTTGCTTGGGCGTTATCTGCTTTTTGCTGGGCTTCTTTTTGCTCTTTTTCCTTTGCTGGTATTGCCTTCACGTCTGCGGAATCCTGCACTGTCTGCAATTCTTTGTATGCCTTTCCCAAATCCTTTGCTGCTGTGTTTCCAGCACCAGCAAAACTGGTCTTGCATCGCCCTGCTGCTGGTCCGTCGCCCGGAGCGCCTTTGCTTCCTCCACCAAAATTTACTTTTGCCTGACCGGAAAGTTCACACATCGGTCCATGTCCCGGCGATCCTCGCGGAATGCCTGCCGATGGTCCAGGAGCACCGGCACTACCTCCTCCTGCGCCACAACTGCTTCCACCATACTTTGTGGCGATATTTTTCATTATTGGATCTTCCTGCACTTGTGCGGTCACTCCGGGCGTCATGCCGCCGCCGCTTTTCACCGTCTGAGTTGTCACCAGGCAATTCTGCTGCTGAAGCGGTGCTGTTCCTTCCAGAAAGACAGTCATCATATTAAGAGATTGCTGGTCGCTGGCAATCTCTGCAAATCCATTTTTCACCAGCAGTTCATTGATATTTCCCAGTGCGGTATTGACCGTATTTAATGACTGCGCATTCACACTGCCTTGGTCAATCTGACTGAGAAGTATTTCCATCTGCGCCCGGAACACTTCATAGTCTGGGCCAAGATCGTTAATCAACGCATGGGAATTAAGAAACAGAATGTACGCTTCTTTCACTGTATCTTTATTTAATTCTTTTTTGTGAAACGAGGCGTGATTGCTGGCTACCGTATCCAGCACTTTTTGGGCTACGGTGGAGTCTTTTGGTATCTGCAGTGCCAACGTGTTCTTAGAGCTGATGACTGCAGTTTTTTTTACATCAATGCCGGCCTTGGGCTTGACTTTGATGGCTTCTCCAGCTAGTGGACCTTCACAGGCAGCAATGAGAAATACACTCAGAACTAAAAGCAGTAGTATTTTCCTCATGGTGTATTTCCCTTATTGTGTACTCTTTAATATCCTTCTGGCCCCTTTCCCAAACCTTCTCCGGTCTTACCGATGATTGCTGCTTCTTTTGAGCCAATCGTTGCTTTTTCCTTCTTGCATGTTTGAGTTATGGGATCAGGCTGCTGGTCAGGTGTACAGCCAGTCTCTGTTCCAGAGGGGACAAACTCATCACAGAAGGACATCCCTAATGGAGCCACTTTTGCTGGCAGTGAACTCACTTTCTGACATAAATTAACGCCAGAATTTGCTTCCCAGTCGTCAGTCACGCCACCGCCTTTTTTAAGTGAGATTACTGCTGCTTGGATTTTTACATTTGGATCGTCGCTTCCGCAGGCCATTGCTTCAGCTACTTCCACGACTTTGGCTGCGCAGCCAGTACTGACGGAATCAGGGGGCATATCACCAGTCGTTGTGCCGCCTTGGGTTGATTTTTCCTTTACTTCTTTGTATATCTGCTCCGTTGTCTTGGTATCTTTAGGGAGGTCCACATCAACAATGACATGGCTAGAGGCGCCGGTGATAAGTCCACCCGTGGCGCTTCCACCTGAAGATTTTTCAGATGTACCTGATTTTTCCTTTACTTCTTTGTATATCTGCTCCGTTGTCTTGGTATCCTTTGGTAATTCAACGTCAATAATGGGTTTTTCACCGCCGCCTTCGGCAGCAAGTCCTTTTTTACTCTGGAGGGATTTACATAATGCGGTTCCCGCTGATTCTCCGGATGGTGAGAGTGGTACGGGACCACCTGGACCTGCAGGACCCACTGGTCCGCCACTCGGTTTTGGTGTTCCCGTGACCTGCGCTGCAGTCAGCACTCCGGCAGCAATCTCGCTGTCAATCTCTGCAAACCCGCCTAGGGTGTCTTTCACTCCCGAACATTGTGCTTGTGTATTGCTCGGTTTTCCCATCTTCTGTCCGGAGGAAGCTGCTCCCGCATACCCGCCGCTACTTTGACATGAAGGGAAATAATTAGCTAAGTTTGTTTTCACACCAACTTTTTCCGGTACGGGTGTTTCTCCTGCCTTGGCATCCCCACCTAATCCTGGAGGAGATTTTGGATTGGCATGACAAGCATTTAACGTAACATCCTTGCTCAATGTCTTTATTGTTGTGAACTGAGAATCGAATGTACTCGAGGCCTGAATTGCTCCATAAGCCTGGGTAATTTGAGCATCGCTCCATTTGTCCCATCCCAGCTGCGTATAGTCAGCATTCAGCGTTTTTAATTTTTCAAAGAGAGGATACTTCTGCGCTGAAATGGTAGGATTGTTAGCAATGTCCCGTAATGCAATAACTCCCTTGGAACTCATATCGTTGTAAAGTAATTGGTTTTTAGCGAGGAACTGATAAAATTTCGTATTCCAGCTCTTTAGTTGTACTTCATTGAGTTTGGAAGCATCAATCTTATTTTCCGCCAAATACATCTTAAACCATATAGCATGAATTCGCGTCGCGGTAGATACCTGATCAGAAGCAAACATTACCGTGGGCTTTTGTATGGTTGTGCTTATTTTTTCAATCTTCGCCGTAGGCCGCGTAATTTTATATGCCTGTCCGGCGAGAGTACCGCTCGTCGTGAGATAAATAAGCGAGACTACCACCACCGCAAGGACAGCAATCCCCGCAATAAGATAAAACTTACTTCGCTCTTGAGAGAGACTTTCTTCCTGAGAAACTCTTTTTTTGATCATATCATATCACCGGGTCTTAGAAAGAATAACTCCTATTTATATGTTACGATACAAGCAGTATCTCCGAAGGATAATCTGTTTTTTGAGCTACACGCTGATTAAGACATTCCCTTAAGCTGATATAGGGTGATCACACACGCCCTGGGACCCTAATGTTCTTACTGCGTCCTATAATTTGCTCTTGGTTTATCGGCTAGGATTATAGCTTGTTTGTACATCTCCATAATATATCCCTTAAAACTCACCTCCT
>JACPND010000046.1 GCA_016185625.1 Candidatus Woesearchaeota archaeon | reverse complement strand
TCAAACCACCCTACCTTATCAAAAATACTGCGTCGCAGCGCGCAATTGCCAACGGCCAAATGATTGGTAAATCCCTGCTGGTCAACTTTCCACACTTTCTCAAATCCCAGCGATCCGCCGCCGGGAAAGCCAAGCGCAGCGATACAGTCGCCTAAGAAATTTGATTGAGGGATTTTTGTCCCGCTGGTGACGGCCATGACCTTTTTATCATTCGATAGCCTGTCGTTCAATAACGGCTCCACCATCGACTTCAGCCAGTTCTCCTGCACCCAGCAATCATCATCAATAAATACAATAATTTCTCCCCGCGCCTGTCGTATTCCTTGATTGCGGTTAAAAGCGATGCCTTTTTTTGCTGGGATAGTGACATGGCGGAGGGGGACAGAAAACGAAGGCGGCGGAAGAGAAGGATCCGGCATGTCGGATTCTTGCAGGAAGATGATTTCGCAGGGATAATGCGACAATTGATTTTTCATGCTGCTCAATAGTCGTTCCAGCTTTTCTCCCCGAAACTGGTCAAAAATAACCACAATAGAGATCTGCAGTTTCATGCTCTTCCCTTCGTACCGTTCAGATTTTCCCGCAGCACATCGTCGATCGTGCCGATATCCAGCCGCCGTACTGCTCTTTCTGCATAGATAGGAAATTGCGGAAAAAGAAATTCTATGATTTTTCCTGATTCTGCCAAATCTGGCAGCGGAGACGATAAGACCACCTCTACCATCTCTCGTGTGTATAGGTGTACGGAAGCATTGACTAGATCTGATTTGGGGTGAGCCGGTTTTTCCTGAAAGCCGATGATTTTTCCCGATGTGTCTATTTCGGCCAGGCCGTAACGGGATAATTTCTCCTGTTCCCCAGGATACACGATGATGCTGGCTATTTTATCGTGATGGTGCCTCTCGCACAGGATCTGAAAGTCAAACAAGCCATCTTTTCCATAGACCAGCGTGTCCGATGCCAGCACAATACAATCATCAGCGCCAATTCTTTGAAAAGCAAAACGGAAATCGCCAACTGCTCCCAGCCGATGATCATTGCTAGAAATACCATTGTGCAGCACGGAAATTCCCTGCGGCTCCGCCCAGCGCCGATACTGTTCATAATACAATGCATTGGTATGGATGTAGATATTTTTTTTAGTAATTCCTGCGTTCAGCAGCTGCTCTACTTGATATCCTACTAAAGGTTTTCCGTGGAGAAGCACTAATCCTTTAGGTTTGCCTTCCACCCAAGAGCGCAAGGCTTCTTTGTGCTCACCGAGATAATGCTGAAAACTGTCCTCCAGTCTCGTTCCAAATCCGGCAGCTAAAATCAAGGCTTTCATGGTTTTTTCATCGTTTATCTTTTATCCTGTCTTTTATCTTCTCTGTCTACGTATGCCTTACCTCCCTACACCATAATATTCAAATCCGGCTTCGCGCACTTGTTCCTGCTCATAAATGTTCCGGCCGTCAAAGACTATTTTTGTTTTCATCTTCTGCCCTAATGTTGTGAAATCGACATTCCGGAATTCATCCCACTCGGTAGCGAGGATAATGGCATCACTTCCCTCTACTGATTGCTCGAGGGTGGTACAATACAGAATACTCTCTTTACTTTCTTTAGAGATACCTGATATATTTCGTGTCTCATCCAGAGATACGGGATCGTACACTTTGACGGTTATCCCTGCTTTTACTAGTTCCGAAATAAGGATAAGAGAAGGAGCGCCCCGCAGATCGCTGGTCTTGGGCTTGAAGCTTAATCCCCACAAGCTGACCGTAGTTCCATGGACTCGCTGCAAGGCATTTAAGATTTTAGGAACCAAGATGGCTTTTTGCCGTTCGTTGAACAAATCAACTTCTTTTAATAAATGCGCATCGTAGTTGTGTTCTCTGGCTACAGAGCATAACGCGCGCACATCTTTGGGAAAACAGCTCCCACCATAGCCGATGCCTGCATTCAGGAATTTTTGGCCGATGCGCTGATCCATGCCCAAAGCACGAGCGACCACTTTCACGTCTGCCCCAACTAATCCTGCAATGTTGGCGATTTCATTGATTGTGCTGATTTTTGCCGCCAGAAAGCAGTTATTGGCATACTTGATCATCTCTGCCGTTTCCCAGCTTGTTTCCAAAAGCGGGATGTAGATTTTAATCAGGCCATGATATACTCTTCTCACCGCTTCCAATGCTTTTTCGGATGGCGCTCCCAGTACTATTTTATCGGGGTGGTTGAAATCGTAGACGGCATTACCCTGCTTGAGAAATTCCGGATTAGAAACAACATCAACACCATCCCCAACGATGGATTGACATTTTTTTGCGGTTCCGGGCGGCACTGTGCTTTTATTAATTAACACTTTATATCCGTTGCTCTGCCTGGCAACTGTTTCTGCAACTACAAATACGTACTGCAGATCGGCCGAGCCGTCATTCTTTTCCGGCGTGCCCACGCAATTGAAAATGACTTCTGCACTTTGCACCGCTTCAGCCGCGGAAACAGTAAATTTCAACCTCCTTTTTTCCATATTTAATTTGACCAAGTCAGACAATCCCGGTTCATAAAATGGAATTTTCCCCGCAAGGAGATAATTTATTTTTTCAGGATCAACGTCCACACAAATCACGTGATGGCCAAGGTTAGCTAAACTAGCGCCAGTAACCAGACCGACATATCCTGTGCCAAAGACGCTGATGTTCATGCCCACACCTTATTTACTTCTTTCAGTTGAAAGGCTTTGTTTGCTTCTTCGAGTTGGTCTAAACTGCCGATGTCGAACCAGCGTCCCCGGAGAATATTCCCATAGACGGTTCTCCGCGGTGAAAGGTAGGCAATAAAATCGCCGGGACGATCCCACTTGCCTTGTTCTTTTACGCGGGATAATAATTCTAAATGTTCTTTTTTCAATGCGTACACTAATGTTGAGGCTAAGGTGGACGACGGATGTTCTGGTTTTTCTATGAACTGAATGATTTTCCCAGTTTGGTCTAATGTCACGACACCGAATTTCTTGGCCACATCGATATTTTTTACATCCTGGAGCAAGATGGAAGAGCCATTCCGTTCAAAAAAACGTAAAAAATCAACCAAGTCATCTTCAAACAGATTATCTCCGCCGATAATCAGCAGATCTTCGTGAATATTTTTTGTTCTTAGCACAAAGTCAATATCGCCAATAGCGCCCAGCCGATCTTCATTGCTATTAGTCCCGTCGTTGATGATAGTGATGGGTTTGGAAGAAGAATAGGTCTGCAGCCATTTTTCAAAATCAGTGTAAAACCTATTATTCGTAACCACAAAAATCTTTTCAATCGGGATGTTCTGTAGCCTGTCGGCAATATGTCCTACAATAGGCTTTCCTGCCACTTCCAGCAGCGGTTTTGGCTTATCCAACGTCAGAGGATATAATCTCGTGGCATATCCGGCAGCTAAAATCAGAGCGTGCATAGGAAAAATGCTACGCCAAACGTTTAAAAGTATTGTGGAAGATGAGCCACAGATTATCGCAACTTAGAAGCTATTTGTTCCAACTCTTCTTTTTCAGCTCGTTTCCGGGAAGAAATATGAGGATAAAAATTGGCCATTAAGTTGCGCACACCAACTTCAGATGGAATAATGTGATAGTGAAAATGGCTAGGGATGGACGCATGGGGAGTGTCGCTCACGGTCCAGATTATCGGTGGAGCGTGCGGATACAAAGCCAGCAGTCGGTCCGTTAAGGAAACAAGCTCCTCATTGATAGCACAAGCTTCTTTTAAAGTTAAATCACCCAAGCGGGTATGCCTTCGAGGAATAACCAACGCATGCCCTTCCATTAAAGGCTCATAATTCATTACTGAATACGCCAGATTAGTAACTCGAATAATTCTTCCTTGATCCTCTTCCCTGGAAGGGATTTCACATAGAGCACAATCAGTCATGATAGCAGAACAATCTATCAACCATAGATAATAAAGTGGATAGCTTACAACGGCAAATGTCACGCCATTTGATAGCGGAGTGACGTGCGCTCACATCGTTCGCTTAGTCACGGGGACTTATTCTCTTTCTAAAAAAGGTGGACAGCTTACCGATTTTCCCGCGTAATGCAGTACACATCAGTACGGAGGCATGCTTAACTTCCAGGTTCGAGATGGGACTGGGTGAACCATACCCCTATGGCCGTCCAGGCAGTTCAGAAGGAAGCCTATTTATAAAGATTACGATTACTTTTCCATAACCATTTAAAAACAGTTCCTCTTCCCTTCTCGCAAAAAATGATCGATACCGCCATCATTCTTGCCGGAGGATTAGGAACAAGACTTCGCCCTCTTACGGATAGCATGCCCAAACCCCTCTTACCAATGAAAGGCAAACCGATTGTGCACCAAATTATCGAGAATCTCAAAAAATTCGGTGTTACGGATGTTATTCTCTCTATTGGCTATAAAGCGGAGCAAATACAGGAATACTTCGGCAACGGCGCCCAGTTTGGCGTTCGTATTAGGTATTCTATTGAAAACACTCCTTTAGGAACGGGCGGTGCAATAAAACAAGCCGCTTCCGGACTGCAAAAACCATTCTTCCTGCTCTGGGGCGATAATCTGATGGATATCGATGGCGATGCAATGTATAAAGCATATTTACGTCACGCTTCCCAGATCACGATGGCGCTCACACCGAGAGAAGATGTAGAAAACTTTGGCGTAGCAAAACTGGAGCAGAAAAAAATAATCACCTTCGTCGAAAAGCCGAAACGGGAAGAGGCGCCTTCAAATCTCATTAACGCTGGTGCATTCATCATTAATCCGGATATTCTTAAAATTCTTCCAGAAGGCGTTTCGTCTATTGAGCGAGATTGTTTTGAAAAAATTGCTCCCCTGAGAGAGATTTCTGCGTACATCCATCCAGGCCAATGGTTTCCCACCGACACACTGGAAAAATACCAGATGGCCTGCGAACAATTCCGGCCCCTTATCAATTTGGCCGAAAAAAAAGTCATTATTGCTGATGTAGATGAAACTATCTGCGACAGCTGCCAACAGATCTCGGAGAATATGGCCGAACAGATAAACGCCATGATCAGAAAAGGATATCAATTCGCATTTGTGAGCGGAACTGATTTCAAAAATCTTCAAGGGATGATTAGCTCCCGGCTCAGAGAAGAACACCATTTGCTTTGCGCAACGGGAACCTGTTACGTTAAAGTCCAGGGAGGAAATTCCCAGACAATGTATACTCATTCTCTGTCATCAGCAGAAAAAAAAGAGATCATCTCAGCTATCGAGAAAGTGGTTCGTCATTTCAATATTATTTCACTTACGACGAAAGAAGATCAGATTCAGGACCGAGATTCGCAAATTACTTTGTCTGCAATAGGACGTCATGCGCCTTCGGATATCAAAGCCACCTACGATCCTGACGGTTCCAAACGTAAAGTCTGGATTGAATTTCTCCAGCCAGAACTAGGAACCGAGAAATATGAGTTCAAGATTGGCGGCACCACCTCCATCGACATCACCAGAAAAGGGCTAGACAAGGAATGGGCGATTCGGGAATTCGCCCGTTATAATGACATTCCATTAAGTAACATCCTTTTTTTTGGCGACAAGATTTATCCTGGGGGGAATGATTATCCGGCATCGAAGATTGTGGACTGTATTGCTGTTAAAAATCCACAAGATACGCTTCACCAACTGAGGAAGCTTCTATGAAATCATTGGTTGATAACCGTCCCTGGGGAAAGAACAATTCACCCGCAATGAACCCTGCACTGTAAAAATAATCGATATTCAACCGGGCAAACGCCTTTCATTGCAGTCTCATCACCATCGTGACGAATGGTGGATAGCCCTAGACAACGGGATCATTGCTGAAGTTGATGGCTTTCGCCACGTCCTGCAAAAGGGAGAGCAGCTATTTATCCCTAAGCACAGTAAGCACCGGCTGGCTGCTGGAGAGTGTGCAGTACGCGTATTGGAAATTGCCTTTGGACACTTTGATGAAAAAGACATTACCAGATATGAAGATGATTATGGGAGAGTATAATCTAATACGCCTTATCATGGTGTTCTATCGTGATAAAGTAAACAATATCGTCTTCGTGTGAGAATTTGAGTACAAACGAACCAAGATGAACCCGCTGCTGTCCTTTCAGAACGTTCCGTAAATGTTTCAAATGCGTTGGCTCTAGAAGAATGTCGCGTATTTTCTTTTCCAATCGTTCATAGAGAACTCTGTCTTTCTTCTTGATTTTCCCTAATTGCGTCTTGAATTCGTCAGAGAAGACTGCTTCGTACATGGTTAAATGCTGGCAAAGAAATTATTGAGATCATCGTCAGTTTTACAGACAGTAACTCGCCCTTCGGCAATATCCTTCTCCCCACGTTTAATGCTCTCCTGCAAATCTCGGTCAAAGAAAGATAAGCCTTCCTTAATCTCTTCTAACATGGCTTCCACTCTGTTTATTTTTTTGATGTAATGGCTAACATCAATCGTTTGTATTGCTTCCATTGTAGGATGATAAAATATAGCTTAATTTAAATACTTTGCTGAAAGAATTAAGACTATTCATCCTGAAGACTTTGTGCTGTTACTGGGGATTGACTCCGTGTAAAACGCAGAACTTTCTTACTCTATTGACGAGGGGCAGGGTTATTACGCAAGTAAAAATACATCTTTTATATAATCCGGCAATTGTCTTAATTTTTCTATTACGTCGAGTTCTATTTGTGCAACACCATCTAACGTTAAGTCTTTGCCTAGAAATAATTCACCATCTCTTACAAATTCTAAGTCATCCAATTCATGAAGCTCTTCGTCTAATAGGGGATCAGACTTTAATGAGCCGTACTTTCTTGATCTTATAATTTTTCCTGATTCTTTGGACGTGGATTTCTGTACCGGAGTGCCGCCAGAGAGATAGCCAAAACACGGAATAAAAATATTTGCATCCATAAATAAAGCAGAACTAGATGTTAATAATCGAACAAGTTCTCTTCTAACTCTTTCACTTTCTCCCATCCAATACTCAAGATGCAGAGGTATTTCTGCTTCTTTTTCCTTTCCACACCCAAATGGAGGGATAGGAATTCTTCTTACAATTGTTCCAAGATCATAAACCTCTTTTACTGTTCTTTCCCAATCCATTGGCCCTTTGTAGGAGGTATCCAGAAATTCACTGACTTCTCTTAAGTATAATTTCATTTTAATGATCCGCTGGCTTTTTGAGTTCCTCAAACCTAACTCGTTGGATGTAATCCTGCCAAAGATATCTCACCAACTGAATTCTTTCCATTGTTCTTCTTGCTTCGTTTTCTGGAAATTGGAGGTAGGACTTTGCTAACTCTATACTTTGTTCGTATATCACTTTTTGCATATCTCCAGCATTGGGCATGCTGAGTTTGTTTCTCTTCCTATCGAGATCTTCGACTACTCCGTCTAGTGCTTTATTTATCTCTGGTATAGTTTTGTCCATTTTACCACTCTCAAAAATAAACAAGCCGCTATTTATTACTTACTTACCCCCTTTGGAGATATAAAGTAGAAAGCTTTAAAAATAGGCCAAAATAACAACTTTAATCATGAAAGAAGATGTACTGCGAGACTTAGGATTTTCAGAGCGGGAGATTAAAGTTTACTTGGCTCTGCTGGAATTAGGCAGCACTACTGTTGGCCCTATTGCGGCTAAAACCAGACTTCAACATTCCAAAGTCTATCAAACATTAGAGAAACTTATTGATAGAGGATTAGTTACTTTTGTTATAAAATCAAAAACAAAGTACTTTCAGGCGGAAGAGCCAAAACAAATTCTTTCTATCATCAAAGAAAAAGAACGAAGCTTTAAAGAGATTTTGCCAGAATTGGAACAAAAGCAAAAACAGGCACAAAGTCCTCAAACTGCCAAAGTGTATGAGGGATATAAAGCGATCAAATCAATGTTTGAATCCATTTTGGACGAACTGGATAGTAAAAGTTACTATTACGTTTTTGCATTTAAAGATGAATATGTTGAATCCCCGCTTACATCTCGTTTTTTACGAAATATCCACCAACAATTATCGGAAAAGAAAGTAGACGATCGTCTTATTGCCCATAAATTGGTTAAAAAAGAATTTCTTAAAAACTATTCCGACATCCCTAAAATAAAATACAAATTCACATCTCTAAAAATCCCTTTTGGACTCATGATTATTAACGATAAAGTTATTAATTGGGTATGGGGGGAACGTCCAACTGCCATAGAAATAGTATCAAAACAAATGGCTAATCAATACAAAGAATTCTTCTTAGAGATATGGAAATTTTCAAACTGACTCTGTATCACAACTCCCATAAATTTAAAAATCGTTTCCTGTTTCTACGGCTATGGATCAAGAAACCATCAAAATACTTCAAAAAGTAGGCAGCATCGCCGCGCAAGTCCGACGCGAAGGCGCTTCCAAATTAGCCAAACCAGGAACTTCCTTTCTGGAAGTGATGGATTATTGTGAACAACGTATTCTGAATCTCGGAGGGCAAATCGCCTGGGCCCAGATGGCGGTGAATGACGCGGCTGCTCATTATTGCCCCGCGGAAGATGACAGTTCTGCAAGTAAAGAAGGCGACATCATTAAGATTGACATCGGCGTCCATCAGGACGGCTGGCTGGCGGATAATGGCATGACTGTTGTCGTTGGCAAATCGGAATACAACGATTTGCTCAAGGCCACGCAAAATGCACTCAAGGCAGCCATCAAATTAGTTCGTCCCGGCGTGCAGCTCTGGGAACTTGGTGAAGCGCAAGCCTCCGAAGCGGAAACCTTAGGATACAAAACTGTCCGTAATCTTTCTGGACATACCATCGAACCGTACGTCGTCCATGCTGGCATTTCCATCCCGGCGTATAATAATAAGGATAAAACTGAATTGCAGGAAGGCTGGCAGATTGCCATTGAGCCGTTTGTGACGAATGGCGTTGGCTTGATTAAAGAGAAAGGGATTCCCACGGTCTTCATGGTCGAGAAAGAGCGCGGTGTACGTTCGCCGTATGCGCGGAACATCCTGCAGCAGGTGAAAGCACAGAAAACCCTGCCGTTCACTTTGAAATGGCTGACGCGGAAGATGGGCAAAGGCGCTACGGCACTGGGCTTGCGGGAATTACAGCAGCTGGATGTTGTCCGTTCGTATCCACCCTTAGTCGAAGTTTCCGGCGGGTTGGTCTCGCAGTTTGAGCATTCGATGATCGTCAAAGACAAGCCGATTGTCTATACCAGGCATGAGGAAGATGAGTGGTAACATTTTTAAAGTACAATATCTTTTAATTCCATTATGACTTCGACAGCATTTAAAACACATAACCACACTTTGGAAATAATAAAAATAGTATTATACCTTGTCTCTACCCTTGCTGGCATTGGTGCTTTGATTCTGATTTGGAGCAGTTAATGAGATTTACGGAATATCTGCGTTATTTCATCGGTTTTATTGAATCAATCGTCTTGGTGAGTGCCGTACTCAACCAGGAATATTCAATTCTTTTATTATTGCTTACCATCATTTTGGTCTCTGGAAAAATTGTTGCAGACTTGATTGATATGTATCAAGCCAGAGGAAGATGAATGGCAACCTACCAAGATTCCGGCGTGCACATTGAACTCGGCGATGATGCTTCTAGAGTTCTGTACGAAGCGGCTAAGGCAACGTGGAAAAATAGAAAAGGCCGATTGGGAGAAGTGATAGTTCCTGTTGATGATTTCTCCGGAGTGAGAGCCATCGATGTTTCTAACCTGCCTCCTGGAACATTGATGAACATCAGCTTTGACGGAGTTGGGACAAAAGTAAAAATTGCACAAGCCGTGGAAGACCACACCACTGTTGCTTTTGATCTGATTGCCATGGTTGCTGACGATGCCGTCGTCCGCGGAGCAGAACCGGTTTTAGTCGGCTCTATTCTGGATGTTAATTCTCTGGGAAAAAAAGATAAAGATTCGCGATTAGAACAAGTTACACAACTGGCTAAAGGATACATTGCTGCTGCCAAGGAAGCGAATGTTGCTATCATTAATGGAGAGATTGCGGAGCTGGGAGATTGTGTGGGTGGTATTGGTCCATTCAGATATAATTGGGGCGCATCAGTGACGTGGTTTGCTCGACAGGATCGCCTTTTTACTGGCAGAGAAATAAAAGAAGGAGATCATCTGGTGGCCCTTCGTGAAGAGGGCTTGCGCTCGAATGGAATTTCGTTAGTCCGAAAAATTTTAACAGAGAGTTATGGCGAGGAATGGCATCTCGAACATCCCGATTTGGCGCAGCAGGCACTTCATCCCTCACGCATTTATAGTCGGGCAGTGGTAGAAATGTTTGGCGGCTTTGATGGAGAGCCACAAGCCGAAATACATGGCGTGGTTCATATTACTGGCGGCGGAATTCCGGGGAAATTAGGACGCGCACTGAAGCCTTCGGGACTTGGCGCCACGCTGGACCATCTCTTCTCACCGTGCGATTTAATGCTGCACTGTCAGGAGAAAGGCGATGTTCCGGATGAAGAAGCCTACCGGACGTGGAACATGGGTCAAGGAATGCTTATCATGACACCGGAACCGGATAAAGTTATGGAAGTGGCAAAAAAGTATAGTATTGAAAGTAAAGTTGTTGGCAGAGTTGAAACAGAGAAAGGGATTAGAATTCAAAGCAGGGGATATTATTCTTCGGTGAAGATGTTGATGTATAGATAACTGCGCCGATACTGATTTTGAATTAATCCTCTGCCGAAAGATTAAAATAGTAATTCCTGCCGTGAAATAGAATGAACTTTGAACCGCTCGAAATCAACGGGGTCATTTTCCATTTAAAAATTATCGAAGAAGAGCGAAATAACGTCAAAGCTTCCATTAAAGATAATATCGTCATTATCCAACTCCCTTCTTTTTTGGATCGCGAAGAGAAATTCCGCAGAATCCTAAAAATGAGAAAATGGGCAAAACGAAGAATCGAGAAAAAGCCGGAGCAGTTTAAGCCCAAAGAACAAAAAACGTATAAACACGGAGACATCATAAAAGTTGGTGCCGAAGAATTTTCCGTACACATAGAATGCAGGGAGAAGCAGAGCAGCTCTGCCAGAATTACAGGGAACTCAATTTATTTTGTCATTTCGTCACAGCTTTCTGAAGAGAAAAAGCAGGAGCACATCTCCTCGCTGCTCAGCCGTTGCGTTGCCAGCAGGAGACTCCCTCTGCTCAAGCAGAAGATAGAATACGTCTTTCCATCCCGGTCTATGACCGGTGGCGTAAAATTCTTGTAGTTTAACGTATTTCTCAGAAAAGAAGACAAAAAACAAAAGCCGTTAGGCTCTTGTCTTCTTGCACTAGATTTGTGTAGCTTTAGCTA
>JACPND010000044.1 GCA_016185625.1 Candidatus Woesearchaeota archaeon | reverse complement strand
ATCATTAAATTTTTGGGAGTCGGATATTTGGCTTATCTCGGCATCAAAACGTTTCTGATTAAAGTTGAAACACAAAAAGCAAATACAACCTCTGAGGAGCATAGGGAAATTTCACCGTTCCAAGCGGCAAAAATTGGTTTCCTCACAAACATTCTTAGTCCAAAAGCCTCACTATTTTTCGCAAGTATCTTTGCAACAGTAATGTCGGCTGGCGTTCCATTTTGGGTTGTTGTATTTTTATGGATTGCGATGCCCCTCAATTCATTTATTATGGCTGCAATTCTTTCAGTGTTTTTCACTCAGAAAAGAATTAGAGCTGCTTATGGAAAACATCAGTATATCGTAAACAAAGTTCTGGGAGTAGCATTGCTTGTGCTTGCAGTGATTATAGCAATCTACAAATAAAGATTAATAGGATATAGTTTTCAGATTCATCGTGAGAAAAGCCTCCCCCCATTTTTTAAGAGGAAAACCCCTACATCTAGTTTTACAGTTCTGTGTTTCATCCGTGCTGGTTCCGAGTAATATGTCGTATAACGTTGATTTAACGAAGTCAGTCCCTAAAGTGCACAGAAACACAGTTTCTGGCATCCCAAAAATCTCTGATTTTTTAGGACATCGTCAATGTAAAAACTCTTTGTCACTACGTTCCTCGTCCTCCCCACTCCGCTCGGAAATTTTATTAACAATAATTCTAGTCCTCGCTCGTAGGTCGGAGAAACTAACAGGAATTTCCATATGTTATACCCGCTTCTGAAACAACGCTATCGCCAATCTCACTTGGTTTTCATCGCTGTTCACGCTGTGCTTTATCGCCAGCATCTTAGCATCCTGCAGGCACTCATCCAAAATCTGAAGATGGCGCTGGCGGAGTTGTTCTTGGCTCGATTGTTCTCTACTCCCCTGTTCTTTGCTCTCTTCCATAGGTTATAGTTAGTTTTATATTGAAGAAGCCTACTTTAAAAGCATTTTGCGGGAAAAAACTTAGTTAAGTAAAATCTTTGCGCTACTTTTTTCCGCAATAATCTTAAATAGGTGGCTTCCTCATTATGCCCATGACCCCCGCAAACACCCCAAACCGGTTAAACGAATTATCCGCCCAGGAATGGCTGCGCTTTACGAAAACCTGGTTCGTCCATAATCCTCCGCCGAGAAAGAAACAGGAAAGGCTCCATCCGGCAAAATATCCGGAAAACATGATCGCGGAGTTCATCAGATTCTTCACCAAAGAAGGAGCAGCGGTTTTTGATCCATTTCTGGGGACGGGAAGCACTTTGGTTGCGTGCCATACGACCAACCGGGACGGGATTGGGATCGAGCTGCAGGAAAAATACGCGGTGATTGCCAAAGACCGCCTGGCGAAACTCGAAGGGCAGTTGAAATTGAGCAAAGAAGGCGGCAAGAGATTCAGCAAGCAGATTGTCATTAAGGGAAATTCTGCCGATGTGGATACGCTGTGGAAAGAATATTCCCTGCCGCAGGTGGATCTGGTGATCACCTCGCCGCCCTATGGCCCGATGCTGAACAAAAAAGGATTGGCAGCGAAGGAGCGAGAAGAAGAAGGATTAGACGTGAAATATAGTGACGACTCGACAGATTTGGGGAATGCTTACGGGTACGATGATTTTCTGCAGAAGCTGGTCGCTATTTTTGTGAAAATAAAACCACTGGTGAAAGAGAACGGGCATCTGGTTGTGGTACTGCAAAATTACATGGATAAGGGCAATTATAAGATGCTGGCGTGGGATTTTGCCCGGGAGATGACGAAGCACTATCAATTGCGTGGAGAAAAAGTCTGGTGTCAGGACAATAAGACCCTCTTTCCGTACGGGTATAGATACAGCTTTGTGCCGAATGTGCATCATCATTATTGCCTTATTTTCAAAAACATACGGAAGGAAAATATTTAAAGTATAACTGCTATGCAGCAATAGAATACGTCTTTCCATCCCGGTCTATCCAAGTCACTTCGTTCGTGGGTTGCCTGACGGCAACGACCGGTGGTAGGGCGCTCGCAACGTTTGACAGAAGGATTTTTACCAAACCTTAATAAAAAAGTTCATCTTGACATTGATTCATGAGCTTAGACTATACCGTCCCACCAGAACTGATTGACATTTTCCGCCAGCAGGCGACACAGAAAATCGAAGCTGAGGGCTGGGGCAAGCAGGGCCGAAATGTCGCGGTCAAGATTGATAATTTTGTGCATTGCTGGACAACGGAGGAAGCCTTCAAGCAGATTTTAATGAAGCATAAAGTCTGGTTCCGCCATCGCGGCCTGTATTTCGGCGATGCTTCTGGTGCGGGAGCTGATTTTACTGTGCGGATGGAGGGAAAGGAAGTAAGTGTTGGCTTGCGCAGCGTCGCTCCCGAATCGCTGAATAAATGGAAAACGGTGGCCTATCCCGATGACCGCTTTCGGCTGGAGAAAGAGAAGATTGCCGATTATCATCTTGTCTGCAATCACGCGGAGGGGTTGGCGCGATTTTTCGGGATAATTTCCAAAGCAGAGTTGCTGAAGGAGTTAGAAGTCTCTCGGCGATTATACAGCCCGCGGAATCAGGAACATTTTCGTGTCATTCCCCTGGAGAAGTTTTCGTTTGAGGAGATGATGTGGTTGTTAGAAACAATGGAGAAGGTTTAATCCCGAACTGATACAGAATAAAGTTGTTTATTTCCGTCTGGGTTATTAACCTATCGCAGCAGAGCTGGGGGGTATTAAACCCAGAGGGAATAACTATAGCGAAGGACATAAATAATCAATGAAATCTATGGATTTCAAGTCTTGTGCCTAGCCCAAGATATACAAAATTGTTATGTCCTTCGAATATAGTAAGTGACATTTGTATAAAAATTTAGGTCACTTACTATAGACAGGTTTGTGCTTTTGCTCAGATTCCAGAATATAATGACTACACCACGATTTGGTATGAGTCACGGTATTTGATGAGCCACTTCCAAAACCGAAGGTCTGAGGGAATATACCAGAGAAAAGTGGCTATCTAGGATTTTTCTGAGGAGAGAGGGGTTTGATTTTATTTATGCAACACAGCATTTCCATTCTGTTCCTGTAAAAAGGCGTAGCAGGTTTGACAACAATTTGGCCAAGCCCCTATTTTTCACTTCAGAAAGAGAGTTCTACTACCATCAATTACAAATGAACAGGATACTCTTTATTTATCGGGATATGGGAGACGGCAGGCCGTGTGCTCGGCAGAAAGCTGGATTTCATCATTGTCGCAACTGGATGTTTACGACGAGAGCTTTCTGTTCCTTAACTTTGTGCAAAGCAGTGGCTTGGCCTCACACACTTCTTGGCCTTGCCGTCTCCCGATGAGTATACAGTATCAATGAATAGCAAGCTTTTTAAGAGGTTAGCAGTTTTCCCCGCGTATGAAAGTGGCGCTCTATAACCAAATGTTCGGAATGGATGGAACAAATATCTTTTCTTCCCTCTTAGGGCATTGGGCAGTTCATTTTCAAAGCAATCCGGCACAGGTGCATCGCAGAGTAAACTTGGCAGAGACCATTAAGACCATTGCCCAAGCCAATGCAGACATCGTAGGCATCTGTGAAATTCTGGAAGGGCAGGAACAGGCGTTACAGAAAGCCTTGGCAAAAATAGGATACCGCTACTGCTTTTTTGGAAATGGACACCAGACCCAGTTCAGCAATCTGACGATGAAAGTTGCTCTGGCTTCTAAGTTTAAATGCCAACAACAGGAAGTTATAGACTTTCCTCTTTCGAATGAGATGGGCGGCGGCGGCGGAATTTTGCGGGGGACTTTCCCGGATTTAAAACTAGACGCCTGGTTAGTTCATTTAGCGCTGCCTCAAAAGCGACGGCTATATGGACAGCAGATCAAATTCCTGCAGGAACATATCGCTAAGGAAGGAAAGCTGATTGTAATGGGCGATTTTAATTTGCCATTTGCTAGGATCAAAGACTGGTTTTCTCATCTTGAACTGGCATCGGATCAGATAAAGACTTGTTCTACCACGCCTTTATTTCGGACCTTCAAATTTGAAGATTTAGACCATATCTTCATCAAGGGATTACGGAGAACAAAAGCAGAGGCGTTCTGCGGGAAATCGGACCACAAGCTGATTTGGGCAGAGGTGAAGAAAAGTATGTATTGAGTTAAGTCTGCCTGGTACAAGAGGGGATAGTTTTCCCCTCTGTACAGAAAATCAGTCATCTCTGATTTTCTTGTACCTGAGCGAGCAAGAGCATTGCGAGCTCTTGCATGCACCCGCCAAGAAGTTAGCTGAGAATTTCATTCGTTAATGAGAATTAGTTGGTGCTTTCTTTGCAATAAAAAAAGCCATTTTTGGGCAAGAAACCTAGTGAAAAAAGCACGAAGCTAACGGCCAGCAGGCAGACTTAATATAGACAAGTAAAGCGAAGGAGATAAGTAATCAATAGGAATGATACTACTTCTTGCCGTAAAGTTTAAAATGAAAGTTGGTTTTACGAAATAAAGTGGCAAGCGTGATGATTAAGTGAACACCAAAGGCGCAATGCCTGACAGAAGTAACTGATGAACGCCCACAATTACCCAAACATCTTCCCTTCTTCTTCCTCATCCCAAGTCAGTTTTATCTTTTCAATCGCTTTCTGAAAATCGCCAGTGGTAACGTGATTCCGGCCTTCGCGAATCGCGAAATACCCTGCTTCCGTACAGGCCGCGCGGAGCTCTGCGCCGCTAAAGTCTTCCGTCAGCCGAGCCATTTCTTTCAGCTTCACTGCCTTCAAACTCATCTGGGCAGTATGCACTTTGAGAATCTCCAGGCGTGACTCTTCATTCGGCAAGCCCACTTCAATCAGCCGATCCAGCCGCCCCGGCCTAATTAATGCCTGGTCTAAAATATCTGGCCTATTCGTCGCTGCTATCACCTTGACATTGCCTAAGTGCTTAAAGCCGTCTAATTCTGACAATAACTGCATAAATGTTCTATTGACTTCCCGTTCGCCAGAAGTGCCGATGTCCATCCTCGTCGCAGCAAGCGCATCAATCTCATCGATGAACAAGATGGTCGGCGCTTTCTTGCGCGCCAGCTCAAAGATGTCTTTTACCAGCTTCGCGCCTTCGCCAATGAACTTCTGCACTAATTCAGAGCCCGTCACTTCAATAAATGTGGCATCAGTACTCTTCGCCACCGCTTTCGCCAGTAAGGTCTTTCCCGTGCCTGGCGGGCCATACAAGAGAACTCCTTTGGGCGGCTTAATGCCCACTCTTTCAAACAATTCCGGCTTCTTGAGCGGCAGTTCAATCACTTCTTTCAGTTCCTCTTTGATGCTCTGCAGCCCGCCGATCTGCTCCCAAGTCTCCTGCGGCTTCTGCATGATAATAAATTTCTCGACATCCAGGCTTTCCGCATGATTCACATGGCCGACCACGTTCAGGGCTTTCTGATCAATCAACACCGAATCACCAGTCTTTAATTCCTGAACTTCTTTAATCACATGAACATAAAACTTGTTCCCATTCGGCAACCGGATAATGCATTTCCGGTTCGGAAGGACATGCACCACATCTCCCACCAATAATGCCGGTTTCTTCAGATTGGTAAGCTCATCATTGACATTATTAAACATCTCCCGGAGCATGATGGTTTCCTGCTCTAAGCGCTTTAAGACTGTTCCCATCATCAGGTTTTCTTCTTCTACTGTTGCCTGCTTGGCATCTACAATTGTTTCAGAATGAATAATATCTTTCGTAGCCGGCTCCATAGCATCGGTAAATAAGGCTGTATTTTTAAATCTTACGAGCAACTATATTTATAAAGACACCCCAGGTAGCATGGATATGCCCCGCGTCAAAGTAAAAAAGGAAGTCGCCAAGAACGCGCTCTCCCTTTCGGAAGATATCCGCTTCGGAACACCGGAACTTGTTGCTGACTATCGGGCCGAACGCCTGCAATGTAAGGTCATTGCCGACCTGGGCTGCGGTGTGGGCTTTCAAACCATTGCCTTTGCTAAAACCTGCCAGAAAGTATTTGCGGCAGAGAAAGATCAACGGAAATTAGAATATGCACAGAAAAATGCCGAACTTGCAGGATTAAAAAACATTGAATTCATGCACGGAGACGTCGTAGACCAAGCCATCGTAAAAAGATTGGCAGAGTGTGAAATTGTTTTTTGTGATACGGAACGTCCTCTGGAAGAGAAACGAAGCCTGGAACGGATTTCACCAAATCCCGTAAAATTAGTGGAGGCCTATTCCCAGATTACCTCTAAAATGGCGATAGAATACGTCTTTCCATCCCGGTCTATGACCGGTGGCGTAAAATTCTTGTAGTTTAACGTATTTCTCAGAAAAGAAGACAAAAAACAAAAGCCGTTAGGCTCTTGTCTTCTTGCACTAGATTTGTGTAGCTTTAGCT
>JACPND010000004.1 GCA_016185625.1 Candidatus Woesearchaeota archaeon | reverse complement strand
TGCGTAAGATAATTGGCTGTTTAAGAAGTGATATGGGCAAGAGAAATTATGAGGTAATGATGAGCTTAATTTCCACATGGCAGAAGCAGGATAAAAATGTATATTCTATGCTACAGGCTACACTTTAGCTAAATAAGTACGGTTAATAATATTAAAATCAATAACTCCTTCCGAAATAAAACATCTCTTTCGCCGCCTTCCCGCAGACAAAACATTTCTTGTTCATCTTCACCTGCTCCAGCGGCGCATTTAGCGACTTCGCGCCCAATTTCTCTTTGCATTTCTCTTCGCATTCCGCATCCAGGCACCACGGCGCAAAAAGGATATTATTCCCGTCCAAGGCCTTCTCTGCCTCTTTCATCGTCGTTACGTCCGAAATGTGCTCCTGCAAAAACTGTTCCGCCTTTTTCAATAAAGCAGCCTGAATTTGCTCCAGAATTAACTTCACTTCCTCATCAATGCCAGTTACCGGCAGCGCCTGCTTCTCTCCCGTATCTCTCCGCACGACCATTACCTGCTTTTTCTCCACATCTTTCGGGCCGATCTCCATCCGCAGCGGCACACCTTTTACTTCCCATTCATTAAACTTCCAGCCGGGAGTATAGCCTTCCCTATCATCGACATGCACATTCAGTCCTGCAGACATTAATTTTTTCTCGACTGCCTTCACCTGCGCCATAATCTTGTCTTCATCCTTATCGAACATGATTGGCACAATGACCGCCTGAATCGGCGCAACTCTTGGCGGCATCACCAGGCCTTTCTCATCGCCATGTATCATCACCATCAGGCCGATAGTCCGCGTTGAAAATCCCCATGAATTCTGCCAGGCATATTGCTGCTTCTGCTGCTCATCGGCAAACGTAATCCCAAATGCATTCGAGAAATTCTGTCCCAGATGATGTGATGTGCAGCCCTGTACTGCTTTTCCATTAGGCAATACGACTTCTAATGAGAGGGTAAACTCCGCCCCGGCAAATTTCTCAGTATCTGATTTTTTGCCTTTGAGTGCCGGAATGGCGTATAACTCGCGGAGCGTTTGTTCATAAAAGCCCAGCATCCGATGAGCTTCTTCCACTGCTTCTTCCTTGGCGGCAAAAACAGTATGCCCTTCCTGCCATAAAAATTCCCGGCTGCGTAAAAACGGCATAGGATGCTTAAATTCCCATCTGACCACATTGCACCATTGATTCAACCGCAGTGGTAGATCATGATGGGAGCGGATCCATTTCGCATAGGCATCATACATAATTGTTTCCGAGGTCGGGCGAACTGCCAATCGCTCTCCTAGTTCTGTATGTCCGCCTTTCTCCACCCAAGCCACTTCCGGAGCGAAACCCGCGACATGAGTCGCTTCCTTCTTCAGCAGGCTTTCCGGAATAAATAAAGGGAAATAGGCATTCTTCACCCCATCTTTCTTCAGCAGTCCATTCAGATGGGCCTGTACTTTCTCCCAGATTGCATAGGCATTTGGCCGCAGGATATAGCAACCGGACACTGGACTATATTCAATCAATTCGCCCTTCTGTATTACTTGAGTGTACCATTCAGAGAAATCTTTCTCTTTGGACGCGGTGATGCCTTTGGTGTCTTTGCTCATGCTGCAGAAAGAACAGTTCAATTATATAAAGATTTGGAAGCTCGGCAGAAAGCTGGATTTCATTATTGTCGCAACTTGATGTTTACGACGAGAGCTTTCTGTTCCTTAACTTTGTGCAAAGCAGTGGCTTGGCCTCACACACTTCTTGGCCTTGCCGTCTCCCGATGAGTATACAGTATCGGAATATGATGGTTACTATGAAACCCTCTTGCTCAGAGCCGTCCGGAGAGTTAAATTTATAAATACTGAGCCTATTTACAAAGGTAATATATCGGTTTGCTACTTCTGGTAGCCGGCTGTTATATAGCCCGCAAATGCAGGTTATATATGAGGGGAAGTATCCTTCAGTATTAATAAAACATATAGGTGAAAACAACATGGGATTTAGAAAGTTTGGTAGTGGTGGTGATCGCGGCGGGGATCGCGGTGGTCCTCGAAACTTCGGCGGACCTCGGGAAATGCATAAAGCAACCTGTGGCGACTGTGGAGCAGAGTGCGAAGTTCCGTTTAAACCAGCGGAAGGACGTCCTGTCTATTGCCGGGATTGCTATCAGAATCATAAGAAGTTTTAGTTTGATACTTTTTACCTGATTCTTAATATTTTCTTTTTTAATTTCTTTTTCTGGTGTTTAAAACATTAAGATGGTCTTTTGGTTTAAATCAAATAAGCAGAAATCTCCAAGATTCATCTTTGGAGATGAATGCTAGTGAAGGAGCAGGGAGATTTTGCTATATTTGATTTTAGAAAATCCGTCTCGGAAAAGCGGCGTAAATCCCCACCATTCCCTAAAAAATGCGTTGCATTTTTGGGGTCTCGGAAGCTCACTTCTGCGGATATGGTAGGGGATAGCCGCTTTTCAGGATTTTCTTTAAATCTAAGAAACCTCAACAACTAACTCCTTCTTGCTTCTCCAGAAGAAATACCCTAAAATACCAAACGTCACTACTGGCGAAACCCATTCCGGAATATGTACGCCAAACGAATCGGCAATCATAATTGAACCCAGCGCTAATACCGAATACATCGCGCCATTCTTGAGGTATTTGTATTTCTTGATGCGCTCAATGTTGCTGACGGTCATTTGCCGCACGACCAGTGCACCAAGGCCATTTCCCAGCAGAATCAACGGAACGGAAAGCGTGAAGGCAAACGCACCCAATACGCCATCAATGGAGAACGTCGCATCAATCACTTCCAGGTACAGGATTTTACTTAAGTCGCTGAGCGATTCGTGCTTGTGGAGCATTTCGTGTTCTGCTTTTTCCGCATTTTCCTTAAAGCCATGGGTGATGAAAAACGCGGTCGAACCTAATACGGCGCCAAAGGCCATCAAAGGATCCTTTTTCAGCGTGAACCAGACAATCGCTGCCAAAATGACCGAAGCAACGGCAAAAAACCAGACGGAATGCCGGTGGAAAAACTTTTCGTGATGCAGACCGTAATACTTCGGCTCCATGAACAGCCAGTGAAAGAAGAGCAGGAGCAGAAAGACACCTCCGCCGACCAGCAATAATGGCGCTGATCTTTCCACAGCTTCAATGACCGCAGGATCGGAACTGAATGTGGCGGTTAATGAGCCGATGAATCCTAAGCTTGGATTGGTCCACCAGATGATGATCCAGGGAAGAAGTCCGCGAACCAGAAAGACTGCTGCCAGCATGCCCCACAGCAAAAACCAGCGTCTGGCTCGCTGGGACATGGTGCGCAGAACTTCAGCGTTGATGACCGCATTGTCGATGGAACTAATCGTTTCAAAGGCGCAGAGGCCCAGGAGGATGAGGATAATGGAAAAAAAGTCAACCATGTGACGCAGAAGAAGTTTTTTTTATATTTAAATGTTTAGCTAATCATTTATAAATATCATACAGATACATACCTCAAAAGATGGTGAAACTGCTGTTATTCCTGCTCGCCTTGCCGCAAGTACTGGCCCACGCTGAGAATGCTGAAGGCGCTGTTCCTCTAAAAACATTGGCGCTGAAGGTCGTCATCGGCGCAAGTATTATTGTAGCCCTTCTCGTTATCATCTCTTTAACCTATGTCCGCCGGAAAACCGAGCGGGAAAAATGGGTGCTGTTTTTAGCCATGACGGTGCCTATTGTGTTCGCTACTGTGTATTCCGCAGGTACAACCATCTCATTAAATGTCCGTTCTGAAACCGCTGGCCCAGTCCATTGGCACGCCGATTTTGAACTCTGGAAATGCGGACAAAAAATCAATCTCCGTGATCCCACAGGATTGACCAACAGGATCGGCTCGCCGGTGTTCCACGAACATGGGGATGACCGCATTCATGTGGAAGGCGTGGTGCTGGATACAAAAGACATCAGCCTGCATCATTTTTTTGAATTTATTGGCGGCGCTCTGAACGGGAAGAAGATGGTAATTCCTACCAACGCTGGTTTTATGGTGGCAGAGAATGGTGAACTCTGTGATGAAAATCCCGGCAAAGTGCAGCTGTTTGTGTATTCCATTTCTCATGAAGAGGCTCCAGTTTATACCCAGAAGAAATTTCTGAACTTTGATGATTACCTACTTGCGCCGTATTCAACCGTACCGCCGGGTGATTGCGTGATTATTGAATTTGATGTTGAAAAAGAAAAAACCGACAAGCTATGTGCGACCTACAGGCTGGCGGAGCAGCGGGGTGAACTGGGTGGCGGTTGAAGCATATCTTCCTGCGTTAGGAACGGTGGTGGTCACGGCACTTATTGATTCGATCAATCCCTGTGCGATTGGCGTGCTTATTTTGATGGTGTCGGTGCTGCTCTCGTCGCGGCAGTCGGTGGGAAGAATGTTGTTGTTGGGCGGATTATATATTTTTTCAGTATTTGCGGTGTATTTGCTGGCGGGACTGGGATTGTTGTACTTTCTGGCAAACATTCCGCTCTGGCTGACAGAATACTTGTCTATTGCCGTTGGCGTGCTGATTGTGGCTGCCGGCATTATTGAGATTAAAGATTACTTTTGGTACGGGCGGTGGTTTTCGCTTTCAATTCCGGGGAGAGCAGCGGAGAAATTGAAAATCCTGTCCAATAAGACCACCATCCCGGGCGTAATTCTGTTAGGGGCTTTTGTCTCAGCAGTGGAACTGCCCTGCACGGGAGCGCCCTATCTGGCGATTATCACGCTGCTTTCACAGTATTTTGATTTTTCGGCGTTCCTGTTGCTGGTGCTGTATAATATTATTTTTGTACTGCCGCTGCTGATTATTCTGCTGTTGGTGGCGATGGGCAAACGGATTCAGGAGATTCATGCCTGGAAGCAGCGATCCCGTCCGTACATGCGATTGTTCATGGGTTTGCTGCTGGTGGGATTGGGCTGGCTGTTGATGCTGATAGCCAATGGGACAGTAAATTTGGGATAGAACTTATTTTTATTTTGTGAGTGATGGCTTAGCCAAATTGTTGTCAAACCTGCTACGCCTTTTTACAGAACAGAATGGAAAACCGTCGAGAATAAACAAAGCAGGTTTTCCACAGGTTTGACCGGCCTGCCCTTATTTTTCACTCTGGGAAGCCCAAGTCATCTTGGCCGTGAGTTTAGGCCGATTTCTTTGTTGTCACGAAAAACGATCGCCACAATGGGACGAAATGGTTTCCAGTCGATTTGTTCTTTCATTAATTCAAGACGATCTCCTAATCCACGAACTTTCTGATATTGTTCTTTCAGAATAAATTGGTTAAAATTCATATAAATCCCCTCTATGACGAGAAAGAAAAACTTTGTAGACTATCGTGGAACTAATAGGTTAATCAAACTTCTCTATAAGGAAAAGGTGATTCATAAATGTAAAGAAACACAAAATAGGTGGGAAAGGGTGTGTGGGATCTCTCTCCTATTTATTATTTAAGAAATCTTAAAGAAGAAGTCCTCTAAAAGAAAAATAAGCAATGGCTCACGAAGCACATGAGGAGCAAACGCGACCGCTATGCTCATTTCAGTCATCCAGACTCTGAGGATGATTAAAAAGAATCCGCTGCTGGAGATGCAAGGAATATACTTAAGAATGCTTCAGGTTACCGAAGTGGTGCCCTATCTTCTCTACCATCAAAAACTATAAAAAGGAGCTTTTCTTTCAGCTCGGCATGCTGGGAAAGTCATCAGTGGTCAAAGCACGGTGTAAGATCTGCGGACAGGAAGCTCCCGCGGATTCGTTTAAGCTGCACTATCAGCATAAGGCGATGGTCTGCCCGAACTGCTATACGGGGAAACCGTCCAAGTCGGCGGAAACGGCGGTTAAGAATGAGCCGATACTGCCCAAGAAACCAGCAGGATGGGATGCCGATGACGACTATCTGGAGAGAGCGCATAGAATCAGGAAGCAGGAGACAGCAGCCAGATTTGAGCCGGTTCCCGGGACAAGCCTGGTGAAGTATAATTGCCACAACTGCAAGTATCAGTTCAAGTATGACCCGGCGAAGAAGCAGCCGCATGGATGCCCGTATTGCAACGCCGAGGTGCCGAAGGTGAGTGCGTATAATCTATTTTGAAAAAATTGAACCTCTCCGACTACGCTGCGGCTAGGTCCGTAGATTCCTGTGGTGTAATTTTCAGGTCTGATGCCTTCGGCACAAGAAGGGATAGTTTTCCCTTCTGTGCAAAAGGCTAACACCTTTTTGCATGGGCTCATTCAGCTCCGCTCTATGGAGCGGAGTCTTCTGAGCCAACTAATAAGCATTGGCAAGATCTTCAGAAATTTTCTTATTCTCTTCCTAAATCTTCTGTGTCTTATCCTCCTCTTTGTCGTTGAACAATCCCAGACAAACCGGGCAAGGTTCAACAATGCTCCCATCAGGAGCTATCTTCATGAAATAAATCCTGCCACAGTCAGGACAGGTGTTTCTCTTTAAGTTAGCTTTTACTTTATCTTCGACAATGATGATTCTCTCAATAGGATTCTTCATTTAAATCACGCCTTCCAGACTTCATCTCCTACATAATGAATGTTCTTAATCACCTTTCCGGTTTTCATCACTTTCATCTCTTCAAAATTAAATGAAGCGATTCCCACCGCAATCGGTTTCTGATGTGTCTGGTCAACAACGACCACGATATCATCCCTCTGGATTCCTTCCTGAATTTCCGTAATCCCTGGCCGCATCACATCGGCTCCTGAAACAATGAATCTGATTGCTCCCATGTCAATCGTGATTCTCTTCAAAATAGGATGAGCAGCCAAATATTTCAATGTCGGAACCCATCTCTCTTCATAGCGGAAAAATGAGATTTCATTATTAATAATTAAGAATTTGTCATCAAGAACTTCAATTATATCCTTCTTAGACAACTCCAGCCCATACAGTTGTAATTTAACATCCTTACTTCGAATACGGGTTCTCACTTTCTCAGTCTCTTACTGATCCGTGCTGTTGCTCTGGCAATGGCGCGGGTAATTTTAGGCTTCCGGCATTCAAAAACCTTGCGTCCGTTAACGTGGGAATGTATTCCCCAGTGCTTCTTGATCTTGGTATGGACTTTGGCCATGGTTGTCGAGGATGTTTATGTTGCCTGCATTTTCCTGCGGCGTTTCAGCTTCTTCATCTTCTTGCGCTGCCACTTCCAGCGCATTTGTCCTTTCTTCTTCCAGCGTCGTGAGCTGCGTTTCATACCTAGGAAGAAAAATAGCCTGTTTATAAATATTACTCTTCTTAGTAATACTTCACTATTCTGAAGCGATTTAATGTTGTTCTCCAGCATAGAATACGTCTTTCCATCCCGGTCTATGACCGGTGGCGTAAAATTCTTGTAGTTTAACGTATTTCTCAGAAAAGAA
>JACPND010000043.1 GCA_016185625.1 Candidatus Woesearchaeota archaeon | reverse complement strand
CATTCAGAATCAAAAATATGGTGAATTACAAGTGAAAAATCGGTTTCAAAAAACCATCGCCAGCTTTGTTTCTTAGGCGAGCGCCCGTTCATGCCATCCCGGTCTATGACCGGTGGTAGGGCGCTCGCAACGTTTGACGAATTAAATGCCAAACATTTCCATCAGAAGATCAACAAAATATTCTTTAAGAATATAAAGTCACGCTGGGGAAGTTGTTCGTCGAATGGCAATATTAACATTTCCAGCGGTCTTTTGTTCGCTCCGGATGAAGTCCTGGAGTCGGTCTGTATTCATGAATTAGCGCATCTTATTGAACATAATCATTCCGAGCGCTTCTGGACATTAGTTAAAACCGCGTTGCCCGATTATGACGAGAGGAAAAAATGGCTGCAGGAGAATGGCCAGGCGTGTTCGTTTTAAGCTGAGGCGGCATTCATTCTCTTCAGATAAAAAACAATAATTGCCCCTACCCCTATCACCATCCAGAACACCAACGGGCTAATAATCAGAAACGAGAATAAAATAACATTCAAAACTAACGCAATTGCACCGATAACGCCGAGAAGTTGTTTTTTGTTCATTACCGGAGCTGTATTTCCACCGGCAGGGAAATCTTAACTTCTTTTTGCTTCTCGGTGCGCTTTCGAAAGCCGTGAATGGCAATCCCTGTTACTTGACTCGTCTTGGCATCAATCCTTTCAAAAATACCCTCTCCAAGATTTTTAAAATACCCTTCGGTATAGTCGCCTACTTGTAACTCTAGGAAGTCGCCTTCTTCATCATAATAGAGGTTTAGGTTGTTTTTCATTGTATTTTGTCTGTGTAAAAACTAGTTATGATAAAACCATCCCCGTTTAAATACTTTACGGAGATAAATAAGTACTGCCGATGGTCTTTATAATATTTGAAATAGAACTTAACTTGTTCATCACTCTCAAGGGTAGTAATAACGTCTGGGTTTTGAAGCGTTTCGATTATTCTTTCAGTGTTATTAACTATCTCCGGATGTTTTTGAATGTGTGCAAAACGCTCTTTTGATAAATGAATGTTTCTTCCAGACTTATCTTCCACAGAAAAAATCCACATCTGTTAGAGGATTAAAAGGAACTTTATATATTTTACTTCGTTACCTTCTTCACCACATCTTTGATGCTGAGCAACTGCTGCAATCCGGACGTCATGTCCTTCAGCAAGACTTTATTCTGCTTGAGCTCATTCTCTCCGACAATGACGACAAAAGGAATCCCCAGAGAACCAGCATATTCCAGATTCTTGCTGATGCCGCGGCCCACGACATCAAAGCCAGTTCGTACGCCAGCATCCCGTAATTGCTGCGCCACGTTCAGCCCTTCTTTGACCATGCCCACAGGAACGACATAAACCTGCATCATGCTTTTGGTATCGATTTTCCCGCGCAATTTCAAGAGATCCATGATTGGCTCTAATCCAAACGCTAAGCCGACTGCCGGAACCTCTCTGCCGCCGCCCAGGAATTTGCCGATCATCTGGTCATAACGCCCGCCGGCGGCTAACGACGAGGCTATTTGTCCTTTGGTATCATAGGCTTCAAATACCGTTCCGGTGTAATAGGCAAAGCCTCTCGCTAACGAAAGGTCAAGAACTACGTTCACCTCCAGCGCTTTCAGATAGGACATCAGTTCTTCTATTTCTTTCAGGCCTTGCAGCGCTAATTCCTGCTTCACTTTTGATTTTAACGCCGTCAGCGTCATTCCTATCAACGAAAAAACTGTTTCAATTTCTTTTACTTTGAATCCGCGTTGCTGCAATTCCTCCTGCACTCCTTTCTTGCCGATTTTATCTAACTTGTCAATAGCGATGATGGCTTCTTCGAGATTATTTTTGATGCCGGCCTGCAATAAAATCCCCTGTAATAATTTCCGGTTGTTTACTTTCACCGCCACATCAATCCCCATTTTCCGGAATCCTGCCTGGGTGACGGCCAATAATTCCGCTTCCGCGATCATCGAAGACGAGCCGATAATATCCACATCGCACTGCCAGAATTCACGGTATCTCCCAAGTTTAATCGGTCCGTCACGGAATACCGATCCAACCTCATAACGCTTGAACGGTAGTTTCATATTTGGATTCATGGCGATAAACCGCGCTAAGGGAACGGTCAGATCAAACCGCAGCCCCAATTCACGATTGCCCTGATCTTTTAATTTGAAGGTCTCTTTCAGCGCATCACTGGCTTCTCCGGCGGCAAACTTGGCGGTGAGTGTTTCATAGCGTTCCAGCATCGGCGTTTCCAGCGGCGCAAAGCCGTATAATTCAAAGATTTCCGCGAGAGCACTGACTATCTTATTCTTCAGCATTTTCTCTTCCGGCGGGATGTCCCGGACGCCCTTGGCGGTTTGGAGTGGCATTTTCTGTAAGTCTTCTTTTTTTCTTTATATAATTACCGTTTGAAAATTCCAGAAATTTTTTAAAGTAAACCCCTTCCTGAATACTATGGCCTCCATTACTAACAGTCTCGATTCTGTCCTCGCCATTGCCGCTGGCAGCAGCATCTACGTCTGGGCGTACAACAAGCCCAAATGCATTGCTACAACGGAATCAGGCAAAGAGTGCTACAACGAATGCGGAATAAAGTATCCACTCCCAACCACAACAATACCCGAGAGCAGCTTAGCTGTTGGTACTTTTCTACCAAAAAATTTATAAATAAAAGGTACTTTTCTACCAAGATGACCGCAGCAACTATCCACCGCGCCAAAATTACGGAACATTTACAGGAGATAAAAGATGCGATAGCAATGGGCCTGGAATCTCGCCCGGCCACCATCGGTTTCCATACCAGCGCCTGCGCCGTTGATTTGTTAGAGCTATACTTGCACAAAACCGGAAAAATTCCGGTGGGGATGCAAATAAAACACGAATGGTTTAAGAGACCTAAGCCGGGTCAAAAGATTCTTCCCCTCGCGGAGAGGCACTTACAAGTTGCTTTCCCCCGCAAAGGAGAGATATTTGAACTGATGTATACTCTGGAGGAGAAAAGAAACATCTTAATCTATGGTCATTCTACTCTCCCGGAGATAAAACAATCATTCTTAGCATTTGAGAAGCTCAAGCACATCTCTCTGAGCCTACTCCAAGAAGCAGGTGAGGAAATTGAAGCCCCAAACGACTAATGCTATTGCGTACAGTTTTAATATGCTCAGCTTCGTCTTTCAGAATCCGGAGGCGGGGAAACGCATTAAAAGTATCTATCTGTTCGGGTCAGCAGTTCGTGGAACCTTAGAAAAAAAAAGTGATGTTGATCTTTTTATAGAATGTGAGAAAGATGATGAAACGAGAGTAAAGCAACTTACCGATTCAGGAATTGTTAAATTCACGTCCTCTAAAGAATACGAGAAGTGGAAATTATTTCATTTTGTCTATCCCTTTTCAGTCCAAATTGGCCAACTGGCGGAATGGGAACTTAAGTTAAGCATTGCCAGTGAAGGCATTTCATTGTATAATCGGGAGAATCTCTTAACCATAGGAGACCGGAAGGTATTATTCATTATAATGTATCCTGCGGAAAAGAAAGACTATATCAAAATTCGTCGCCTTTTATTTGGCAGAGATGAAAAATATTATCAGGGGACTGGACTGGTGCATCAATTCAAAGGGAAAAAATTTAGTTCAAATGTGTTTATGTTGCCAAAACAGCATCAGAATTCTATGATTAATGCCCTCAGCAAAGCCAAAGTTGATTTCACCATGAGAGAAATACAGATCTTTGAATAAAAGGGCGGCTGGGGAGACTTTCGAAAACAAACGTATGCTGTTCTGCTCGGGGTGGGCTTTATGCCCGCCCAACTTGCATAGATTGCTTGCATCGAACTCCCTCCAAGGGCTTGCTGCACGGAAATGCCACAGGCCCCCATACTGGCCGTTATACGACAGCCGCCATACGTATTCAATTCTAGACGTGGTTTAAAAAACTTTCCGGCGTATTCAAACTCAAACAGGAGTACAAACTAGTAAACCTATAATGCCTCGGCTATCCCCATCACAGCAAGCTGTGGAGATAGACCCAGATGGTATTCTATCTATGGACAAAGCAACGTGGCATAAAAAGGAGGCAAGGGTTAAAAGATTTCTGAGTCGGCCATCAGGAGGAAAATTCCATACAAATTGTAATAACACAGTACTCAACAAAATTTATAAACATGAAATGTTTCCTTTTCATTAAGGGGTGTATAGAAGCATATATGGTAGAGTTTTCTGAACTTAGTGATGATGAACCTCCTCCATTGGAGGAAGTAGTTTCTGCTGTTGCTGAAAAGCTAAATGCCGAGGAAAGTCCTTACTTTCTGCCGTCTGAGGAGCTATTTGAATCGTATGCGATGCCTATCTCAGCAGAGTTAGCTTATGATACGCTGTCTTCTGCGGTATCCAATACGCCGCAGGATTTGGAGACGATGATAGTACTGCCGCCATTTGAAGAATCAGACGCTGATTTCGGCAGTCATCTGATTCAATATATCTGCACCATCGGGCCCATCGTCTGCGACGATCCCCTGTACGCAGTCGCCGAAGATCGTGATGAAGGTCCTAAAATCATGTTCAAGTTCCTTCGCACCCGGGAAGAAAAGAATAACCAGGCGGAAACCAGAAGTTACAGCTTGGTGTTGGGATATTATCTGGCTGGCACAAAACTTTAAATAGCTCTGCTCTTTCTTCCGACTATGGAACAAAAACCGAAATCAACAAATGAAAAATTTGTCCATGATATGTTGCAGCGTTCCCAGGAGAAACAGGACGTCAAGCCGCAGACAAGCTATGGCGACGTCAACAGCGAACAGCTGGATAAAATCATGCTGGGCATCAAAAAAGGCCAGTTTAAGAAATAATTACGGTCTTAATCTCTCCGGATCTCGGGGTAATAATACCGCTTCGCGAATATTGTCTAATCCCAGCAAGCGTTGGGTGATCCTGTCCAAGCCGAACCCTGCCCCACCATGAGGAGGCATGCCGTACTGGAACAGTTCCATATACTCTTTCATGGCCTCAGGATCAAGGCTTTTTTCTTTCGCCTGCTGGCGCCACACTTCCAGACGATGTTCGCGCTGGGAGCCGGAACAGATTTCCACGCCATTCAGCAACAAGTCAAATGATTTGGTGACTTTCTTATTTTTCTCGTCTTTCATCTGATAGAACGGCTTTACTGCCCAGGGGAAAAGGGTGATGAACACAAACTCAGACTTATATCTTTCTTTCACGATCTCACTGATGAGCTTCTCCCCTTCCGGATCCAAGTCTTCATCGGCAGCGTATTTCTTCCCCTTCGCCAGAAGAAGCTTTTTAGCCTCCTCCATGGTCAGGCGGGGAATTTTTGAGGGTAGCGTATGTTTAACAACGCCAAGAAGTTCCAGTTCGACAGCGGCTTCTTTCTCCAGATTACGCACTAAATCAAAGAACATGCTCTCGATCAGGTCCATGACCTCATGATGATCATTAATGAACCCCATCTCGAAGTCAACGCCGGTGAATTCCGTAAGATGCCGCACCGTATGTGATTTTTCTGCCCGGAAGACTGGAGCAATCTCATAGACACGCTCAAAGCCGCCGGCGACGAACATCTGCTTATAGATCTGCGGCGATTGGGCTAAGTAGGCAGGCTTGCCAAAGTAATCGACGATAAACAATTCTGCGCCGGATTCCACGCCGATCGTGGTCAGTTTAGGGGTGTTGATGTTGGTGAAGCCATTTTCATCGAAGAAGCAGGTGATGATCCTGGCAATTTTGCTACGAATTTTGAAGATAGCCTGCACTTTGAGATTTCGAGTGTCTAAAAAGCGATGGTCGATGCGTTTTTCGATGTGTGTCTGGCTTTTGTCAGTATTGTCAACGGGTAAAGGAGTAGCAGATTTGGAGATGACGACTAACTTTTTGATGAGGACTTCAATGCCCCAATGGGAGGTTTTATTCTCTTTCGGCGTGCCCATAATTTCAACGACAGATTCTTTAGTAAGGCTGTCTATCAACGAGAAACTATCGGCGTCGGTCTCGGCTTTCAGGGCGATGGTCTGCATATTGCCTGTTCGGTCCCGCAGGATGAGGAATTTGATTTTACTGAGATTACGCAGTTCTTCTATCCAGCCTTGCAGCAGAACTTCCTTGTTTAGATGCTCTTTAAGGTCTTTAATGAGCGTTCGTTTCATGGTGGCTGGCTGGAAGAGAGGGTGGTTTTTATTACTTTTGGTACTCCTGTAGCTTTTAAGAGAATTTTCCCTGTATTAACCGTGAGGCCAGCATCTTCAATTCTTCTTTATATTTTACCCTATCGATTTTCTTCCGTGCCACGCCTTCCTTCATCGCCGCTTCGGCTACCGCCGGCGCAACGTGCCACAAGACGCGAGGATCAAACGGCTTGGGAATGATGTACTCAACACCAAAAGAAAATTCCCGGCCGTAAGCTGCGACTACTTCTGCAGGAACTTTCTCTTTGGCCAGCGCGGCTAACGCACGAGCTGCCGCCAATTTCATCACTGTCGTTATTTTCATCGCCCGAACATCCAAGGCCGCGCGAAAGATGAAAGGAAAGCCTAACACATTGTTGACTTGATTTGGGAAATCGCTTCTTCCTGTCGCCATGATTACGTCAGCACGAGCGGCTTTTCCTTGTCCATAACTAATTTCAGGAGTGGGATTGGCCATGGCAAAAACAATGGGATTCTTGGCCATCGTCCGAATCATCTCGGCACTTACAATATTGCCCTGCGACACACCGATAAACACGTCCGCATCGACCATCGCTTCGGCCAGCGTTCTCAGACTGGTCTTCTGGGCAAATTCGGCTTTATATTTATTCGTTGTCCGTTCCGATGTAATAACTCCCTGACTATCGCACATGACGATGTTCTCTTTCTTCACTCCCAATTCTAAAAGTAATTTCGCACAGGCAATCGCCGCGGCGCCCGCTCCCGAAAAGACCACCCGAACCTTCTCCATTTTTTTCCCGACTAACTCGACGGCATTGAGTAAGGCGGCACTGACTATGATAGCGGTGCCATGCTGATCATCATGAAACACTGGAATGTTCATCCGTTGTATCAACGCTTCTTCCACCGCAAAACATTCCGGCCCTTTGATATCTTCTAGATTAATCCCACCGAAGGTCGGTTCTAGCGCAGCAATGATCTCAATCAATTTGAGCGGATCTTTTTCCTGGATTTCAATATCAAACGCATCGATATTAGCAAAGCGTTTGAATAATACGGCTTTCCCTTCCATGACCGGCTTTCCCGCTAACGGCCCGATGTCACCCAGTCCCAGAATTGCTGTTCCGTTGGTGACGACACCAATCAAATTCCCTTTGGTGGTGTAGCGATAGGCATCATCAGGATTTTTCTGAATTTCCAGGCAGGGAACAGCCACACCTGGCGTATAGGCTAAGGATAAATCCTCTGCGGTCTTGCAGGGCTTGGTAGGAACGATGCTGATTTTTCCGGCTTTTCCCTGTTCGTGATAGGTTAATGGGTCCATGAGAAGCAGAAAAAATCACTCATATAAAAACTTTGGGAAAGAAAGGAGAGATTATTTTCTTGGCGATTCTAGTTTCTGCTATCCTGTGTAAATGATCTTGATGGTGTCGCCCTGTACCGGCACATAATTGTAATTATACGTTCTATTTCCGTTCAACCATACCTGTACTTCTTTTTCTTTCTCATTGCAATACTTCCCCTGCGGCGTCTGCAGGCACAACCCCTCCAGTCTCATCCCGGCTTTATCCAGAATCTGATTTAATGAAATCCCGGAAGAGAATATCTCAGTGGGATTAAATTTCACAAAAAAGTTGTTGGGATTCGCCGTAAGATTTACCGTCTGGCCATCAACCTCCACACCTAAACTAAAAGCCAAAGGATTCTGCTGGAACGGATACAGTGATTTTTCCTTACAGGAGTTTTGGATGCACAAATTCCCAGAACATAAGATCGCAACAGGGATGTCCTCACACATCAGATAACACTCCGTATCCGTCTGACAGATTCTCTGCTCTGCAGCGGCTTTTCCGTCATTTGACTGTAAAAATGACGGGATGGTGAATCCGATCACGATCATCACCAGAAACGTGATCATGACGACTTTGCTGAGCAGTTTTTCAACCATAAAAGAAGAAAAAGAAGAACTGGATTAAAAAGCTTCTTATTTTACAGTGATCGTCCCTTTCATGACTTCCTTCTGCGCACCGCTGCAGTCGCCACATTCAAACGTAAATGTTCCGGCAGCATCGGCCTTTAACTCCACTGTTGTAGTTCCGGTAACTTTCTTGCTGATCTTCAGCGCAGGTATCGAAAAGGTAAATTCGGGCAGTGTCAGCTCGGATTTAGACGTATCCGGATATAAAGTCAGCCTGATGACATCGCCTTTCTTGAATTCCAGGCTGTTCGGTTCAAAGACCCATTTTCGGTAGCGCATAGGCACGATCGTAACTGTCTCCTTCTCAGATGCCTCGGATTCTGCAGACGGCGGTTTCACGTCCGTCGCCGCAGGTGTAGAAGCAGATGACTTTTCTATCGCTTCTTTAGGAACCGCCGGGGTGATATTTTTTGCTGGCGCAGGCTTTTCTTCCGTTGCGAGCTTAAGAGGTATATCTAGTGCGAATCCCTGCGGAAAGAACAATTTGCCATCTTTGGTGACGTAGGAATCAACAGATTTCCCGGCCACGTCAATCGTGAACTTATAGACAGAATCAAGCTCTTGGGAAGACTTGGCAGTGGCCACATGGGGCGGTTCCAGCAACTGGGTGTTGATAAAACTCATGAGTTTGGACTGCACCGTTCCCAGAGGGACAGTCTCTTCTTTTTTTGCGTCGCTAAATCGGAAGCCTTGCGTCAGGATAGAAAAAATCAACAGCACAATCAGGATGCCGGTGACGGCTTTCCAGAGTGAACTGCTGCTTTCGTTGGCATCGCCTTCCGCCCAGGGATTGGCTAGCTCCTTCTTTTCTTCCGTTGCCGGAGTGATTGTCACTTCTTCTTTTAGGTCTACAATCTCCACTGGAGGGATTTTTTCTTCTTTTTTGTCAACGGTTTTGGCCGCCTTCGCTTTTTTGTCTTCTTTCTTTGGAATATCTTTTCTTTTGGGTTTCATGTCCACCTCGTCCTCAACATATTCTTCGCCAAAAAATGATTCGTCAAGTTCATCGAGCTGTTTTTGCTCCATGGAATATCACCAGAGGATGCGGCAGGACAATAATTTATAAAGATTTATGTGGTTTAGAAGATACATATTTTGTTTTTCTCGTTTTTCGTACTTCCTAATAGTTAAAAAAGCTTAATAACGCCAGTTCATTCAAATAGAAAATAAAATGAGATAGAGAGAAATATGGAATTTAAGATTCAGCGCAAGGAGAATGAGAACGTATTCAAGTATCCTACAGAGGATCTCAAGATTGCCCAGCGTTTTGCCCAGGAATTAAAGAACGAATTGGGAGATTTTTTATTAGGGGTGGTTCTCTTTGGCAGTTCGGTGCGTCGGGAAGCGACGCCGCAAAGCGACATTGACATTCTGATTATCGGTGATGATGCCAGCTTCCAGTTAACAGAGGAATTGATCCAGGGCTATCGCATCATTGTGGACAACCTGATTGCGAAAGTTTCCACCAAACTGCACGTGACCTCAATGACCTACACTAATTTTTGGGAATATGTCAAAGCTGGCGATCCGGTGGTGGTGAACATTTTACGCGACGGTGTTGCGCTGATCGATACCGGCTTCTTTGATCCCATTCAGCGCTTATTGAAAATGGGCCACATCCGCCCTTCAGAAGAAAGCGTCTGGCGGTATTATGGCCGGGCGCCGATGACGCTGCTTAATTCACGCTGGCATGTTCTTCAAGCGACGCTGGATTTGTACTGGGCAGTGATTGATGCGGCGCATGCCGCCTTGATGCGGAAGAATGAAATTCCGCCCACACCGGAGCATGTGGCGGATACGCTGGAGCAGGTGTATGTCAAGCATAAGTTATTAGAGCCAAAATATGTGGAGACGATGCGGCGATTCTATAAGATAAATAAGATAATCACCCATCGGGAGATCCGGGAGATAAAAGGAGCGGAATATGAGGCGTACTATAAAGAAGCGGAAGAGTTCGTGCAACGGATGAAGAAACTGATTGAGAAAGGAAGGTTTTAATGTATTCGTAGGGGTTATTCAAAACCTTCTATATACTTTTCAACCTCTTCTGTATCTCCTTACGTAAGGCCCGAATGTAAAGAATAAAATGAAGCTCCACTTCTTTCCAATCTTCAAAACGAATTAAAGTCCCATAATAATTAATGCCATTCCGCTTTGTCCTGACCTTCTCAAAGAAATCCCAACTGAAATCTAACTCCAAATGCTTTTCACAAAGGTACGCAAACAGACATTGGTGGTTTTCTATTTTAATTTTCTCAAACCGTAAAAAGACTCTGCTAACTCATGCAACGCATCATAATATAATTTGTAGATACTGCTCCAACGATGGCTCTCTTTTGGGAGATTTTTCCTGAGAACATCTGCCGATTCAACATCAGCTTCCGAGATGGTGACTATTGATGTTATTTTCTCAACATCAACTTCCTCCAAAGGTATAAATCTCCCTTCTTGTTCGCATTTGAGATATGCTTCTTGTTGGGTCAGATATCTAGGCATGCACATCCACCCTCATAAAGTCCAAGTCTCCTTTTATAAAGTTCCCTTTTATAATATTTCTCAACAATCCTGAGCCAAGCTTCTGTAATTCCTCTTTATTCTGGCAGATAAATAATTGTATCTCCCGATGTAATTTCAATTCATAATCTACAATTTTAAGTCCTGCCACATTACCATAGATGAAAATATCTAAATCGCTGTCTTTATGCCAATCAGAACGGGAAAAACTGCCAAAGACGATCGCGGTTTTTGCTTTGGGCAATGAACCAAGATGATTCAAAAGGCCGCTTTCATATAATTTAATTTGCGCAAAGATTTTTTTCCTATTTCTGTATGTTGGCAATTCATGATTACTAACGTAATAGGGCATTTTTCCTTGTAGCTTCACTCGTTTAATCAATCCTTCTTTCGTGAACTTCTTCAGCCAGCGGGCGGCTTTACTGCGGGCGATCTTCGCTTCCCAAAGTATTTCCTCAAAATGCCATGGTCTGGCAGGATAATCGAAAAATAGTTCTAGGAGGGCTTCTTCTTTGCTGTGCATAATAGTTCCTATGATAGGTACTAATTTAAAAATGTTTCTAAACAAAAATGAGTAATAACTTCCCTGGATTATTTCTCAAGTATACTTCTTTGTCGCTGTGTATGAAAACTTTGCTTACTCCCAGAGATTATATCTCTTCCAAAAACTTCCCGTATACCAGCGTAGAAATATAAAATCCTGCCTCCATCATCCTGCCCAGGAGATGAATCGCCTCAGACCTGCTCAAAAAACCTTTATTCTTGGCCCTAGTCAGTACATACAACGTTCCATGTGATTCGACGCCCACTATTTCCGCATAGGTTTTAGCACTGTCATCATCAATAACCAGAATGCTTTTATGTTTGGCAGCTAAAGAAATGGCTTCTTTTTCACCGTTACCGAGCCTGTTGGTCTTAAGTGTGGGAAGCAATTCAGCCTTTTCCACTTTTATCCAACGTTCTTCTATCCCCTTTTGTAAAGAAATAAATTCCGGACTGTCTCTCTTCATCGAGATCTCGTCATATACTCCCGAGGGTATTGCTACTTCTTGAAAACATTTCTGGAAGAGTTCCAATCGGCCTACAGTGCCTAAACTAATGATGGGAGAAGAATTGCTGACAATCATCGTGCTGCCTTAAAGTCCCGTTTCAGCGATTCGAGAGAGTAGTTGAGGGGTATTTTTCGTTCTGCCGCAATGCGCATAAAATCGGCTAAAGGCAGCCTGGCCAATTCTGCCGCCTTTCCCAAAGAGACAGCTCTTGTAGCATATTTGGCCAAGGCTAAATCAATTATTTTTTCTTTTATGGCTTCGGCTAATAATTCACGAACCACTTTTGATTTATCCACTTTCTCTTCCTGGGCCACATATTCCAAATCCTGCAGAGTATCATCGGCTATTCTCGTTCCAATCATGGTTGACATACGGCATCACCTGTTAACATTTTACTATTTCTGTTAACACCATTTATAAAACTTTCGCCGGCATTCACCCGCATCAACGAGAAAATAGCAACTCCGTCTTAAAACTCACACGGTTACAATAGTGGGCACTGAGCGGATAACCTTTTCAATCCCTTCCAGCAAAACAGGAACAACATCGTCATCAAACCTAACAACAGTTCCATAAGGAGGTTTTTGGTATGGTCCCAGTAAAGGATGATTCTCCTTGGTGCTTTTTTCAGGAGCCTTGCGTGAAAACTCTATTTCCCATCTCACTGCTTCATCGAGTGCTCTTGCCGAATGAGGCGGGAAGGCCAAATCTCCCCCCTGCGTTGCCACGACGCACGATACAGCATATGGATTCTGGACGGCTTCAGCCACTTTCTGCTGAACAAGAGCCGGTTCGACCTGTCCCTCAATTGGGATCAATACCAGATCGCGGAAACGAGGAGCATCCCCACAAGTTCCCTGGCTGAGCACAAGCAAACGATTTTCCTGACGTATTATATGTGCAGCTGTATAGAGTATTGTGCTTCGGTCATATTCTGTTTCAATAAAAGCGCGGGGAAATTCTCCGGTGAAGGAAACTTCCTCAAACTGATATCGCTTCCGCAACCCGCGCTCCATTTCTTCCAATACTTCTTTTCCTGTGAGTTTGGCGTAGTCTCCCAGAGTACCTTCCATGGCTACAGCCAAAGAACATTTAAATTTCCTCCCCCCTCCAAAGTTTGCTAGTTCCAACACTTTCATCACTTTTTCTGCAAGATCCGATTCTTCCGGTTCGAAATTGGCCCGAGCAGCAATAATATCGGCTTGATACTCTTCTCCCGGATAACTTCCAGTATGTTTACCCAGCGCCAGAATCCACTGAGTGTCCCAGAACTGAAAGAAATGGGCCGAATCATAGCTCATATAGCCATAGCGATCATGACAGACGTCTGAATCTACTGAAATGACTCTGCTGAAGGACTCTTTTTGCTGGGTATACTTAAATAATTTATCCTCGTATAACAGAGAAACTTTCCTAGGAGAGCGTCGTTTAACAAGAGTAGTATAGGCTTCTTTTAGCAGTTCCTGTCCAGTTAAACCCGGAGCCTTTCCAGTTAAACCAGTGGCCTTTTCCGTTAGAACTGGTGCAGAAGAAACTTCAGAGTGTCGTTTACGTAAAAATTTCAGCATACTACTTCAAAAGCCAATGCTCTTTATATCTTTTATTATTCTCAAGTCCTCATCCCCCAACAAAAACCTTTAATAACTTCCATCCATTTCTAATCTCTGATGAAAAAGAAAGCCTCTCCACTGCCTGCCGAGAAGAGCGGAAACATTCTCATTCTTAAACACGCGCTGAAGAATTCTCTCGATTTTAACGGCAAAGCCAACCCTAAAGTCGTTCTGGGCGCCGTTCTCAAAGAAGATCCTTCATTCAAAAAGGACGTTCCTGGATTATTAAAAGAAATTGAAAAAACGATTGCCGAAATGGAAAAATTCAATCCCCGACAGCAACAAGAGAAACTCCAGCAGCTGGCTCCGGAATTATTACAGAAAAAAGAAGCAAAAGCGGAAGGGCCATTAAAACCGTTGCCGAACGCCATAAAAGGAAATGTTGTCGTTCGTATCGCCCCTTCACCCAGTGGAGCGTTGCATATCGGCCATGCGTACGGCCTCTGCCTCAATTATGAATACGCACAAATGTACAATGGTAAACTCATTCTCCGCATCGAAGATACCAATGCCGAAAATATCTATCCGCAAGCCTATGAATTGATTGAATGCGATGCACGCTGGTTAACGGATAATCATCTTTCTGACGTCATCGTCCAATCCTCGCGTTTGGGATGGTATTACGACCAGGCAGAAAAACTTATTCAACTGGACAAAGCCTATGTCTGTACGTGTGATGCAGACCAATTCAAAGAAATGAAAAACCGCGGCGAAGCGTGTCCCTGCCGCCATCTCAGCGTGAAAGAAAATCAATTGCGCTTTGAAAAAATGTTTGGCGAGTATGCGGAAGGAGAAGCCGTGCTGCGATTGAAGACTGACATCCAGCACAAAAATCCGGCGCTGCGCGATTATGGATTAATGCGTATCGTGGAACACGTCCATCCTAAGACTAAAAAAGAGCACCGCGTCTGGCCGCTGATGGTATTTGCGGTTGCGGTTGACGATCATGAGCTGGGGGTTACCCATGTCTTGAACGGCAAGGATCATGCGGATAATGCGATTAAAGAGAAAATAGTGATGGAGTATCTGGGTTGGGCCTCTCCGGAGTACAAACATTGGGGTAAAATAAATTTTGAAGGGTTTGAATTATCCACCAGCAAAACCAGAATAGCTATTGAACAGGGCCATTACAGCGGCTGGGATGACATTCGCTTACCCTTCTTACCGGCACTGAGGAGACGAGGCTACCAATCCGGCGCCTTCCGGAAATTTGCTGTAGAGATCGGCCTGAGTTTAACCGATAAAACCGTCAGCAAAGAGGAATTCTGGAAGATGATCAATGCGTTTAACAAGGAAATTATCGAGCCGAAGGCAAACCGTTATTTCTTCATAGACGATCCGGTTAAAGTCGCCATTGAAGGTACTCCCGCAGAGAAAGTGGAATTAGACTTGCATCCCGATTTTCCGACACGGGGAAAACGTACCTTTACGGTCAAAGATGAATTTTTCCTTGCCAAAAGTGATCTGAACCAGTTAGAGCCGAACAAAATACATCGCCTGATGGACTGCTGCAATTTTACGCTGAATGGCACAAAATATACTTATCATTCCGCAGAATATGAGCAGTACAAAAATGCACCCAATAAGGGGCATATTATCCACTGGCTGCCGGCACAGGCAAAACTGAAGATTGACGTGATGCTGGATGATGGATCAACAGTATCTGGCCTGGGCGAAGACAGTATCAAAAACATCAACGAAAGCGAGATTGTCCAATTAGAACGCCGCTATTTCGCCAGGCTGGACAAAAAGGAAAGTAATAAATACACATTTTGGTATTTGCATAAATAAAGAGAGATGTGAAGAGGAACATGGGAAAAATAAGCAGGGATACGCCATTAGCGGAACTGACGCTGCGCAGGTATGAAAAGCCAACGGCCTCGGACCGTGAATTAGTCCGCAAGTTCTGTTTGTCGGTGGGATTATTACAGCCCGGAGATTCCCGAGACGTGATGGTCGATGTGCTGTATGTCTTATTGCAGGGCAAGCAGCGTCGGGAGGAACTGCATTCTGAAGAAGTCAAGAATAAAGTCATTGCGATACGCAAACAATCCGGCTTGCCGCTGCTGGGGATCGCGAGTTCCAATATCCGCCGGCAGTTGAAGCGGCTGAAGGATCTGTATTTGATTGAGACCAATGCTAATTTATATCGCATTTCTGAATGGAACAATCTGTCAGAAATTTTTGATGAGAAAGTCGAGAATTTCATCCTGAAGTCGGTTCTGGGAAGAGTGAAAGAGTACATCAAGAAAATGGATGAAGAATTTGGAACAGAAGTTGTGCAGAAGGGATCAGCGCGTCCGGCAATGACGAAACAACATAACACCTCTATTGACTTTTCACCGGAGTTGCTACGGTTGGCGAGATGGCATCAAAAATAGGAGGAAGATATGACCACAGGATCTTCGAGATTTGAAGGTATAGCCGAAGAGGGATTGGACAAACTATCTAAACATTTCTATTCCCATTTTCTAAAAACGACGGAAGAGTTACGTGCCGGAGCGAAGGCGTATGACGCAGGCATGATGCGACTATCTATCTTCCGTGACGAACCACGGGGTGTCGGACCATCCTCTTCTAGAATAAAAGTACAATGTTGGCAGATTTGGCAAGACATTTCTTAATTTTGAATCAGAGAAAGCATGGAATATGGAATTAGAAAATTCTTTCTCCAACATTTCTTTTTCTAAATCTCTCATAATGTAATATTTTTGAGCAGCAATTTTTGGACTTAATCTTTGATTTCTATTTTCAGCATTTTTTTCAATAGTTTTATTATTTTCAATTTTACTCCGCCAGTTCTTTTCTTTCCGTTCAAAAATTGCGTCTATTTTTCCAAAACTGATCTCATATTTCTTCCAAAGTGAATTAAGATAAATAAACTTGAAATCAAACTTTTTGAAAATGGTCTCAATTTCTTTGGTGTAAGAATCAATGCTTTCTCTGATGATTCCATTGTGAATTCCGTGAAGTGTGGCAAAAATGAAAGTAAATTCAATTCCAGGCGGATAAACCTCTTTCACTTCATTATTAAGTTTTACGAGGAATTCACATGAAGCCAAATCTGCCCCATTCAGTTTACTTTTAGGTCCGACACCCCAAAATCCAATTAACTTTATCGGCTTCTTGTGCAAGATAAAGTAATCAAATCTTTCTTTGAGTTTGTCTTTGAGATGTGGTTCGTCACGGTTGTATCTTTTCTTAGTAAGTATCTCATAAACTTTTGAGTTGGTAGACATAAATAGGAAAGAGGTGTGATTATATATAAAGTTTGTTGGAGCATCACGCCGAGTAATATGTCGCTTAACAAAAGGGATTAAGCGGCACTTTCTTTTGAAAATTTAAATCTTTTAACCCTTCCTTTCTTAATATCCTCAAAAGACTTCAACATAGAATGAAGAAACTCATTTTGTTCTTTCAATTCCTTTTTAACGTGTTTAATATCTTCAGTCATTTTGCCTCTACTGGTATTTTGATTATTCCTTCTTCTACTGCAACAATTTCCATGCACAGCTTGTCAATAAGCTCTTGACGTTCATCAATCAATTTTTGAAGTTCTTTGTCCATTTTATTAGGTATAATCGCTTGTTCTTTATAATATTTTTGCCCCTTTTTCAACAAATTCCTTAAATGCTTTCAAGTTGTTCTTAACAAGATTGATGACTGCCTGCTGGGTCTTTTTATCAGAGACACCCACAAACAAGACTACGACCAACTGATCGTAGATGAGGTAGTAAACGCGCCACTTATCATTCCTGAGTTCTCTGAACCACGGGTAACCAAGCGTTTTACCAAGAGCGTAGGGATTTTCTTGCAGTTTCTTTATCTGATTCTCAAATCTCTCTTTAATATCAGGAGGTAGTTCTTCAAACTTATGTTCAAATTCACTGGTCTCGCGAAGTTCCCACATAACCATCAGAAAATAATCCGAGCTTATTAAACCTTTTTACGCGTTTTACGGTGCAAGAAAGATGATAAAGTCTTTCTGCACAGAAGGGAAAACTATCCCCTCTTGTGCCGAAATTCTCGTGAGTTTTTACGTTTTGTAAGGGGATTGCCTCAGCGAATGTACGACGTCTTTTCACGATTTCGTATAACATATATTCTCCACTCTCTAAATTCTTAAAAACCGCTTGGCTTCAACCACTCTGAGAAAATAAAAAATTTCATGGACAACACTATCGCAGTTCTCGGCGCACAATGGGGTGACGAAGGAAAAGGAGCAGTAGTGGCTCATTATTGTAAAGACGCCGATATCTGCGTCCGCGCCCAAGGCGGCAATAATGCCGGGCACACGCTCTACACCGACGAAGGGAAAAAAATAGTTGTAAACATTGCTCCTTCAGGAATAATCTTTCCGCACGTTACGAATGTGATTGGCAATGGCTGTGTAGTTGATCTGGAAGTTCTCGCCAACAACATCGAAGGGCTTGACCCAAAATTGCTTATTTCCGATTCTGCTCATCTCATCTTTCCTTATCATGCTCAACTTGATATTGCCCGTGAGAGAAGCCGCAATGGTGGCGGGATTGGCACAACCGGCAAAGGAATAGGCCCAGCGTATGCTGACAAAATCAATCGTGTTGGGATTCGTGCGGGATTGCTGAAACATCCGCAACGGTTGGAGCAAAGACTGCGTGAGGTTGTCGAAGAAAAAAACAAAGAATTGCCAGTGCTTTGCCAAAAAAATCCTATCAATATAGACAACTTATTGGACTCTTACCGTCCATTATTTGAGCGATTTGCCCCCTGCGTTGCGGATACCGCTGAGTATTTGCACGATGCCGGTAAAAAAGGAAAGAAAATCGTGTTTGAAGGTGCTCAGGGTGCCCTGCTGGATATTGATCAGGGGACGTATCCACACGTTACCTCATCCAATACTACGATTGGGGGAATCCTGACAGGCACAGGCCTGGGCTTAAGAGCTATAGGAAAAGTCCTGGGTGTAGCTAAAGCCTATACCAGCCGAGTTGGAGAAGGGATCTTTCCCACGGAAGGCGAACCGTATGCTGACATTAGATCGCTCACCCGTGAGACTGCTGGACTTACTGATCATGAACGGGGTATAGTTCAGACGGGAAATGGATATAATTCTGATTACAAGTACTTTCAACTGGTCTCCCGTTACATCCGTGAAGTTGGTGACGAGTTTGGTTCAACCACTGGCCGGCCACGAAGAGTGGGCTGGCTCGATCTGGCAGTTCTGCGCAAAGCGGTGCGTGTCAACGGATTGGACTATTTGGCACTGACCAGACTGGATTGTCTGGATGGCATCGGATGGATTTACGTGTGCGATAGGTATGGGGACAAAGAGAGAAGAGAATATTTCTCAGAATTTCCTAACAATGAAGAGGATCTTCAGAATTTCCGTCCGGACTATTCGACTCTGGGACGTTATCGTGGTTGGGAATCTACGAAAAGCATCCGTAACTTTCGCGATTTGCCTAAAGAAGCAAGGCACTATATTGAACTAATTCAAGATCGAGTGGGAGTAAAGGTTGCCTTGATTAAGAATGGCTGCCAACCACACGATTATATCGAAGTAGAATACGTCTTTCCATCCCGGTCTATGACCGGTGGCGTAAAATTCTTGTAGTTTAACGTATTTCTCAGAAAAGAAGACAAAAAACAAAAGCCGTTAGGCTCTTGTCTTCTTGCACTAGATTTGTGTAGCTTTAGCTAT
>JACPND010000042.1 GCA_016185625.1 Candidatus Woesearchaeota archaeon | reverse complement strand
TATGCCTTGCAGGCCTCTGCCAGCAGACGCCTGTGGCATTTTTCAGGAGTTTCCTCAATGCAGAGCAGCGTTATGTCCTTCGTTAACGATTGATGAGCAAGACTTTTCACCTGCTCGGCAACCCCTGGAGTTTGGAGAAACTCTTTGTATGCTGATTCAAATTCCTGCCAAGGAAGCCCGCGTTTATAGTAACTGCCGATAAGCTTGAGTGGCGGTGCAAGCCCAGGCATATGAGATTGATAGTGGTCAGGAGTTATTTGCGGATGAGGAGTAACCCCATCATTCAACGTATGCTTGCTCATCACCGAAACTCTTTTCCCATCTTCTGGTAAAACAGGAGCCAGGATGCATTTGGTGTACAAAGTCATAAGTGCGGCCGGCATGATTCGAACATGCGTAGGGACTAACCCAACAGGTCCTAAGCCTGTCCCATTTGGCCACTCTGGCACGCCCACATGGGAACCTCAATTTGGAAGAATGTTTTTATAACTTTCTAACAAACCTTATAAAGCAACACTCTAATTACTCTGGAATTATGCCCACTGCCAAATTCAAGCAACGCTGCGCCATCTGCAAAAAGAATATGGTCTTGATGTATTCCGCACGTCAATTTCCCATCTGCACCAGCTGCCACATGAAGCGCATCGATAGTCCCATCGAAGAGGCCGAATTTAAGAAATTCTTCGACCTTCCTAAAGAATTATACGAGCAATCCAGTTTTCTGCGCAGCATCAAAGAATCGTACTTACGTTTCCATGCCTTAACCGACAAGCAGAAAGAGGTCTTTAAGAAAGTCGTAGAAGATTTGAAAAAGCCTAAAGAACCAAAAGAATCCGTACCGCCGGCATAAGATGGACTTCCAGACGTTAAAACAGGAATACCAGCATTGTGCAAAATGTCCTCATCTCTGTAACAGCCGTTCTCAGGTCGTCTTTGGTTCCGGAAATCCCCTAGCTAAAATAATCTTCATCGGCGAAGCTCCTGGCGCCACGGAAGACCAAGAAGGCATCCCGTTCTGCGGCGCGTCAGGAAAAATCCTGGAAGAACTTCTTCAATCCATCAACCTCTCCAGGAAAGACATCTTCATCACCAACACCATTCTTTGCCGTCCGGAGAATAATCGCCCTCCGGCGAAAGATGAAGTTGAGAATTGTCGGGAGCGGTTGGACCAGTTAATTCATATCATGAAGCCGAAAGTTATTGTGACTATTGGTAATTTCGCTACGCAACGAATTTTAGGAAAGGCTGGCATCACCACGATAAGAGGGAAAGTTTTTACAGCCACAGTTCACGATCACGAATTCAACGTCGTTCCAGTCATTCATCCGGCTAATCTTCTCTACAACGGCAGGAATCCGGAAATATTGAAGCGGATGAAAGAAGATTTTCAGGTTATCGCCTCAGTGATCCAAGAAAAAAAGAAACAAAAAAGTTTGGCGGAGTTCTAAGGTTCTCCGACCGTTTCCATTATTTTTCCTAACACGACATACGGATCCATGTTCGCGCACGGCCGTCGATCCTCTAAATAGCCTTTTCTCTCTCGTTCACACTGCCAAGGAATGCGAATGCTCGCTCCGCGATCACTCACCCCGGAACGAAATTCAGTGTACGGACAGGTCTCGTGCTTGCCCGTCAATCTCTCTTCAATTCCTTGGCCGTACACCGCTATATGCTCTTGGTGGCGTTCTCTCAGCTTTTCAATGACCGCATCAAAACCACCGAATTCCCGCATCTTTTTCGTTGAAAAGTTTGTATGTGCTCCTGCCCCGTTCCAGTCTCCTGGGCATGGCTTTGGCGCCAGCGAGACAGATACTCCCTGCTCTTCGGCAATTCTCTCCATTAAATATCGGGCGACAATAAGGTCGTCAGCCACTTTCAGTGGATCTCCAGTCCCGATTTGATATTCCCATTGCCCGGGCATGACTTCGGCATTGATTCCCGCAAACAAGAGTTTTGCTTCCAGGCAGGCTCTCATATGCTCTTCTATAATCTGCCGTCCAATCGCTTTGCCCGCACCAACACCGCAATAATAACGGCCTTGCGGGTCAGGAAAACCTTCTTTCGGAAATCCAAAAGGCCTATCACCTTGAAACAACGTATATTCCTGCTCAATGCCAAACCAGAACTTTTCTGCTTGGTGCCGTTCCGCAATATGCTTCAATCCAAACCGCGTATTGGAAGAATGCGGTTTTCCGTTGGGCAGCATCACTTCATTCAGGACCAGAAGGTGTGGAAATTCTTCATTTCCAGTATTTCGTATCGGATCATAATATGTTCGCACCGGCTCCAAGACACAATCCGAGTTATGCCCCTCCGCCTGCATTGTACTGCTGCCGTCAAATCCCCAGGTAGATGCTTTAAATTCATCCAACTTCTCATTTTCTTTAATCTCCAAAATCTTTGTCTTTCCCCTGATTTCAGGAACTTTCTCTCCGTCCAGCCAAATGTATTCTGCCATAACCTTCTCCATATTCTCACCCCTGTTGTTGATGAGAAATCAGCAATTTGAAATGTATATTAACTTTTTCCAGAAAAAAGATAACAATTGTTTAGTAAAATTTAAAAACAATGAAGAAAAGTAAAGAAAAAAAAGAGCAAAATAAGGTCAAATTAAACAAATGGACAATAAAGATTGCGCCCTCCTGAACATTCTTCTGGAGAATTCCCGCTTATCCTACCGCGAAATCGCCAAGAAAGCCGGCTGTTCTGTGGTTACCGTGATCAATCGTGTGCGGGAGATGGAAAAGGTGAATATCCTTACAGGCTATACTGCAAATCTTAATTACGAAAAACTGGGTTATGATGTCACGGCCGTCATTCAACTGCGCATCTCCAAGGGCAAACTGTTTGAAGTCGAGAAGAAAATTGCCACCAATCCCAGCATCTTTGCCGTCTACGACGTCACTGGAAATTTTGATTCCCTGGTTATTGCGAAATTCAAAAACCGCAAGGCGCTAGACGCTTTTCTGAAGAAGATTCAGACCTATGACTTCATTGAAAGGACAGAAACCAGCCTGGTGCTGAATACAATTAAAGAGAAGAATATCCAGATTGAATGATAAGAATCCTTTTAAATGGATCAGGATTGCTATAGATATATGTCACCGGACGAGCTTTTTCGTAGAAGTGAAGACCCTGAAATCAACCAGGCTTCAGGAGTTGAAAGATCACTGGGCCCTCTGGAGCGAAAATTGCTTGCTTCCCCGAAGTTTTATCCTGATGAAGAATTTCGCATTGCTTTCACGTTTGGCCTTTTTTCCGGCCATGCGTATTTCGTTATGTTCCGGGCACGGAAGGAAGGCAGAACACGGGTTTATGAGAAAGATGAGTTTAAAGATGAAATGTCCCTGTTGAACGCCTTTGCCTCGCCTTCTTACGACCGATGGCGGAGAACTGATGCTGGCGCTGGATTTGGCATCTCTGTTGAACCGAAAGCAAGCGGACTCTCGATAGATCTCTGGCGAGGATATAGAGTAGAGCCGAAGTACCAGGAATAGACTAACGTATGCGCGCTTGTTATACGCCCCGAACGAATGTGAGAGTGCAACGTGGTCGAGGAGGGCGAAGCCCGACGAAGAAGTCGTGGGCGAAGGATACTACGTCGGGGGTCGGAAATTTGATTAGAGTTTTTTGCGGGCAACAACCCTGACGCAGCGGCGACGAGGGATGGCTCCTACGGAGTGTCGCCGAGGGCAAGCCTGACGACCATCAATTATTAAAGCGATTTTGTAAAACTATCAAGAGCAACAGCGAGAAGGAAGGTTGCCCGCCTGCCGTCAGTAGTGTTGTTGCCAGTTATGGATTATTTTTGCATTTCAATGTTTCAAGCATTTCTTTGAATGTCCTTCGATAATTTTCTCTAATTTTTTGTGCATCTCGTGCAATTACTCGTTCCATAGGATAGCGCTTGTGGGCATAGTAATTTATCCATCCTAATTTTTCATGAGGATCGTCGTGCCATTCAGTATATCGGCGAGGTGGTAAATTCTCGGGAATGAGATAACACACAAATCTATCAATAGCTGTATCTTCTTCTCTTTCAACATCCTCTCTATTTTTAAGAGTACCAACAGGAGTCATCATAGCAATAAATTTATGCCCCTCCATTTCGGCAATGATAGAAGCCAAACCGGCAATCTCGCAAGGATTGTTTACGTGTAGAGGTTCTCCCTGTAGCTCGCCAGAATCAATTATTTGGTAAACAAAATCTCTGTCTCTACAGAAGACGTCCCTGCCTGGGCCAAAAGTGTGATATTTCCATGCTTCGTACTTTGCTCTATTTTGAGCTCGAACAGAACCATCCTCAGTTACAGGTCCCTCAGGGTCGTAACTTCCACTTATTCTCCATTTCAATACATCAAGTAAGTTTGTCATTTCGATTTGCCTCACATTGAGGTTATTACTCACTAGTTACGTGTGATAAGTATATTAAATCTTTTATTGATTTTCTATACAAAGCGAAACATTTTTATAGTATTCATTCTTTTTGTCTAGTAATGAAGCAAAATAATGAATTAAGTATCCAAAATAACGTAAAACTAGATCTCAAGGACAAGAAAATCCTCTTGGAACTAGACTTTAATGCACGGATGCCCTATTCTTTGCTTGCCAAAAAGGTCGGCTTAAGCAAACAGGGAGCGGAATATAAAGTAAACAACCTCATCAAAAAGGGTGTTATTAGTGGTTTTTATCCAGTGATTAACGTACCAAAATTAGGGTATAAGTATTGTCGTCTTTTGGTAACGCTGCAAAATATGAGCAAAGAGAAACAGCAAGAAATTATCGACTACTTGCTGAAGCACCATAAGGTCTTTTGGTTGTTTAAGATGCACGGTATTTATGATTTTCTTATTGTTATTTGGGTAAAGGGGCTTTCAGAATTTAGGGAATTTAAAGAAGAAATGGAGAATAAGTTTGAGGGGTACATTAAGAGAGCAGTAGAAAATATTATGACAGATGTGGTTCATTATCAGCACCGTTATTTATTGGGAGTTAAAGACACACAGGAAATTCATCTCAAAGAAGTTGCTGATTTAATTAAAATTGATGAATTGGATAAGAGAACTATTGATGTTTTAAGTGAAAATGCGAGATTGCCATTGGTGGAGATTGCCGAGAAAGTGCATGAATCTGCAAAAGTAGTTGGTAACAGAATTAAAAGATTGGAACAAAAGAAAATTATTGAAGGTTATCGTCCTATCATTAACCATGCTAAAATTGGGTATACTTATTACAAGCTATTTATCGAATTGGATAAAAAAGTGAAAGAAGAAGTAAAGAAATTAAAAGTGTATATCAAAAATAATCCATTAGTTATTTATCTTGTGGAAGGAATTGCGTTACCGAGCGATCTTGAAATCGAGATTATGGTTAAAAGTAATCAGCAATTGTTCGAGTTCATTGAAGATTTACGGTTCAAATTTCCGACCCTCATCGGTGAATACCAGACTGTTATTTTCGTTGAGACTTTGAAGGTGAAGTATCTGCCATTTTAAAGTGTCCGTAGCCCACGATTGCGTATAACAACGTACTAACTGTACCCGATTGGTGAGCTTAATGTCGTTGAACAATGTAGGCTATAAATTACTTGCACAACCTTTATAAAAAATACGACTTTTACATCAACTATGAGCCAAGCAATAACCCGCGAGATGACGATGGGCGACATCGTGGAAACCCATCCTGAAGTAATCGAAACACTTCTTGATCTAGGTGTGCAATGCGTCGGCTGTCATGTCTCTCCCTATGAATCGCTGGAAGATGGCTTCCGCGGGCATGGCATGAACGAAGATGAAATTCAGGGAGCACTGCAAAAATTAAATGAAGTCATAGTCAGCAATGGCTCTAGCCCCAGTCTTTCCATAGAGGTAGAAAATGCTCACCTCACTCTTACCGACAAAGCGGCCGAAAAAATAAAGGAATTCCTCACCAAAGAACAAAAGAAGGCCTTACGCATCGGAGTTGTTCCTGGCGGCTGTTCTGGCTACAAATATAGCATGGAACTGGAGGACGAATCTTCTCCTCAGGATTTCGTTGTAGAGCAGAAAGGAGTACAGTTAGTTATCGGTAAATCATCGGCAGCAAAACTGGACGGCGTATCCATCGATTACGTTGAAAGTTTGCAGGGTTCTGGTTTCAAAATAGAAAATCCCCATGCCAGCAAGAGCTGCGGGTGCGGAAGTAGTTTTAGGTAGTTAAGTTAGTGCGTTAGGGGGGGGGAGTTCCTTCGTTTTGGTTAATGTGGCAATTTCATTAGTTAGATTTATAAGTTTTGGGCTGTTTCTTTCAGTCATGGAAAAAGAGATAAAATATCCTACTGTAGAGATGATTACTGAGTACAACGTTTTAGCTCTTACACTCATAAAAGTAAAGAAAGCAGATCAGCCGGCAGTTCTCAGCAGTGGAAGATTAGATCTCATTATCAGGAATTGTAAAGAGCAAGAGGGGGATTTGTATGATAAAGCAGTGTGCTTGTTGAAAGGAATAATTCAATTGCACCCGTTTGCGAGCGGAAACAGAAGAACCGCGTTTGTAGTCACAAAAGAATTTTTGAAAGAAAACGGAGGAAAGTTTAATATAGACGATGACCCTAAACAAGCTAAGGTAATGTTGGGAATACGCGAAAAACATTATACTGATGAGGAGATCAAGGAGTGGATAAAACATGGAAAAATTAAAGAGTTCAAAAGATTTGAATGATAAACAGAGATATAAGATTGTAGTAGAAGAAGTAAATAAATTTAATGATCTTGTGAAAGGGCATAGAAAAATTCTGGAAGCTATTGGTAGTTTGTAAATTATTCCTTAGCAACCATCCACATTACATCAAAGTAACTCTTATATGCTTTTGCCGCCGCTGCATTCTCTATGATTATTCCCTCTGGTTCATCAGTCCAAATAATAATGGCAATTTTATTCCCGTAAATATTTGTCACTGCGGTACTTTTGAATATACGTATAATAGAGAGGTTACGCTTTTTCCAGGATGTTATAATCCAGCATTAAAAGTTGCTTCAGCAACCCTACCAAGGAATAATTTACGGGGTAAGTTAGTAGAGAGGCTTAATTTCTTGCAACTGTTAAAGGGGTATGAAAAAGCCGGAAGGTTATACGCATTGTTTTTGGGTGTTGGTGAAGCTTCAGCAGAACCTATTGCTCAAGCAATAAAGCAATTAAATGCGGGTAAAAACGTAGATTTAGATAGTCTTCTGAGTTAAACTTTTTTAGAGTTATAGAAATTGTTCCCCATTAGTTTTTAGTAGTCATCACGGAACTCCCCCCTCGTTAACGTTTGTTTTTCAGTAGTTTAGAACTCCCCCAGTAGTTTATGTTAGCGAAAATTTGGGAGAACGAAGTGAACCGCTAAATCATCGTTAAGTTTAGTTACGAAGTAATTGAATTTCGTTTTGTTTTCGTTGCCGATTTAGCGAAGGTGCCAATGCGTAAGATTTACGGAAGCGATAGCGTGCCTGAAAAGGTGATTAAAATATTGAGTATAACGTTCGCGGCTAAGCGATGTTTGCCACTGGTATAATATGCCCGAAGGGCGACCAGTGGCAAATATGGGTGAGTGAGGTGCAACCGAGCGAACCGCTTAGCCGCTGTTAGGCGCGCCGAAG
>JACPND010000009.1 GCA_016185625.1 Candidatus Woesearchaeota archaeon | reverse complement strand
TTCTTGATGTCGCTGATTTTTTTAACCGGCTTAATCTCTACCATGGGACCTCTTTTTGGTGAAGGTTGGTTTAGGGATTAATAAAGGTTCTGTTTAAATGACGGTATTCTGAATCAGTTGCAGATTCAAGATAAGTTTGATAATGTTAAGAAAGACATAATATAATTATACCATAAATCCAATAAAGACATTCCTTTATATAAGTAAAATCTAAGAGAATCACGGCGCGGACGGTTCTGCTCATATTGCTCCTAACACTCGTAACGCCATCACCACAATGGCTACTACTCCAATGACACTTAACACGATTGCCAGCCAAAATACCCAATCTCTATTCTCTTTTTTTGCCATGTCTTTATTAAAGAGAGGAGATTAACAAGGGTTATGTTTAGTTTGGCTCTGTGGAAGAAGTCGTGAAATTTACCCAGGAATATTTCAACCCTCTGGAAAGGGTTTGGAAAGAAATAGAGGTTTAGCTATTCTACAAATAATTTACCACGTGTGCGATACGCGCTTACTGTGTTAACAAAACTCACACACCTTCTTCCCTTTTTTAACCTTCGTTCCTGCTTTCATTTTCTTTCCTTTTTTCTTCGCCATGGTTTCACCTCCTCAAATTTTCATCTTATCGGATACTGTAAATCATATAAAATCCCAGCGCAATCAAAAACAGGCCAATAATCAGCCTCATCGTTGCCCGATGTTTTTTCCGCAAGACGCCTTCCTGCAGCAGCACGATCGTGGAACATAACATGAGGAAAAGATTTCGAATATAAAAGATATTCGCTCTGTCCAAACAAAGTTTATATAGTCTATTCCGCTTTCTGACATCATGAAAGAGAGGTCGGTGTTTGCGGTATGGTGTATAAGTCTGGTTCTACTCCTTTTATGGCTGACAGTGCCTTATCAACTCGGCATAACGGGAGCAGTCACTTCTTTGCCGGATGAGGAAAAAATATGGGATTTTACATCACTTGAATATACATATGATACAGCCATAATCTTGAATGGAACTGCCTCTCTAAAGCCAACAATCTCGCCCCAAATCAATGTGACTGCGATTCCCCTCTCAGCCGCAACGCTCTCCAAGAAAAATAACGATCAGAACGTATTTGACAGGTTGGATAGCGTCAGCCAAGGACTTGTGGTATTGAAAAAAGAGGAAGTGCTCCAGATTTCTTTCGTACAGCAGCTCGTAGCCGGAGATGTGCTCTCTTTCTATGTCCTTAATGGGGGTATAGGAACCCTGGCCATCTGCCAGGACGCGTCAGGGTGCAGCAGTTATGGTTCGCTAAATCCAGTGAGTGCCGATTCATGGATAAATATCACGCTGGCACAGACAACAACGGTCGTGTACTTGACGACAGACGACACAGCAAAACTGGACATGATTGTGGGATATCATCCTCAGCAGACAGAAAGAATTATCTATCCTTCCTCAGGAACATTAGAAACGAATGATTTTATCTTAGATCGGGTAGCAGCCTGGCACGATTTTACGGCTCAGAACAGCGGCAGTGTGCAATATCAATATTCCGTTGATAGTGGTAGTACCTGGAATCCTCTGGCCGCGGATTTTAATCCACACAGTTCCAAGCTGAAAATAAAAGCGGTGCTCACATCAGACGGGAGCTCTACTCCGGTCATAGAATGGATGAAAGTCCAGTATGCTCTGGCTTGTGTTGAAAACTGGGTGAAAACATACGGAGACTGCGCAACGAATGATTCAAAAGTGAAGTATTATGTTGATAACAATAGTTGCGGCACAGCGGATACGTTGCCGGTAGATAATGGGACAGTTGAGAGCTGTGATTACTGCACGCCGAACTGGAGCGCCGCCAACGGAAGCTGCACTCCCGGCAATACTTTTATGGGAAGATTTGAAGATGCCAACGGTTGTTTTACGCAGACAGGACTAGCCAGTGATGCACAAGAAGCAGTAACCTACAGCTGCAATTACTGCGACCTCTATAATTGCACCGACTCGCTGCAGGTTTCCTTTTCAACAGACAATTCTTCACTCTCTCTAATAACAAAAACCCGCAGCCTGATTCAGGGGAGATCTCCGCTCGCAAATGGAACACTAACCCTGATTGAGACTGCAGTGAGTACTCTCACGCCCTTTCCGGGACTCCCGGTACGCCGCTTTCTGGAAATAAACAGCTCCAGCAATTTTTCAAGCGTGCAGATTACGTTGCAGTATAATGAAAGCAGCGGCGTGGATGAACAGACGCTTCAGATTTATGTCTATGGGGACGGGTGGGAGCCGCTGAATACCACTCTCAATGAAAGCGACAATGAAGCGACGGCAATAGCTCCGCATCTCAGCTGGTTCGGGCTGTTTGGAACGGCAGTACAGCCAGCCCCATCGACAAATACTCCCAGCAGTGATAGTGTAAGTGGCGGCGGCTCTGGCGATGGAGGAGGTGGCAGGGGTGGATCATCGAGAGATCTTTCTGATATTACAATAGCGGAAACAGCCGCATCAGAACACCCCCTCGCTTCCGGAACAAAACAAGCCATAGCACTTAAAGGGGAAAAGACGGTTCAGGAGAGCAGTACAACGGCGCAGAAAGAGTGCGATTATGCCTTGGAAATGGCGCTTCCGGAGGAGATTACAATCTCTGACAATGATACTTTTGAAAGCGAGGTCATCAGTACTGGCAATTGTCAAGCAGAACGGCTGGCGTTGCAGTTGAGTCCTCCATTAGCAGCTATTATTACCATTCCTGAAACACTGGAATTCACCGGTAATAGAACGACATTCAGGCTCATCCGAAAACAATCAAAAGACACGCTCACTGGTTTTCTGACCACCAAACCCAAAGGAGCAGTCCGTGGAGAAGTGCTGGTTCAGGGCTTGGTGCAAGGCGAGGTGGTCTTTTCGGAGTCTTTGCCGCTTGCCATAACACTGGAAAAGAAAGCGGCGAGTGCCAAGATGATAGCGTTAGTGGGAATCACAGCACTCCTGGGAGTTTTCTGTATCGCCGTCTATTGGTTCGGTCGAAGACGAAATAATTATAAATCACGACCGACTATCCTTAAAATGAGGTGATACTATGGCTGTTAAAATATATACCACGCCGACCTGTCCGTGGTGCAAGAAAACCAAAGAATTTTTGAAATCGAAGAAAATCCCCTACAAAGAGTTGAACGTGGTGGACGATGAGAAAGCCCGTCGTGAGATGATCAAGAAATCAGGGCAGATGGGTGTTCCCGTCTTAGACATTGATGGAAAGATCGTGGTCGGTTTTGATACGGATGAGATACTGAGAGCGGTAAAAAAACCAAAAAGATAAAGGCATGAAAATCTTTATTGACAGCGCCGACTTGACGGAGATTGAACACGCGTATTCCCAGGTTATTGTTGACGGCATCACCACCAATCCCTCGCTTCTGAAGAAAGCGCTGGAAAAACGACGAGAGAAAGATCTAAAACAATATCTTCGGAAAATTCTTTTGGTGGCCAAGGGAACGCCGGTTAGCCTGGAAGTGACCGCCTACACTGCCCGGAGCATGATTGAAGAAGGGACGAAATTGTACCAGCTCTTCAACCCGGTAGCAAAAAATGTCTATATCAAGATTCCGATCAACCCGGCGTTTAAAGATGCAGATACAACTCATTTTGATGGTCTGGCTGCGATACGGGAGCTGACCCAGAGAAAAATACCCATCAACTGCACGCTGATTTTTACTCCTGAACAAGCTTTACTGGCAGCCAAGGCGGGAGCAAAAATCGTCAGTCCTTTTGCCGGAAGAATTGACGATTATCTGCGAATGCAGCAGGGCTTGAAATTTGAGAAATCAGACTACTTCCCGGCTACGGGGTGGATTGACCAGGGTAAAGTATGGAATGATAATGGTGTTGTGTCGGGGATTGATTTAGTACGGCAGTGCGTGCAGGTGTTGAGGCAGTACAATCTGAACACGGAAGTGTTAGCCGCATCATTACGGAATACCCGGCAGGTGCGTGAAGCGGCCTTAGTCGGTGCGCACATGGCGACGATGCCGTTGGAGGTTATACAAGATCTGCTGAAGCATCCCCTGACGTATAAAGGGATGGAGAAATTCACCGCCGACCTTGTGCCGGAGTATGCAGAGTTGGTCTGAGAAAACATGACTCTTTCACCGATGAAACACTTAAAGCCGTCCGTGTTTCCGCTCTGCTTCCAGAATTCTTTTAAGAGCGTGAATATACGCAACAGTTCTTAGATCAAATTTATTTTCTTTATTGTTCTCTGCATATTCCTGCCAGAGCCGGTCAAAGGCGGTAATCATTTTTTGCCTGAGCTGCTTCCTGACTTCTTCCTCGCTCCATGATTCTTGACGAAGGTTTTGCAGCCATTCGAAATACGAGACCGTAACACCGCCGGCATTGGCCAATATATCGGGGATGACCAGTATGTTCCGCTGATACAGTATCTCATCTGCTTCTGGCGTAGTGGGCCCATTCGCTAACTCAAGGACAATTTTAGCTTTGATATTCCCTGCATTCTCTTTAGTTATGACACCGCTTAAAGCGGCAGGAACAAGAATATCCACGGGAAGTTCCAGCAATTCTTCATTGGTGATAACCCGACAGTCGCTTTTTGGTGCGGCAGAACTCTGTTCACCATAGCCGACCACACTGCCTGTTTTTTTACTCTCTTCAGCTTGTCGTGGATCAAGGCCATTTTTGCCGTACACACCTCCCTGTGAATCGCTGAGCGCCTGAATGACAAAACCTTGGCCATGAAGAAGTTTTGCCATATTCATACCCGCATTGCCAAGGCCTTGAATGGCAACAGTCTTGGCAGGAAGATGGCGTTTCTGTGTCGCCTCCAGAAGTACATAAAACCCGCCTAACGCCGTAGCGATATCACGGACTTTAGAGCCGCCCTGCTCCAGCGGCTTTCCGGTAATCATCGCCGGTGCTTTGGTTTTGGTTATTTTCTCGTATTCGTCGAGCATCCAAGCCATGATCTGCGGAGTGGTGTACACGTCTGGTGCAGGAATATCCTGATAAGGGCCAAGATAGTGATAAAATGCCTGCACATAAGCACGGCTTAATTCTTCCAATTCAGTTGGAGAGAGCATTTTTGGATCAACAGCAATTCCTCCTTTTGCGCCACCAAACGGTACATCAAGGACAGCAGTCTTTATGGTCATCCAGAAACCTAACGATTTCACTTCGTCTTCATCAACATCCGGATGATAGCGGATGCCTCCTTTGTACGGGCCTCGTGCGTTATTAAATTGCACGCGGTAGGCAGGATATTTCCTGCCGCTGACCGTTAATTCAGCCGTCAGGACACGATTTGGGGTACGGAGTAATTTGATCTCCTGCTCTTGGAGCGGCACCAGAGGAGCCATTTTGTGCAAAAAATAAAGTATCGATTCAAATGCCATTGATGGCTGTGGACAGAGCATCAAATATAAAGATTATGATTTTGTGGGCTAAAACCATCTTCTCCTCTTGAAGAAATACAGCAGTGCAATCATGAGCAGCAGCGTCATAATGATCATCAGCCAAAAGCCATAGGGTGTGCCCGCGCCCGGCAGAAAGGTAAAATTCGTGCCGTAGATGGAACTGATGACGGTCATGGGCATCGCCAAAGTGGTGATCACACTCAGCACTTTCATGACTTCGTTCATGTTCAAGGAAACAGCGGACATGTATGCCTCAAACGTGCTATTCAGCGCTTCACGATAGTTCTCAATGGTATCTGCAACGCGGATGGAATGATCGTACGCATCACGAAAATAAGGAAAAGCTTTGGCAGAGACATATTCTTCTTTAGCCAACTGGGATATTTTTTCCCGCTGGGCTAAGGCCGTCTTCTTCACCTCCATAATCTGCCTTTTCAATTGTATTATCTGCTGCGAAATGCCGGGACGGGGATGCTTGATGGTCTCTTCTATCACTTCAATCTTGTCATCTATATATGCCAGTACCGGAAAATAATTATCAATTTCTGCGTCGAGCAGCCGGTGAAAGATAAATTCCACGCCGCGGCGGAACAGGGTGGCCATCTTTTCGGGGTGCTGTTTCAGTTCCTGGGCGGCAGCTAATTCCGGGTGATGATTGCTGATGATGAAATTCTTGCCCAGTATGAAATCAATTTCCGTCAACTGCAGGGAAGAAGCACGGGTAATGCCATAAAATACGCAAAACAAGTAGTGGGGGAACTTTTCTATTTTGATCCGAGTCCTGGTGTGCAGCAGGTCTTCAGTGGTAAGATGGTGCAGATTAAACTGCTTCTCCAGCAATTCGGCTTCCTCAACAGTAAGGTTGGTAACATCAATCCACACTTTTTTATTACGAAGCTTGGACAGCTCTGAGGTCTGCTTCACTTTGCCGTCAAAGTAAAAGATCTCAAGCATGCCGCTTTGGTGTCGGACTTATTTAATAAGGATTATGCGGATGGAATGATAGGGTTGGAGTAGCCTTTGAGAGGATGCCGGTTTCTCCCTTGCAGTAGACTTAATACATCATCCCCAAGCACAATCCGAAAAGTGAGTGCTGTGCCGCAGTTCGGGTGGATTAATCGCCGTGTACTCGTCGTATCCTGCTGCGTTTATAGTGCTAATCCAACCTCCGAACAGTCTTATACCTTCTCCCTCACTACACTCATTGGCACATCACTCACAGAACGGACAGTGCCCATCCCCATCGCAACATTTAAAGCCTTTATGCATATCTATCCTCCCATGAAAGAGGGATGGAGTAAAAAGAAAAGGGTTATCGTAATCGCCATCATCCTATTCGCTGCTCTCATATTGCTGCTCTTCGGCACGCAAATTGCGCTGTGGCTGAACTTCATTCTGGGCAATGATGTGGTCATTAAATTAAGTGTAGACTGGGAATCTCTCCAGATCACCAGAGGAGAGCAGAAAAAAGTTACCTTTGAAGGCAGCGTCACCACCAATCCTTTCTGTTCCGCAGCGTGTTCTTCCCAGTTTGAAAATCTGGCTAAGGGAATAACACTTGATGAGGATAGTTTCACCCTCCGTCCAGGCCTTTCAAAATCAAAAGAATTCATGCTGGAAGCGCCAGCCTTGGGAGCAGGCTATGGTCTCTACCGGTTCACCCTAGCCTGTCACGGTGTCAATAGCTTTCTCTGCCACACGAAGGAAGAACCAATCACCAGAAGCGCCTTGGTCGTGGTACGCTATGATCTCAGTGATAATGAAAAACAAATACAGGTATCGCTAAAACAGAATCTTCTTCAGGCAATGGAAGAACTGGAATCGCTGTCCGGTCTCTGGTTATCGTTGAAAGATGCAGAAGGAAAATTACAGCCAACGGCAGAGCTGCCATATTCAATGGAACAGATCGATGGGGAGATAGAACAGGCGGTTCAGGATCTGCAACGCCTGCAGTCCGACTGGCAAAGCTACAATTTCTTTGTGGCTGCACAGCGCTTGCGGGGAGTCGATATAAAGAGGCTTCGTCAACATATTCTGGAGGAAAATACCTCGCTCTCAGCTCTTACTCAGCGGTATAATTCTCTTCTCCAAAATATTTCGGAAAATAAACAGTTTCTTCTGTCACTGGATGGAACCAGCGCTCTTGCCGAAAGAATTGAATGGATAAATAACACGGTACAATACTTGCAGGAGGCGGTGACGCTGTTTACCGCTCCTGGCTCATTCGAGGGTATGCAAAAAACAATAATATCTTCCCAGCAAAATATCTCCGCTTTGCGCGAGGAACTGAAAATCGATCCCGTGCGCATAGCCGTGCAAACTGATCTTGCCGCGGATGCGTTATGCCGAGTTGCTTCCATCTGTGCAGCTCATCCGTCCATTGTGGAAAGAGTCAAGGAAGAACCGGAATTAAATGAGAGTTGCTCTTTTGCAGCACAAATGCTGAAGACGTATCAGGAAATTAACGCCACCTTATTCACCAATGAAACCACCGACGTGACCGAGGCGGCGAAGAACATTATTCAAAATATGACGAATGCCTATCTTGATCTGGCGCCAAACATAACTTTTCTCGAACGAAAGAATATCACCGCGGCAGCGAGCAGCAATACTGCTCTTCTCGTACCGGCATTAATGAAACATATACCCGTTTGTGAACTAAAAGTGGTTGATATTAACGACAGAATTAAAGACATTATTAAGGAGATGCTTATGAATCTCACCCCTCTGGAAATTGTACCACCTCAGTTCTCATTAAATCTTTCCTTCCCCGAACCAGCACTGCGCTGCTGCCTGTTTGGCGCCTGCCAGGCGTGCTGCGATGAAGGATGTAAAAGTACTGAAGAATTATATCCTATCGTGTTTATCCATGGTCATGCCTTTAACAAAGATGTTTCTTTTGAGTACAGCCTGGATGCATTTCATCAGATCCAGGAAAAATTGGGACAAGAAGGGTATGTGAATGCCGGTGCTATCTCTGTCTATACTAAAAGAGACACTCCGCCTGCAGAATGGGGAGTATTCCGTGCGCCCTTCTCCATTAAAGCAAGTTATTACGTTGACCTTTTCCAGACACCGGAAAACTACGTCGTGGTGCAGCAGAAAAGCGAGAGTATCGACACCTATGCCGTACGATTAAAAGAATTATTAGATACGATTGAGTATAAGACGGGGCGCCAGAAAGTGGTGATTATTGCCCACAGTATGGGCGGATTGGTGGTACGCCGGTATCTGCAGATTTTTGGCTCTGAGAAAGTGGATAGAATGATTTTGATCGGCACTCCCAACCAAGGGATCGTAGGAGATAGTTTAGATTATTGCGGCGTGATTGGTGAGGAGCGGGAATGCCGTGATATGGATGCCGGCAGCGTGTTTATGAACAAACTGCAATCACAAAAATTAGATCTTCCTGTGTATACTATTGTGGGCGTAGGTTGCGAGATGACCGAAGGCGATGGCGACGGCGTTGTCTTGAAAGAAAACGGGGGATTAAAAGGCACGAAGGAATACGAAGTGAGGGGGGACTGTGATAAGTTTATGTATTTGCATACCGAGATGCTCAACATTGAACGCTATCCGCAAGTGATGGAGATTATACTGAAAGCGTTGAAAGAGTAAGATTTCTGAAGAAGGAATGAATTGGTTATTCCACTTTCTTGATGGCCTTCCAGGAAGCAACACCTAATCCCAGTTCTGCTGCGTGCTTAATCTGCTCATACTGAAATGGATTCTCATAGATCAGTTTGTTTTTTGCTTGGTAACGCTGTAAGATCTTCACGCCCACGGCATCGATGGCTATTCTGTCGCCTGACGCCAAGATCAGATTCGGCTTTTCGATATCGCCTTCTGCCGGGCCACCGGTCACGAAACATTGGCGGGCATCGATGATGATCAAATCCGGATGGATGGCGGTATTGACTTCGGCAATCTTTTTTTCCAGATGGAGGAAATGCAATTGGGCAGTTCGATAGCGCTGGCTGAGGAAGCCGTAGGCTAGTTTTAATGACATGGTAAACCGCGCCAGATGATGAGTTTTCAGATTAGGAAGGAAGATAATCTTGTCAAACTGAAATGCTGATTCGGGAAAAGAAACTTTTTTTATCAAAGGTGTATTGAGAGCAACATCAATCCATTTTCCCTGATCAAAATAGATAATCTCTGCACCCGCTTTTTGTATGGACTGAATCACATCTAATTTTTTCATTGTGGATTCGGTATCCACCCAATAGGCGGCGCTTTCACCGACTGCAACGCGCGACGCTCCGGCCTCATAACAGAGTTTGATCACTGCTGTCAGAAAATCGGGAGCAGTCGTGCAGGGCGGTGGTTGAGGAAACACGAAATTCGGCTTGAGCAGAACGGTATCGCCTTTTTTGATGACTTTATGGATGCCGCCCATCATATCAACGGCGGCTTTCACGCGGGCATCGATCGGATGTGAACTTTTTTCAATGGCCACGAGAGCTTTGCCGTTGCGTACAAATAGATTTTTCTTAAATGGCATGGGCTCTCGCACGCCAACTGTTCGTTGAGTTAACGCTCGAAATATGGATTTCATTTCACCCAAACGTAAAGTCATTAAATATATTTTTGGTACTCTTTCAAGTATCTTTTAAAGATATGCATCACAAATACTTTTTCCAGTTTCTTTACTTGCGCTCTTTCCAAAGAGTTATAATAACTGTCCCGATTTGAATATTTGATGTTTAACATCGGATATCTATAATGATGCAATACAAAATTCATCAAGAGGCGGGATGTCCGGCCGTTACCATCGCTAAAAGGGTGGATGGACACAAATTTGAGATGGACTAAAGCAGCTAATTCTAAAGGATGGAGCTTTTCTTGGTGATGATGGTACCATTGTATAAACTCCCGTAGTAAAGTATCGAGCTCTGCCGGAAGGGGGAATTCCGTTTTACTTCCCGCTACTTTTACGTGGTGGGTTCTGATTTTTCCGGCAATATCCGGTTTGGTGTGCTGAAATAATAGTTTATGCCAGTATAAAATAATCGGCAGAGTAAGATTTTTTTGATGCTTCATCATTTCCTGAAATACCTGGCGATGCGCTTCTGTCTCTTTAATATCTTCAATGGGCTTATTCAATGGGGCAATTCCCTGTTCTAAGATTTTGGCAGTTTCTTTGAGTGTTATCGTACTGCCTTCAATCCTATTGCTATCGTAGGTAAACTTAATGATAAAATAGTTGAGATATTTTTCTCGTGCAGTGGGCGGCATATCTTTCAGTTCATCCGCGAAATGATATTTAATCTGGTCAAAATAATTAAAATATTTTTCTTGGAGAAGGTTGTACAGGAAATTACTCTTTATTTTTTCAATGTCGGGAGGCAATTCTAACCCTAGATAGAGTTCCTTCTTCAGGACTTTATTCTTCTCTCTGAGAGAATGCTCCAAATATAAGTACGTCTGGCTGCCAATTTTTTTGCGGCGGATGTTCATGAGCCTTGCTTACCCCCACATATTTATAAATCTTTTGTTTTTGCAGGAAATGTAGGGGTAAGATAAAGAAGTAGCTTTCAAGATAGAGCGGGTTATGCTCAATAATGCGACTACCATTTAGAAAGTTTTAAAATGTCCAAGGTAATTTTGTCGATTCAAGAATCGACATTACCTTGGACATTTTAAATAAATGAATTTGGCAGTCGCATTACTTCTTCGCTCAGACCTCACTGCTCTCTCGCTTCACTGCCTTCAGTTCAGGTAGCATAACAGCGCATACATTTCACCCAAACGTAAACGCATTAAAGGTGAATCCCGGTTCAACTTCCAGCGTTAACGTATACGTGCCATACTTACCGTTAATAATGTTGTACAGACGAGCCATGTCAATGTCCACAGCTCCATTGTGCACATCAGCTCCCATTTGCTCTTCAGCAACCACACGGCCATCAATGAGTACTTTCATGTTTCCTTTCCCATCGGCAACAATATTCACATCCTCGGCAGTGAAGCGTAAGACAATTTTTCCCGGAGACAGAGCTTCCAGAGCATCAGGACTGCTTTTCCATCTGCCTTCGAGATACACAACATCCGATGTTAGTGTTGTCGGAAGGATGTAGTCCAATTCTTTTCCTGGCTGCAGTCCGCCGGCATTTCCAAGATCTTGTCCCCTGGGCAGCGCAAACTCATAGCCGGCATACAGTTCCGGCGTTAATTTCTTTGTCGGAGTGAGATCAGGCATTGTGGTCATATTGATTTGCAGTGCCGCAGGATTAATTTCCGCCAGCAATTCCTGAATTTTCTTTTCCGTTTTTTCATATGCCCCTTCGCCAATGTGATCATAACGGATATAGCCGTCCTTGTCAATCAAATATTTATGTGGCCAGAAGCGATTTTTGAAGGCGCTCCAGGTGGCGTGATCATTATCCTGCACCACGCGATAGGTTATCCCATATTTTTCCATCGCTGCCTGCACATTATCCTTATCTTTCTCAAATTCAAATTCCGGCGAATGCACCCCGATAATCACCAATCCCTGCTCTTTGTATTTCTGATCCCAGGCAATTAAATGAGGCAGCGTGCGGATGCAGTTGATGCAGGTATACGTCCAGAAATCAATGAGCACGACCTTTCCTCTGAAATCCTGTATTTTTAATCCTTCTTTGGCATTGATATAGCCGGTGATGCCCGTCAGTTCCGGCGCTAAAGGATAGATCCCCTCTTTGAATGGCGGCTGAACTTTCGTTTCTGCTATTTCAGTGACAGAAACAAGTTTAGGAGAAACATTGACAGAAGCTGGTTCAGGAGAAGCAGCCTTCTCTGAAGGAGGTTGAAATGCAGGAGCGACAGGACTAACTTTTTGACTTTCTAAATAATAAATTGCACCAACTATAAGTGCTATTACCACGATTAAACTAATTGTTTTCGTTTTCATCGCTTCACACCTACAGACGCTAAATAGGACAAAAATGCCGGAATTAACGGCAATACGCACGGACTTAGGAAGGACACAATCCCAGCAAAGAAGGCGATGCCGAGGTTCAGGCTGCTCATACCGATAATACCGCCAACATTGAGTCTGATAAGAAGATCAGAGACAAACGCGAGATTGGCAATACGGCTAAGCTGATTGGTAAACACAAAAATTCCCAGCATCACCAGCACCACGCCGAAAAAATATTGCGCATATTTGAGCCACGCTCCTGCTTTGGAAATGAGCCGCTGCGCCTGATTGGCAAATAACCCCACTAATAAAAAAGGGATTCCCAATCCTAAAGAATATGATAACATCAGCAAAAATGCCGTTCCTGGCTGAGTGGCGGCCAGAGTCAGTATTGCGCCCAGCACCGCTCCCACGCAAGGTGTCCAGCCCACGGCAAAGGCCGCACCAAAGACAAACGACGTCACGTACATCGAGCGAAACTGGGTGGTCACTCTCATCTTGTGTTCCCGTTCCAGAAAGGGTATGCTGATCAGGCCCAAGAGATAGAGGCCGAAGAGAATGATGATTGTCCCTCCGATACGGCCGAGCCAAATCTGTACCCCTGCGGCGACGTTGGCGAGAACGCTCTGCAGCAAGACGCCGACGAGTGAGAAAATGACGGAAAAACCAAGGACAAAGAACAAACTCGCCAAAAAGATGCGCCCAGGTCTCATGGTGAAGATGCATTCTTCAGACTATATAAACCTGTCTCCGGATGAAATGCGTACCACGCGAACCAGAAGTCACGTTCCTTCACGATTTCTTCTCCAGTATCAAGATTAATGATTTTGACCATTCCAGCCCCATCTCTCTTCACTTTTATGTGAATTCCATGAAAGACATCTTCTATAACCCCTGCTTTGATGAGCTCATCTTCCCGATATGCCTTATACGTTCCATCGACTTCAATTCCAAAAATAACGGTTTTAGGATGGACTTTATTATCTTGATTCCCAACCGGGAAAAAAAGATAACTATCCTCATAATAATTACCGTATGGATCTCGGCCATAATCCCGGATGTATCCGGTTTCTTGACTCAATACGTCTGAATCTGGATGTTCGACTTTCCATTCTCTCCAGACTACGGTGTCAATCGAAATCTCACTTAATTCCTGCCCCGTCAATTCTCCGATGATTGCTTTCCCACCGATCTGCGTCCAGTAGGTGCCAGTTACTCTGTCATACATCACTAAATTAGAATTGTATAATTTACCAGAAGTTCCAAATTCTACTTCTTCTCTTTTGCCCTTTATGTCAATGGTTCGTTCAAAGGCAATTCCTGAACCACACAAAGGACAGTACGTAATCAGCACGGGATCACCGGCAACCTTATCATTCACGATTTCATGCCATACCAGAATTTGGAGGGGGTAGATACGCTTTACTCCTTTGTAAATAATAGCCAGTACCAATTCGTTATCCTCAATCCATCCGTCTGCTTCTTCTACAGAAACATATTTGGGGTTATCAATCGAAGGAATCCCGTCCTTGGGGGGCCCCCCGCTAATTATTTTACTGGGATGCACCAGGTATTTCACGCCTTTTTCGGTAACCTGAATTCCTTCTTCTTCAGAAGGTTCCATGGGACGATCCACTAAATTTTCATCAACGGTTACTTTTTCTGGAGTTACTGCTTTTTGTGGAACACAACCAGCTAGCAAAAACAAACTCGCTACCAAACCAACAATTAAGGTTATCTTTCTCATATTTGTTATCCCACTACCTTAAACACAAAAATAAGATAATATAGCGAAACCCCTAACATAATGATCCCGGCAATAATGTTTATAACTCTCTGATGCTGGGATAAGAAACCGAGGACTTCCTGGCTTCTTGCGGTTGAAATAAAGGAGATAAGCAATAAAGGCAAACCCATTCCTAATCCAAAGAAAACAAAATTAAGGAAATTGGCAACAAAAGTCATGGTGGAAGTGCTTATAGCAAACAATACAATTAAGGAGGCCGGATTACAAGGCAGGATGATAGCACCAAAAAATAAGCCAAAGAGAAGCGAACTCAAAAATGGATTCTTAAGCATCGGCGCATGCGTTTGAGGAAAAAATTTCCCGATATTAACATTAAAGATGAGGAGAACGCTGACCACTGCCAGAATTATAAATGCAATAGGAGAGATTACTCCGATAGCTTTAGCCAGCGATGCTTGAAGAAATTGAGTGAATATTAATCCGAAGATAAACATGGACAACATTACCCCCAGCGTTACAATAACACCCAGAAGAATGATAGTTTTCTTAGGGTCTTTTTTAGGTACTTTCCCGGCGAGATACGCTAAAAATCCAGGATATAGAGGAAGAACACAGACCGCCCCGAGCGGTGCGAGTAAACCAGCTAAAAAAGAAAGCCAAAAATTAGTCAATGCACTTACCATCAACATCCCCTGCTTATTTCTCCTTTCAAATCCTGCGCTGATTTTATGCCTCGTTTGAGCAATCGTGCAGAACCATTTTCGCAGATAAGGATGACTGGTGCTGCTGGTGCATCTACCACGCGGACCCCAAATTGGTCTATCAAAGCCTGGGTCAATTCTACGGGAGAAACTGTAAAATACCAGTTAAACCCACGTTCTTCAGCTGCTTCTTTTACTTTAGCAGCATCCTCATTAGGATCTGTGTCTAAGGATATGGAGACGAACGTATCGCCAATTTCTTCATGCAACTCTTTGATTTTCTTCTGCTGTTGAGTGCAAATAGGGCACCACACCGCGAAGCTCTCCAATAATACAGGTCTTCCTTTGAAATCACTAATTTTGAAAGTCTTTCCGGTTCTGACATCTACAAGGTTTATGTTCATCCACCCGGTAGATCCTTTTTCGGAGGGTTCTTGTGCATCTGGCACTTCTTTTGTGTTGAGATATTGCTCATCCTCTTGCACTGTCAAGGTAGTGCATCCAAGAAGCAGCAAAAGGCTTGAGAAGAGTAGAAACACCAATATTATTTTTTTATTCATCATTACCCCCATTTTTCATTCAATCATTTAATGGTTTAATTTAATAGTTTATAAATTTTCACTTTGTCGGGGCTTTGTGTAAAAAGTAGGGGATGCGAAGAAGTGCCTGTTACTTTGCGATTCGTAAGACAAAGTTAGGGCTTGCCACAAAATAAAATAGCAAATTTTTAAGTGAAATGAGAGGATAATTTTTCTAAAACTTATCAATTTATTTTGCAGTGGGCCCTTAGCTCTAGGTTTGGCCTGATTTTCTCGAAAATACTTCTTTTTGTAGAAATTCATACTGCGAAAAATCAGCCGACCGAGCAGCCAAGAGGATTATCACTCCCTTTTTGGATAGTGCTCTCAAAACCCTTTCTTTTTCTTCAAATATTCTAATAATTCTTTGCTTACCAACAGCTTTCCTTTTATCAACAAATAGCGATAGGGCAGTAACATTGATTCTCCTTCTTTCATGTGAATTTCCAGCTGGTCCTGAAATTTCAATGCCGATAGCTTTTTTCCCTGTACGATTTCTTTAACGACAGCGACGGCATGGTCGGTACTCATTTGTTCTTTCCCGACATTTCTGGTTGCGGTTCCCTGGGAAAATTTTTGGGTCAATTCTACTTCCGTTCTTTTCCGTGGCGGATAATCACCTAAAATGCCGCCAAAGACGAAATACTGAAAATGTCTGGCTTCTTCCGGCGTCAATTCTTTTTTAGCTGCGGGGTCAAGGAGGCAGACATTGTTGAGATGTAATCCCGCGGCTGATTTCGGAATGACGCGCGCATAATGGTTTAATGTTTGATTTTTGGTATTGGTGATCCAGAGGTTCTTCTTTCCGACGATGCGGGAGATCTGCTTATATTCAATGAAACACCATTCGTACACTTTCGGTTCCAGATGCTCGATGATATAGGTAGGCATTTTTTCCATGACAAAAAACATAAATTTAGTTCTCGTGTTTTGACGATGTAAATCGTTTATTCCAACCCTTTATAGTCCCTCAAGAACTCCTCCGTACGATGCACATACTCTTCCACGTCTTTTACCGCTAACGTCCTCAGGCGATAATCTTCCGTGCACATCACCAAGCTGCCGTGGCGCGGGAAATCAACAGCACTGTTCTTATGCAGGTCATGGAGTTCTTTTATTGTAAGCAGTAATTCCAGGTGTTCTTTCTTGGCTTTATGTTTCGATGTGAAGAGGGCATACCGGCTTTCAAAACTATCAGGAACAAAGTGCCCGTCCTGCTGTAGAATTGCTTCCAAGGCAAGATTTATTGCTGAAAAAAGGTTATGTACTGCTCCAATGAGCAGCTTCTGGTCCTTCAGGAGCGGATAACTAACGCCGACGAGATGTTTAGCGACGGCCAATTGTTGATGCGCTTTCATGCTTGCAGGTTCATGATCGCCTGGGCCAAGTCGCCCTCGCTATCTTCCAGAGCTTTTTTGGCTTGGTCTTTGGTGACGTTGGTTTGCTCCATCACGGTCTTAATGTCTTCTTCTGAGATTTCTTCTTTGATTTTACATTCTTCGATGTCGCCCGCAATCTGGAAGGTTTCCTGCCCCATCATGTTGACTTTCTGGACAGAAGGATTGCGGATGACAATTTCTTTATCTTCTGTTCGGATGATGACTTCTGTGGCAGGGATTTCAGTCTGCTGGATACCGAGCTTTCTCATGGCCTGCTGCATCTGGCGCGGATTGATGCCGGGAATCATCCTAGAATCCGTCCGCCGAAGGAATGGAGAAGAAGGACCATAACCATGATCATGACCGCCATGACGATAACTGTTCCCGGGGAGAATTCAACTTTAGAAACAGATTCATCGGAATAGCGCACTAAGCCGCCTTGTCCGGAAGGTAAGCGAATGCGGTCGTCAGCCATGTTTCTGCTAAAAACCGAAGGTGTTTTATAAGGTTTTCGAAGAGTTTTGGAAGAAACCGAAATAAACGTAATTGTTTAGAGAACTTTGCAAAAAGCAATTTGTAATATTTAGTTTGCACCAACAGGTGCACAGATAAGCTTAAAATTGCGACATTGCAAAGTCTCTTAGAGAAGTTTGAGTAGAAAATAAGAAGTGTGCCAGATTAGTATTGTTTATGATGTGGGATTCTTCCACGCTAAAATCGAAGAGCTACAAAGTGTGCCAGATTAGTATTGTTTATGATGTGGGATTCTTCCACGCTAAAATCGAAGAGCTACAAGATTGATTATTACCAATTATATTTTATTTAGCGTCATTAAAAAAGAATATTAAACAACATCAAAAGGGGACACTTCGAACCAAACATTTAAAAACCATCCCCTTTTCGCCATCGTTCATGTTAGACACACTAAACAGGGCCGCGATTTCTCTTCTCCCTAAACGAGTCATCAGCACGCTCGGACGGCCGTATTTGGCAGGAAGTTCACTGGAGGAAGGCTTTCAGGCCGTGCAGGAGAATTACACCGATTGCGGCCGGTATTCCACGTTTGACATTCTGGGTGAAGAAGCAACGACCAAGCAGGAAGCCGATCATTATCTTCTGTCGTACATTCAGGCGGCGCATTTCTTTTCCAGCATTTTCTGCGGCCAGTCACCGCATCAGCGGCCAGTCTCTTTATCGGTCAAACCCTCTTCAATTTGTGCCATTGTCTCAGCCGAACCGTTGCAGCTGGATGCATCAACGCCTCTGCCGGAGCGGTTAGAACAGTTGTGCGGGCATGCAGCTGATTTGGACGTAACATTGGATATGGAAGATCATCGCTGGACGGATGTGTCGTTAAGTGCGGCTGAAGAACTTTTGGAAAAAGGATATACCAATCTTGGCATCGTCCTGCAGTCGCGGCTGAACCGGACGCAACAAGATATCGATTATTATCTCTCGCGACCGTCCTATCCCTTTCCCAAAGAGAAAATTCGCGTGCGTGCCTGCATCGGCATTTACAACGAGCCGGAAGAAATAGCCACCAATAATATTCCCGAAGCGAAAAACCGCTTGGTGAAAAGAATTCTGGAATTATTCGCCGCTGGCGTCTATGTGGAAATTGCCACGCACGACCAGGAAGTTATAGACCGGCTTCTTCCTCTTATTGACCATTATGAGCGGTCTGGGATCATTTCGCCAGAGAGGTACGAATTCCAGTTCCTTCGCGGCGTGCAGGCGGGGGAAGTGCTGGGCGAGCAGCTTCGCCAGCGGGGAAAAATCGTGCGGGAGTATATGCCAATAGAACTTGCACCGGGATTAGGAGCTGCGTATGTGAAGCGCAGGCTGAAAGCAAATCCGAGATTGGTGGTGCTTGGTTCAAAAAATTTCTTCAACAAGTTATAACCTCACATTTCTCTCTACAAGTTTTCGCCGCAGTTTTTGCAACGATCGTTTCTCAATCTGCCTGACTCGCTCCCGTGTTACCTGAAGCTCAGCTCCCAGCCTTTCCAAGGTCTGAGTGTCATCATAGGGGCCATCATTTCCCAACCCAAACCGTTGATTAAGAATGTGCGCCTCACGGGGAGAGAGGGTCTCTTTTGTAATAGCCCACAAATGTCGTCGAAAATCAGAGCGGGCGCATTCTTCTTCAGGATCAGGGGAATCAACATCAGCAACTAACGTGAAAAACGTTTTTTCATCTTTGATTTCCGCATCCAGCGACGTTGTTTTGTCTAACTGAAAATACCATCTCATTCTTTCCAGATACTGAGGAACCTTTTCGGCTTTCCCCAGAACCCGCACGCCAACTTCCTCAGGGGTAGGCTCATGGCCCAGCTCAGATGCCAGTCCCTTGGAGATCAGACGATATTTTTGCAGCTCATGCTGAACGTGGCATGGCAATCGTATTATCCGGCCTCTCTCCTCCAGCCACCGCCCAATATTCTGCCTGATCCACCAGATAGCATATGTGCTCAATTTATATCCCCGGCGGTAGTCGAATCTCTCGATGGCTTTGTACAATCCCAGCGTTCCTTCCTGAATCAGGTCTAACAAAGAGATTTCCGCAGAACGTGAGTAAAACTGTTTGGCAATGTTCACTGCCAATCGCAGATTATGCTCACAGAGAGTATCCTGCACGGTTTTGATGTCGTATAAGAATTTACGAAGCGGGCGGACAAGTCGCTCCTCATAGCCATTTGAAACGGATTCTCGGGCGGCTCCACGGATTTCGTAGAGTGGCAGGGCACGATACAGAAATGACCGTTTCCTTTTTTCCGGGATAGGGCGATATTGTTCACTCTGATCGGCATCGAGCCGTTCTTCGAGACTTTGGCGCAGCCTCTGATCACGTAATTGCACCTCGACCAGCTTACTATCGCAGTATGCCAATTGCCCAAACAATGTTTTTGTTTCTGCTTCTGTAAGTAATGGCCGCTTGCTCACATCTGCAAAATACAGGGACAGAAGATCCTGGTCAACCATGAGGCGTAAAGAATTATTGCTGGTCAGCTGGCTCGCCAAGAGCATACAACTTTTCTGGATGCTCATTTAGCATTGCCCGTGTCGTGTCTCTTTGTTGGTCTGCCCGGTTAGGATTATAGTCACGTGCGCTTCGTTCCAAGCTTTCTTTGAGTAGCTCTATTGGATCAGCAGGTGGTTGTTCACCCAACGTGAACAAACAGGGCTTATTTTTGGGCATGACGAATATTGATGCCTCCTCCTTTATTAATCTTGCCACTATTTTTATAAAGTCGAATTCATTTATCCCGCTTAAAAGAGGTCGTATGAAGAATTTGGACATCGCCAAAATCCTGTATAATATAGCCGACATTCTCGAATTGCAGGAAGTGCTGTTCAAGCCGCTGGCCTATCGCAAGGTGGCCCTAGCCTTGGAATCGTTAAGCGAGGATGCGGGAGACATCTACACCAAAGGCGGCCTGAAAGCCTTGATGGAAATTCCCGGCGTCGGCGAACATATTGCTGTCAAGATGGAAGAAATCATCCAGACCGGAAAACTGAAATATTATGATGATTTAAAGAAAGAGATTAAAGTCGATATTGAACAGTTGAATAAGATTCCCACGCTGGGACCGAAGAAAATTAAATTATTATATCAGGAATTAGGCATAAAAACAGTTGACGATTTAGAAAAAGCAATATTACAGGGAAAGCTGCGTGATCTACACGGCTTTGGCGAGGAAACAGAGAAAAATCTCCTGAAAGGGATAGAATTAATTAAAACGAGACCACAGCGCTTTCTGTACGCGCATGCTCTTCCCCTCGTGCAGGAAATTACCAGACGATTACAACAAGGCGATGGTGTGCAGCGGGTGGAAATCACCGGTTCCTTTCGTAGGGGAAAAGAGACCGTCGGTGATCTTGATTTTCTGGTCATATCCGACAAGGCGGAGAAGGTCGTCAATTTATTTACCGCCATGCCGGACGTGAAAGAAGTATTGGCGAAAGGTTCAACGCGCAGTTCAGTGCGGCTGACCAACGGGCTGCAGGTTGATCTACGTGTCCTGAAAGAAAAAGAATTTGGCTCAGCCATGCTTTATTTTATCGGCAACAAAGAGCACAACGTAGAACTGCGGAAACTCGCCTTACGCAAAGGCTATACGTTAAGTGAGTACGGATTGTTTCGATTGAAAGGCAAAAGATGGGTTGCCGGGCGGACGGAAGATGAGGTTTACAAAAAGTTAGGATTACAATATATCGAGCCGGAACTGCGGGAAAATACCGGAGAAATCCCCGCGGCCATGAAAGGAATCTTGCCCAGATTGGTCACCGCCAAGGACATCAACGGCGTGTTTCATAATCACAGCATCTGGAGCGACGGGAATAATTCTTTATTGGAGATGGCGCAGAAAGCAGAACAGCTTGGCTTGAAATTCATTTCGTTTAACGATCATTTTGGGCACATGGGCATCACCAATCCGTTGAATGAGAAACGATTAACCGGATACCTGAAAGAAATAGAAAAAGTGCGCAAGAAAGTTGGCCTCCGAGTATTATCCGGCGTGGAGATAGATATCCTAAAAGATGGTACCTTGCCCCTATCGGCGAAAAAATTGAAGGAATTTGATGTCGTTATTGCTTCCGTTCATGTTTCTCTGAAAATGTCCGAAGAGGAAATGACCAAACGCGTGTGTAATGCTTTGGAAAACTATCCGCTCAATATTCTGGGCCATCCCACCGGGAGAATATTAAATGAGCGTGAGCCAATGGCCATCAATCTGGAGAGAGTGTTTGATGTTGCGAAACGGCGGAACGTGTTTATGGAGATTAATGGAAGCCCAGGACGTATGGATCTCTCCGGGCTGCAGGTCAAGGCTGCGAAAGAAGCCGGATGCTTATTTGCGTTAAGCACTGATGGGCATGATATCTCCCATCTTCCTTTCTATCGTCTGGGCGTGCTGAGTGCCCGTCGCGGCTGGCTGGAGAAGAAAGATCTGTTAAATCACTGGAGCATAAAAAGGATAGAAAAAGCATTAAAGGAATAGTATTTGTTTAGCAATCGGCGGTCGCTTGCCTCGCCCCGCTCTCGGAGGTGTTTCTTGATGAACAAATGGAGGAGTACAGAGAAAAGCGGGCAACTTATTTTTGTGCAGAGCAAAGGTTCAGCTCGTTAAGCAAATTTGACCACGCCGAGCTAAACAAATACAAGAAATAAAGAAAATTTATTTCGCACTCTCTTCAAAATCCTTGGCGCAGTCTTTGGAACAGAAGGCATATTCCTCTTCTGTAATGCTCTTCATCACTTTTTTTTCTTTCGTGACAGCAGTGCCACATTCGGCACATTCCTCGACTTCCTCATCCTTGGTATATCCTTGCATGAAGCCGTCTTCTTCTTCTACGACATCTGCCACCTGCTCCTCAACTTCCTCTACAAATTCGTCTTCCATAGTTCACCGACTTTCAGAGTTTGTTTTTAAAGATTTTGTATATAATATATATAGGTATATGTCTACTTGGAAGTAGAACTATGCCAGGTTAATAGTACTGGAATTCGGCTTCGAATGACAGTTCCTGATTTTGCGCAAATTGAAGGAGTTCACTTAAATCTTTTCGTTCGGATGGCGACAGAACTTTATTTTGATGGTTCGCTGTCCTTAACTCCCTCACCAGCTGGGGAATAACTTTATGTATCACGTCGTACGCCTGCCTGATCCGTTGATACTCTATTAATGCAGAATAAGTGGATATCAAGCCCTTTTTTAAGTCTCGGATACTGTGGAATTTGCTAAACCCGGCTGCACTATAGGTACGGGCTTCGTTCAAGCATGATAACTCTTCCAAAAGCGAACCAAGCCTGCGTTGTTCTGATTCGTCCAATATCCTGGATGGCTTGACGACAATTTCTCCAAGGAGCACTTCCAGGCCCACGCCTAGGGATCGTAACGCCTTCACTACTGATCTCTGATGATAATATATTCTGCGCTTTCTATACCGTAAGCAGTACAGAATGCCTGCACCGGGATCCGGATTTTGTTCTGTAATTGTAAACATATCCCAACATTTCTTTTTACTCATCGGCGTCGTTTCCTGTCAGAACTTTAAAAATTTACCATTCCAGAAGCAGCCTTCTGATTTTATTTATCGATCTGTCCCATGAAAAAGAATAGGCCACCGTCTTGCGGCCATTCGCTCCCAGCTTCTCCCGTAGATTCTTGTCTTCCAATAGCCGCTCCATCTGGCCAGCCAAAGCACTGGCGCTGTGCCGCGGGAAAAACAATCCATTATATTCCTTGACCACATATTTCTTCACGAATCCGACTTTGGTGACAATGACCGGAACGCTGCAGGACATCGCTTCTAATGTTGCTAAGGAGGTCGTTTCCGTCAGCGAAGGCATGATGAACACATCCATCGCCGGCACATAATCCTGCACATTGGACACAAAGCCTGTAATCCTGCAATTCGGCAGCTGCCTGAACTTTTCTACCTGATCCTCTGGACCATCGCCGACCAAAAGAAACAATAGATTTTTATATCTCAATCTCTTGAATGCACTGAGTAAGATCGCCATATTTTTCTCTTTAGAAATCCTGCCCACGTAGCCGATAACTTTAACATCCGAATGAATTCCCAGCTTTCGTTTGCTTTCAGCTTTATTCTTACTGGGCGAAAACAGATCGATATCGACACCCAGACGAGCGACGGTCATTTTTGTCCGTACGCCTTCGCTAGCCAGATGCTCTTTCAGCTCATGATACGGCACAAAAATTTCATCGCACTGGTTGTAGAACCAGATAGATGCTTTTTTGATCAGCGTAAAGAATAATTTCTTCAAAATCGGCGGAAAAAATTTCTCAAATAACTCCCAAGCGAGGGTATGGGTGTAAAAAAAAGTCTTTTTATGGTATTTTGCACCATAATAAATACTCAGATAGCTCATCAACGCCGGTCCTTGCACGAAAATAAGATCGTTCTGCTGAATCGTCTGCTTTATTTTTTGGATGTTGCTCCAGGATAATTTCAGGGAGGGATAGCCGGATACCTGCAGGATTTTGGAGGGCTGTACATAGCTCACTTTTTTTCCCTTATGCACTCCTAAATCCGGAACGAGCAGACTGATGTCAAATTGGTCACCAGATCTTTTCAGGAATTCCTCCATGAAGCGCAGTGTGCCATCTACCTTCGGATAATAGGTGTCGGCTACCAGCAATAGTTTCGGTTTCATTTGTATTTTGGTTTCATATGCCCTTCACTTTATCCGATAAAATTTTTCTGCAAACAGCGTATGCAATTTTATCCCGGCGAGGAAATTGCGGAACAGCAGCAAAAAGACAGGATAGAGAATATGGATTTTCTGGCTGCGGAAGGTTTTCAGCGCCTGCATCTTGAAAGAAAAGGTTTTGCTGATCTTAACAAAGAGCGCCGGATACGTCGTTCGGAACGATACCGGATTCCAGATGGAATAGATGTAGAGCTCTGGCTTCTTTTTTATTTTCTTGAGCAGGTTGAGAGTGATAGTATGAACTGCTTTATGATCTGGATGAGGATCTTCAAGGCTGTGCGTAAAAATTTTGGATGGCTTTTCTTTGGTGATGATGTCCACTAGATTTGCTCCTAAATTCTTGGTTCTGAAATCTTCTTCAAACTGCAACTCCCGCAAGTCAAAAAACAGGACTGAACATTTCAGGATGGTGCAGGCTTCCAGTGTTTCCTGGGCGCGCATACGCTGCACTACTTCTTCCTTGAGCCAGGGATGTGATTTCTCACCATAGGAGAAGACGATAGCCGTGACCTTCTTACCCTCTTTGGTATAGTTGGCAATCGTTCCTCCTGCTCCTAACACAAAGTCATCGGAATGGGCGCTAAAGACAAGGATGGATTCTTTTCGAGGCATGGAGGAAATAAAAGAAGTGAGATTTATAAAGGTTTGGCGGCAGTCATTTTTAATCCACGGCTGGCGCCTGCGGAGCATACTCATTAATCCTTCGTTCAATCTCATACTGCTGGACGAAAGTACGGTATTCCTTTTCGTGATGCCTAAAGACCCGTGCGGCTTCGCCGATATTTAGTATTGGCGGCTGAACCTGCAGGCCTTCTTCTGTCAGAAACAAATGCACGGAGTACTGATTCTGTTCGATTTTAATTTTTTCGACCTGCCCTAAGGCTTCGTCGATGGAAACGACCCGAGCGACTTCCCCTTTGTTATAGGAAATGACAGCTAAAGTTGTGCAATATGCGTTCCGGCGCTCACGCACTTCTACATCGTAGCCTGTGCCGGTAAAAGAAGTGGTATCCACTGTGAGCCGCTGCCGGCCAGCCGTATCCACATAGACAGAAAAATAAAATCCGACTTTTTGTCCGAGTGGATCGTTCGCTTTCTGCTGCTGGTGTTGGTATTCGGCTGCGCCTTTCTCCCGCCAATACTTCTCTGCTGCTGTTTCCTGCGGTGGTTTGGCTTGGTACTCTTCTACTGCCTGAAGGCGTGCTTCCAGGGTATCGAGCCTGCGGTCTACTTTTTGCTCAAGTGCGGAGGCGCATCCCAGAAAGACAATTCCTGCCAGGGCGAGTTTTAGATCCATAAATCTGGCGGGGGAAGGCAGGGGGTATTAAAGGTTGTGTATATGCTGTATAATCCTGGCAAGTTAAAATATTAAACATTTCATCAAATTTTAGAAACCTTTCTTCTCAAAAATTTCCCTAAAAATAGAACTTTTATTCCTATAAAATACGACCACAACCATTATAAATCATCCTTAAAATAACCATCCCGATAGCTGTTTTCTAGACCACTAGATCATGATTACCAAACTAGAGCAACCCTATGAACCGCTGCACCTGAAGGCGGTGCTGCATCCATATGTGATACAATGGTTCTTTTCCAAATTTAAAGAATTTTCCCTTCCTCAGCTCTACGGTGTGATGGAAATTCATCAGCGGAGAAATGTACTGATCTCTGCGCCAACGGGAGCAACAAAGACATTAACCGGCTTTCTCGCCATTTTAAATGAACTGGTTGATTCGGCAGAAAAAGGCATTCTGGAAGATAAGGTCTATGCTGTTTACATCTCTCCTCTGAAAGCGCTCAATTATGACATCCAATTTAACTTACTTCGCCCATTAGAAGAAATCGAAAAGATTGCCAACAAAAAACTAGGTATCAGAATTGCCGTGCGAACCGGAGATACCACCGCTTCGGAAAAAGCGAAGATGTTAGCCCATACGCCGCATATTTTGATTACCACGCCGGAATCTCTCGCCATCATCATCAACTCTCCCAAATTTAAAGAAAAAATGACCAGTGTGCAATGGCTGATCGTGGATGAAGTCCATGCCTTAGCCGATAATAAACGAGGCGTTCATTTAAATCTTACCATAGAACGCCTGCAGCGCCTTTCTCCTGGTTTTTGCCGTGTGGGATTGAGTGCGACGATTGCTCCCCTGGAAGAGATTGCCAGATATCTCGTCGGCTACAACGGAAATACAGAACGCGATTGCGGCATTGTGGATGTGCAATTCCTGAAACAGATGGATCTGCAGGTCATTAGTCCGGTAAAAAGTCTGGTGGAATCTGATTATATGTTAAAGCATCATAAGATGTATGAAACCATGCACAAATTAATCCAGGAGCATAAAACCACGTTAATTTTTACCAACACCCGAAGCGGAACGGAACGCGTGGTGCATACGCTGAAAGAGATGTATCCAAAATTCTATACCGGCGAGAATATTGCCGCGCATCACGGCAGTCTGGGAAAAGAAAACCGCTTTAAGACGGAACAGGATCTGCGCGACGGCAAACTGAGAGTTGTCGTTTCCTCGACGTCGTTAGAACTGGGGATTGATATCGGGTATATTGATTTAGTGATTTGTGTCGGCAGTCCAAAATCCGTGGCCCGTTTCCTGCAGCGCGCCGGGAGAGCCGGCCATCAATTGCACAGCACCGTGAAAGCGCGAATCATCGTCATGGATCGGGATGATTTAGTTGAATGTGCAATTTTACTGAAATCAGCCATGGAGCGGAAAATCGATCGTGTGCATATTCCCCATAATGCTTTAGATGTGTTGGCGCAGCAGATCTACGGGATAGCGATCAACGAAGTGACCAATATTTACGAAATGTATACCTTCATCAAAAACAGCTACTGCTATCATACGCTGGAATGGAACGATTTTCAGGAAGTTATCAAATATCTGGCTGGGGACTATGTCAGTTTAGAAGAACGCTATGTCTATGCCCGGATTTGGTACGACAAGGAAACGGGCAATATCGGGAAAAGAGGGAAAATGGCGAGAATAATTTACATGACCAATATCGGCACGATTCCGGAAGAGTCGTTCGTGACCGTCAAAGAAGGCGAGCATATTGTCGGCATGATTGATGAGGGCTTCCTGGAAAGATTACGGCCGGGAGATGTTTTCGTCCTTGGCGGCAATGTCTATATGTTCAAGTTCTCAAGGGGAATGACGGCTCAAGTGACCAGTTCCGTCACCAAACCGCCTACTGTGCCAAGCTGGTTTTCGGAAATGCTGCCTCTTTCGTTTGATCTCGCCATGGAAATCAACCGCTTCCGGCGCTTGATGGAAGAAAAATTCGTGAATAAAAGAACGAAAGAAGAGATGATCAAGTTTATTCACGAATACGTCTACGTCGACGAGAATGCCGCCGAGAGCATCTATCATTATTTTTATGAGCAATTTAACTTCAGCAAAATTCCCAGCGATAAGCGGATATTGGTGGAAAGTTTTACGGATAGGGGACGGCATTATGTGATTTTCCATACGCTCTTTGGCCGGCGGGTCAATGACTGCCTATCGAGATCGCTGGCTTATGTCATCGGGCATTCCCAACACCGCGATGTGGAAGTCGGCATTACTGATAATGGATTTTATGTTGCGGCGGATAAGGCTTTTCATGCCGTGCGCGCTTTTGAAATGTTAAAATCAGAAAATTTCCGGACGATCCTCGAAAATGCGCTGGAGAGCAGTGAAGTATTAAGCCGGAGATTCCGCCATTGCGCCGGCCGATCATTGATGATTTTGCGTAATTACATGGGCCGTACTAAACACGTCGGCCGGATGCAGGTCGGCAGCAAGATTTTATTTAATGCCGTGAAGAGGATTAGCAATGATTTCCCCATCCTCAAAGAAGCCCGCCGGGAAGTGCTGGAAGACCTGATGGATTATGAGCATGCGCAGCAGATCGTCAATCTGGTGCTGGATGGAAAGCTCAAGGTGGAAGAGTTCAACACGGCGATTCCCAGCCCATTTGCCTTTGACTTAATTTTGCAGGGATATGGTGATGTGATTAAGGTGGAAGATAAACAGGAGTTCCTAAAGCGGATGCATGAGCTGGTGATGGCCAAGATTTCATTGAAAGAAGGGAAGAGCAAAGTGAAGAAAGAGCAGGAGAAATTTTCCTACACTTCATTTTGGGAAAAGATGCAGCAGAAGCAGCTGGACGAGAAGGATACGGCAAAGGAGAAATTAAAAATGCAGGTCTGGAATCTGAAGCACGTGCCGGTGTATGTGAAAGAAGAGCTGATCAAATTGGTTGAATTCGGCACGATGCGGAAGGATGTGTTTGACGAATGCAAGAACTATCGGAAGGAGATTGAAGAAAATTGGCCTGTGGAATTAAGAGCGTTTATGCTAGAGAAGTTAAACAGGCATGAGCTTGGCGCGTAAAGAGGGATCATCTCCGGCAAATCCACATTGCACTGCGCCCGTCATGGTTGTCAGTTCTACGGGGAGTTTGTAGTCTATAGAAGTGCTATTCTCCACAAAGTCATAGGAGGGGTGGTTTGGGCCGATATGGCTGTAATCCAGTTTAACATCTTGCAGATCAAATTCCCGTATTGATTCTGGCAACAAGTCTGTCGTTGGTTGGTAATATCTCATTCGAGAGCCGCGCAGGAACTCGGCAGTTACTTTTTCGATCTTTCGCAGATGCAGCATTTGATTTATTTGCTGCGGGGAGTATTTCTTTAAACTCTTCTCCGTTCTCCAGGAGGGATTTCGTTCGACCATCCGGACAAAGGCAGTTTTGCCATCTTTATAGAGAATGGGACACGTGTAAATGCCTTGGTGTTGATTGCTGCGTCGTCGTAGCACGAAATCATCGGCAGTGGGCAGAGCATTCGTGATAACGACATCTATTGTTCTGAGTTGTTCCCTGACTTCCGGTTTTTCCCGTACGAGAACGTGCTCAGCGTCTTTTCCTGTAATTATATACAGTCCAGAATCTTCTAGGCGATTGCAGATGTACTGGGTGCAGCGGAGTTTTTCTGATGGGGAGACCATTTTATTTTTCCTTCTTAATTCCATACATTTCTCTCACAACACGAGTAACCTCATCAAGACCTACCATTTCCTGATCCTGGTAATGCATTCTCGGCGTTTGTCCTTCTTCAACTATCACTTCTCTCCATCTGATGTAATTATCTGCTAGGAAAATCCTTACTTGGTAACAAGGATTACAACCTTCGGCTCCGAAGAAGACGAATTCACGCGTCTGTGAATCGTAAGGAAGTTTCTCCGTTCCTGCAGTGAAATTCTTTTGATATTCTTGCGAAACTAATGGGCGGCCACTCTTCCATCGCTCATTGTCAGGAACGATGCGCTTGGTAAATAAGTCCTCACCAACACGCCAGCTTACGTAAAAAAGCTGATTCGCTTGCTCCGGTGATAGCTCTTCAAAGAAAACACCACTAGTATATCCATTCTGACAGGTTCCAGGGGGTGGCCCGCAGGTCTCTGTATAATAGTTTAACACGTGAAAGCTCTCAGTACCCTTAACTCTCTCCCAGGATTGCCGGCATTTCTCTTTTTTCTCAGGCGAATTCTCAACTTCTGGTATAGTCCTATATTGACAAGGCTTTAGTAATGGTTTCAAATTCATTTTTCGTGGAAATGGAAACATACTTATGGTTAAACCATCCACGTACCAGTCAGTTGCTTCGCGGTATCGTGCCACGTCAAGTTCGCAAATGCGGTCGACTAATTCTTGATATTCTTGCTCGTAGTTTGTCGAAGGAACATATTCCGTACGAACTTTCTTTCGCTCTTTCTTCCCGATGTAGGTGAGAAGGCGGTCGAAGAAATCTGGCTCCCAGCCTTTTGCCCTGGCAGTAGGTTCTTTCACAACTGCCTCTAAGCCAAGTAATCCTAATGCTTCCAAAAATCCGCGCTTATTCATGATTCTGTATAAAGGGCGCCTATATATAAATGTTTCTATTTTTACAACTTTTAAGTGATTATCAACAAAATATTTATAAAGTCGCGCCCTATTTTAAGTCCGATGACACCTGATCTTGTAGGCCTTATAAAAGAAGCTTCTCGAGCAGTGGCTAAAGGCGTTCTTTATGCTTCAGTTGCACTTAGCCCAGCGACAAGTTACGCCACAATAAATAATCTCCCCACTCCAGAACTTTTCCGTATAAAAACACATACTTACGAGATTGATGACACGATAATGAAAGAGGTTCAGGAATTTGACGAAGGGGGCAGGATCACAAAAATAACTTGGACTCAGGACTGGAATAAAGATGGAAAAGACCTCAGTATCAAATGCTGGGAATTTAACACGCGTGGACAGCAGACAAAATTTGTGTGGGATAAAGATGCTGATGGGACACCAGAGTATATTGAGGTCTTCAAATATGAGCCGAAAGGCAAGGTTACAGAAGAAATCTACCATTTGAAGGAGAATGGAGAACTGGACATAAACTCGATCAGAAAGTATGATGCATCCGGCGATATAATTGAAGAAACTATAGAATGGTTTGAATAACTATCCAATTTGTCAAACCATTCTAAGAAGAACTTTGAATTTTAATACAAAATATGGATTATTCAAAGTTCTCTATAGATGAAGATAACGATGGAATACTAGATCTAATCTGGACACCTAAAGATGACTACCAGGAAATTAAGTAGTGATTTAATAGTCAGAGTTCTTCTACTATCTTTTCAATCTCTTGGATTCGTTCAGGGTTCAGCGAAACTTCTATCCCGTATCCCGCCTTATGTTAATTATTAACAAAGAGGTTTAAAATATAGCTTATTTGTTAAATATTAACCAAAGAGAAACACCCGCTGTTCTTGATATTCGACTTCCCATTGCCTGAAGAATTCTTTAATCGTTTCTTGGTGAGCTATGGGGATTAATATTGAACCTTTTCCCACTATTCTGCCATTTATTTTGCCCAGTAACCCTTCGCCTTTGTTTCTTCCGTATAAAGCGTAGGAAAACCTCACTTTATCCGAAGCGCTCTTGCCTTCCAAAAGATAGGTTACCAACACCAACGGCTGAATGTTTAATTTTTTATGTACGAAATCAAAGCATCGGATACTGAATCCCTCATGCAGCAGCAAAGGATAAACTTTCTCATTGAACATCTGGTCAACGACGATAGGCTCGATATGTAAATTTAGTTTTAGTTCTTCACCCCTTTTCCGGATCCGGTACAGTATATCTTCTATTTTCTCAGGGTCGTGATCCCGGAAGAGGGCAATTAAATCTATATCTCCTGGCTTGACTTTTCCCTTCAGCGCTGAACCGAACAGGATTACATCAACCAGATAGTTCTCTTTTTTTAAGAAGCTCTTCAAATTTGCTTTTAACTTCTTCATCTGTAGGGATAACAATTCTGGCATGCTCAAACGCCTCCATTACTCTTTTTCTTATTAATAGCACTTCTTCCTCATTCAATTCCTGTGTGTAAGTCCTTCTATATGTGTGAAACATCCGGTCAGTGATAGAGTACAACCTAGGGCTATTCTTCCGCAGCAGGTCAAATCTTTCAGTGTGGTCTTTGGGTTCCAATTTTAATTGGTCATATAATACCGAATCATCTACGGCAAACAGCGCTTTAAAAAAATTAGTTGCTGCCTCAGAGGGCATACGTAACTTCAACGCAATGCTGCCTAACAGAAAATAGTTTCTCGCTTTAATCTTCAAGTCGTTCGGCATTTTGTTAATAATTAACATTGGAAGTATATAAATGTTTTGTTGTTAATGATTAACTGGCATTTAATCGTCAGGAGGAAGGAAATCCCCAAAGCATCTTGACACCTGAGAGCGGCTGGCAGGAAATTATAGCGAAGGACATAAATAATTATACAAAATTGTTATGTCCTTCGAATATAGTAAGTGACATTTGTATAAAAATTTAGGTCACTTACTATAAGTAGAGTTATAATTCTTCTATTATTCTTTCAATCTCTTGGATTCGTTCAGGGTTCAGTGAAATTTTATTTTCGCCGAAGGACAATGGTTAATCCTCGTCATCTCAAAAGATTGAGTCAAAAAGCCGAAGAAAAATTGTTTTGTGAGACGCAAAATGAGCTTACACAAGGTCAAAACAAGTTAGCCTCAGAAGAGACTAAATGACTTAAATGGGGAGATGACGAAAAGATAACAGTGTCTCCCGGAGTAACCTTTAAATATTAGTTTGATTTATCATACTAAAAATGAACCCCCTCAAACCGCTCTTTTTTGAACAGACATTGCGCCATTGGCATTTTGAAGCTTTAATACAAGAATCAAAATTAAGCCGGGAACGAGTTCATTTCTATCTCCGAGAATTGCTTAAGCAGAAATTCATTACGAGAATTAAGCCACGCAGTAAAATGCCTTACTATGTGGCCAATAAAGAGCAGCCTTCTTTCCGCATGGAAAAACGTTTCTTTGGCCTAAGTATATTGCAAAGTAGCGGCTTGTTTGACCATATTTATGCTGATCCTAAGATAAAAACAGCTCTCCTTTTTGGCAGTTTTGCTCGGGGAGATTGGGGAAAATCAAGTGATGTAGACCTCTTTCTCTTTGGTGATGATCAAAACTTTGAAAAAGAAAGATTTGAACTTCTCCTAAAGAGGGAATTGCAAGTATTTTCGTTTTACGACCCTCAAAAAATAAAAGAAGAGCTTAATCCAGCACTCATCCCTAATATCACGAAAGGATTTAATATCAAAGGGAATTTAGAGCCATTTGAAGTGATGGTCCATGCTTAACAGCATAGCTAAAAAATTTTATGAACATTTTGAAGCCGACGGCCTATACGAAGAGTCCTCTCTTGAACGTGAAGTGGTACAGCAAGTTTTGACTATGCTTCAAAAAGATTACGAATTCGCCAAACAGGTACGAAGTGAAAAGTCCCCTCGTTGGAGAATCATTTTTAATGCTCATTATGATATTTTCAGGGAACTCTGCGATTTACTTATGCTTTTCAACAGAAAAAAAACAAGTAACCATCAGGCGGTGTTTGCATTTATTGTGGTTCATTTCCCTCCATTGGAATTTGATTGGGAAATTCTGGAATGTATCCGAAAAATGCGCAATGGAAGTAAATATGAAGGAAAAGATATCAGTCCGGCGATGTGGAAAAGCATCGAATTGCAGTTTGACTTGTACATTGTAGCAGTACAGAAAAAAGTAGAAGAATTATTACAAGAATGATTCCTAAAATTCAGTTTTATTCATGCTTAACATATTTTCCCCACAAAGATATTATGCTTATCCCGCATAATCATGATTTTTATTTTCTTATCTTTTTTAAATTCACAATCCGGCACGGAAATCGTCCTGTCCCCAGCAACGGCTAAAACGGTGTTCGGAAACCGATCCCTCCCTTTCACCACTGCCGTGACCACCTCTCCTTCCACAAACGGCTTCGGCAATTCTTTGGTCTTCACGATATTAAAATCCGCTTCTGATAATTTCAGGGGAAATCCTGTTTTCTTCTCCAGTTCCGCAATCATCCGATAAAACGTGTCCCAGCTCATCGGTTTCGTGGGATGCCTTCCCGCTTTATACGCCAAAAAATTCTGAATGCCGACGCGAATAAATCTTGGACTGATTTTATTTAATTCTTTGGCGAATTCCACCACTTTTTCTAACTCCGCCTCGTTATAGCCCGGAACAAACACCGGCGCCAGCAATAATCCCAAGCCTTTCTCTGCGCCGTAACGGATATGTTCCATCAACCGCTTCACATCATACGGCGCATCGACCATCTCCTGCGCAATCGTTGGATCAATGGCATCCAGAGAAACATTCAGGCGTACCTTATCCAACAGGCACAAGCGATCAATAATGGGCTTCGTCACCAGCGTAAAATTCGTATCGGCCGAAATGACCGAAACTTGTGCATTTTTCTGCAGCTCTTCAATTAACGGAACCAGATCGGCATAGAGAAATGGCTCTCCCTGAACGCCAATATGGATCTCCACGGGCACTTCCACAAATTCAAGCAGTTTCTGCAATTCTTCCAGCAGATACTCTTTCTCCACGACAATATCATTCTTTCCTGAATTCCGTCCTTCGCGAACCGAACAGTACACGCAGGATAGATTGCAGGACGTCACCGGCTTTATTTCGATAAGGGAAGTATTTCGATAGACGATGCCAAAAGCGACGTTTCCGATCAGAGGAATGCCGGAATAGCGATGGATGTACAACGCTTTATTCTTGCTGACGATATCGGTTAAATTCTCCAAATATTTAGACAGGAGGAAAGAAAATTTTCTTTCTGCTTTCTCTGAATCCTGATTTGGAAATTCAAGAGTATGCTCATCTACTAATTTGAACCGGTCAATCTTTTCCAGTTCCTGCAGTGGTATTTCGGTACGAAATATCTTGAGCAGCGTAATCTGCAGCGCTCTCTCGATCAGTTCAAAGCGCAGCGTATCAAAGTGGAGTTTGGTCATATTTTATCTTTCAGAAATTTTCGCGTCATATCTCTAATTTTTTCTCGATAAGGAAGTGTGTGGTCTTCTGCTGCCATAGTGGAAGCGGCATGGGGGTTGTGGATCTTGAACTTATCGGCAAGGAGATCTATCTCTTTCCACAGGTCGGGATAGTCCCAGGTAATCTCTGAATAGGAATAAGCACATTTTCCAACAGTGATGCATCCATCACGAATTGTATCCATCATGTTCTTTTGTTTTGTTCCTTCCAGAAGGACCGAGTAAAATTCTACCAAAGCTGCAAATCCGTTATTAAAAGGCCTCTCCGGCAGTTCAGAATACAACTGAGAGGTCAAATGCTTCTTAAGTCTTGCCTTTGGATTAAGTTGGGCAGCGTAATTCTTATCGTATATCAAAGCTTGGCAAAAATAAGCATTAATCTCATTTAAGATTATTACCGGTCCCTGCTCTGCGCTCTGCTCAGCATAATTCCTCAATAACCAATAGACTTCCCCGCCACTTTTACAATGATACGCTTTCTTAATATTTGTAAAGAAAGCATCAATCTGGTGCTCAGTCCCTCTACTAGCCTGAATGAATATGTTCTCTGTGAAAGGTTGATATACGTACGTATCTTTTGGCGCTTCAAAGTTTTTCCCTCGTACCAGGACATAAAAGTTATCATCATCCCGTCCGATTTCTGCATTGAGGTGGTGGAGCTGCTCCTCCAATGTGCGGTACGGGCTTCCCTGATGAAAAAAGTAATGTGCAGATTCGTGAATCAACGTGGAAAGAATCGGTGAGGTGCCTTCAAGGAGTGCACAAACATGAGCATAAGGTTTTGGCTCTCCTACATATACTTGCCGAGTGCGATGATGGTAATATCCGCCTCTAACCTGCTGAATATTGTGTATATCTTGTAATTCTCCTAAATCTTGTTGTTCTCCTGACTTGGCAAGTGATCTGTCCCAGGGGGGAAGCAATTTTGGTTTTGGCCGGATAAAGCGTATCCAATGACGATCAAGATTCTGCCACGGAGGAAGCTCTTTGGCAATTCGTTGCTCGATAGTACGAAGCCAGCTATTTTCAGTATGAAACATATTTCGTTCCTCTGCCAGGTGAAAATGCCATTTAATTTGGTTGTCTAACTCACTAGAAGAACCGAGACAGAGAGACCCTAGCGTACCCGCCACCAGATATCCCAAATCTTCCAAAAATGTTCGTCGATTCATATACAGTAAAATGAACTTCTCATTTAAATATTTTACTACTTATTTGTGATTCTTAGAAACAATAAAGAAATGTATCTGCAAACCCTATCGTCCTTTATAGATAATTATGGTGATGGTTTACATCTGCCGCAATTTACTCTATCATCAGTACATTGTAACGTATAGCTTATTCCATATCAAAAGGCAGTCGTGCCATAGGACCTCAGGGCCGCCTTGATGTAAGCTGCCTGTGCTGGAGACGAAAAAGACAGCATTGTCTCCAGACGACTTTTGTTCTGGTAAAATTCATTCCGGCGAGACGTGAGATAGGAATCACTTACCCTAAATTCCCCTTGCTTGATCCTCATCAATTCCTGCTGCTGTGCATCTAATTCAGCGATATCGTAGACTGTTTTCAATGTGATTCTTCCCTCCAGAAGATGGTCAATAAACGGCGGCGGTACAGACTGGTCCACGTTCATTCCCTGCGCATATTGCAGAACATGGCGCTGTTCATGGGCAACAAGAGCAGCTTTTAAATCCTCATCATTCTGAAACAGATCCGACGTAAATGCCTTCTGCCCCACAAAAATAGCGGTATGTTCCCCTTTTCCCCGCCGGTTAATAATAGATGGCGTATAAATATGATACTGTCCTCCCTGAAAGAGGCTTTCTTCCCGCTCTAAAAAAATGGCGTTTTGATGCGGGCTGTTTTTTCCTGGCGCCAATTGCAGATCCCGATAAGACAAAATCTGTGAGCCATCGGGGTCATAGAGCACAGCTTCACAATACGGAAGATCTACTCCTTGCAGCAGTTCGTCCAGGTATGCCTGCCGTTTGGCCGGGAAGAGTTGCGCTTCGGCAAAGGAGATAGCCATCACCGAGTCATTCGACCGTGTTTCATAGATATCTGCAGATGAAGAGTGAGCAGCTTTAATGGCGTAATAACCGGCAGGGAGACAGACGAATCCTAAAACTATCGTCAGTGCTCTTTTTCCGGTAGTCTTTGGGGTATCCCTGGCTCTGTGCTTTTGTTTCATCATCTTGTCTCATCATCCTGCCCCTTCTCAAACACGGCAAAATGTTCGTCCCTTCCGCTCGCTTTAAAACCTGCTTCCTCCATCATTCGAGCTGTTTCTTCCTCATTAAATCTTCCATATACACAATGCTGCAACGCTACTACCCAACCACCTTCTGTTACAACATAATCCTTTTCGTAATGGTCTCCTTTAAAGAAAACGCGTTGCGAATATTCTCCCCTAGTCAGTTTCAGAGTCAAATCCTTCTGTTCTGGACCAACATTAATGATCAATACACCATCTGGCGTAAGATGTTGGGCCACTCTTGTTAATCCCTGCAGATTCCTCTCATATCCAGTAATATGACTATCCAGAAAATTTCCATCTCGAACAGCAACCCAAACTCCGCCGTGAGAGACCGCAGCTTCATATACTTCCGGCAAATCAAGAGTAAGAACGTCCTGTTGATATAATTTAACTCTATCTCCGAGTCTGGCTGCTGCCTTTTCCAGCATTGACGCACTAAAGTCAGTACCGGAAAGATCAATCCCGCATTCTACTAATTGCTCCGCAAGTAATCCTGTTCCAATACCTAACTCCAGAACTTTCTTTCTTGAACCTAGTATTTTGAGCATTGCTTCGACCGCAACTTTATAACTATTCGGATTATAACCAGCGTCCATGGTGGCATCATACCCCCGGCTAATCTCAGCATTGTACACGTTTTCAGACATGGTTAGAAATGGCATTAACGGCTTTATAAATCTTTCGCTATTGTAGGGTAATAACAAATACCAAAAGCAGCCGCTGAAAACCTATAGAGGACTTTGAATAACCCCGATTTAGTATTGAATTCAGAGTCCTTCTTAGAATGGTTTGACAAATAAGGACAGATTATTCAAACCCTTCTATAGTCTCCATCAGCAATATCTTTTAAAACTACGCTTCTCTTGGAAATTTAGAAAGATTTATGGGAGAAATACGTATTACTTTGGAAACTCTGTACGATATCCTGCGGAACGAGAAAAAGCGGGAAGATTTGCAGAAGCTAGAAGCCACTTTCTTTCTGGATGTGATAACCCATCTGCGGGAGAAGCAGACCCTCTTAGAAAGCATTAAAGATGACACCCAGATCTTCGCCGTCAGTGAAAAGCAGAAAGTGGAATATGAATTACGCAGCACCCGGCGCATCCTGAAAGAGATCTATGAAAAGCGTGAAAAAAAGATCATTGAGATAGCTTTGAACAAAAGCAGGACGGGATCTGATATTATTGACACTAGTGCGATGTTATCGGAAGAACTGGATTTTTATCATAAGATTTTAATGACATTAGATGCTCATCGGCACGGAGTTTTATTGAATCTGATGCAGGGGCAATTGCCGATGCTATCAGTACCATCAATATCCATGCAATCCTCCCTGCTGGAGCAGAAGAAAGAGCAGATCCGAAAAGAATTGGAGCAGGCGATGCCGGATGCCGATGAAGATGCACCGGAAAATCCGGACAAAACCAGAATCAAATTTACGCATGCCGTTCCCAGCTTCGTCTGGAAGGACATGAAAGTCTATGGCCCGTTTGACACCGGTGAAGAGACGGAGATATTTCCGGAAGTGGCCGATTTGCTAGTACGGAAAGGAAGGGCGGTGAAGGTGTGACCGTTTGACGTGCCGCTAACACATTTTTAGCTTGCGATATACTAAAAAAGGATACGCCGCACTCATCAGCCCATATAGCACAAAGACCGCCCAATATGTCTCCAGATACAAAAACAACATCGCTAACGACAAAGTAATCATCCGGCCCAGACTAAAGAAAAATTCTCGCATCGTCCAGAACTCTGCCGTGGGCTGCTTGGCGTCCAGGCTTACAGCTAAGCGAAGAGGATAGGATGCCGTGGCAATCATCGAAAAAATACCGACGGCAATCAGAAATTGCAGAACATTGTGAGCAAAGGCGAGGGAAATGATCGATGCCGTGAGCAGCAGGAAAGAGAGAAAGACATATTTTTTCCTGCGCTGTGTCTTATCGGAACGGAAGGAGAGCACAAGAGAGACAAAGAAGCCAGCAATGCCGATATAACTCAACAGCAGGCCAAATTCCATCTCTGTTCTCAAATAGAGAAGAGCATAGACCGGCAAAACAACGCCGCCGAAGAGCTGCAAACTTCCCTCAAACAGGGTAATCGTCTTCAGGCCCTTGAAATTGCGGACGGCCGGCAGGAATGAAATTTCATGATGCTGCTCCGGAACACGCTGATAGAGCAGATAGAGTGGAATAAGGTAGAGCAGCGCCGCAAAGAAAAATAAATGACTATACCCTGTTCGCTGTATAAAGAACGCTCCTAGGGGAGGAATAAACGCGGCCAGCAGTGTCGAAATGCTCATGTAAAGCGAGCTGTCCACGGCATTCGTCTGCGTGGTCGATGCACTAAAGAAAAGATAATTCAGCGGAATCCAAAACAAAAAAGCATTCAATCCTAGTAATATGGCCACGATGTAAAAAGAATAGGCAGGATTGGCAGCTAAGACCAATAACATCACCATGAACAACACCAAGCCGGTGATGAGAAAACGCTTTATCGGAATCCGTGCTAAAAAAGGGATAGAGAATACGGCAGTACCCGTGTAGATAATATAGAGCAGCAGGATAAACCAGAGCGAGTAGCCTTGATTACGAAAGAATAGAGGGACAAAAGAGAATGACAACGCAGCTATCAGCGTGTGACAGGTCAGCAGCAGGTACGGGGTTCGAAAGCGCGAGAAATAATCTCTCATGTCTCAGCTCAGATTTCAGGTCTCCTTTGGTTTCTGGTCATTATTGGCACTGCCCATTCAGACAGCCATTCTGGCAATAAATCCTCCCTTGAGTATAACAATTACTTTCCTGAAATACTTTATATTCAGCATCAAAACATTTCCAGCCTTCAGTGCAGCCGGAGGTCTTGTTCTGCACGGCATACTCATCCGTAGCTGATGAGGTTGATGTCGTTGATTCCGTAACCGGAGCGACACAGGCATTATTTTCACAGCCAAGCTCACATTCCTTCTCTTTAATCCAGGAACAGTCTTCATTCTGATATCCTTTTTTCGTTGCCGTGCGGCATTTAAATCCTGAAGTACAGACCGGCGGTGGCCGGCATTTGGCATCTTTTCCTTCTTCCTCAACACAGCCTCGTTTACATTCGGCTTTGGTGGTAAAGTCAAAGGTGCAGTCAGCCTGGCGATAGATTTTATAAACCGAACTGGCGCAGACCCACTGGGCTTTGCAATCCCCTTCCACAGGCGGCGGTGCGGTAGATTCAGCAGCAGATTCTTCTGGAGCGGTTTCCGGAGTTTCTCCGGCTTCTTCCTCAACCGCTTCTTCCTCCACGATTTCCTCTTCTTCCCCTTCTTCATCAGCCGCTTCTTGAGCAGCACACCCCATAAGAAGAAGTATTAAACCACATACTATTCCTGATAATAACCACTTTTTGAACATGATTCTGAACCTTGACAAGAGAAAACAAAAAGTAATATATAAATTTAACCTTTCACATTGCCAATCGGCTTCAAGGCCACGACACGTTTAGTTATTCCGGCAGCTTCCAATGTATCCACGACCGCTTCAATATCTTTATATGCACTTCCCGCTTCTTCTGCCAGTCCGCTCATCGTAACCGAATGCACATAAATCCCGCGGTGCTCCATGTCTTTTTGCAATTGATCGCCGCGATGGATATGTTTAGCTTTCGCCCGGCTCATCGTTCTCCCTGCACCATGAGCTGTACTGGCAAACGTTTCATCCGCTCCGTCAGTCCCTTTCAATAAATACGAACCGGTTTCCATCGATCCTCCCAAAATTACCGGCTGGCCGATTTTCGCATATTTGGGCGGCAGAAATTCTCCTCTGCCTGGACCAAAGGCCCGCGTGGCTCCTTTGCGGTGAACTAACAACTCTTTTATTTTTCCATCAATGTCATACTTCTCTAATTTCGCAATATTGTGAGCGACATCATACACCAAATTCATCCCTAATTCTTCCGCCGGCTTCTTGAAGATCTGGCTGAACACTTCCCGGATGCGATGAGTGATGACTTGCCTGTTGGCAAAGGCCATATTGGCGGCGCAGGCCATGGCAGCGTAATAGTCTTGTCCTTCTGGCGAGTTAAACGGAGCGCAGGCTAACTCCTGATCTAGAATAGTAATCCCATATTTGGGCATCACCTCTAAAAATTTCTTGAGATAATCTGTCCCCACCTGATGGCCCATCCCTCTGCTTCCACAGTGAACCATGATCACAATTTGTCCAGGTTTAGTGATGCCCATGGCGTTGGCTGCTTCCTGGTCAAAAATATTGCCTTCACGCACTTCCTGAATTTCCAAATAATGATTTCCGCTGCCCAAGGTCCCGAGCTGGTCCAATCCCCGCAGCACGGCTTTGTCAGAAACTTTGTCAGGATCTGCTCCGGGAATTTTTCCATGATCTTCAATGTTGATGGTATCACCTTCCCAGGCATAGCCGTTCTTCAGGCACCACTGCGCACCGTCTTTCATCACATCGCGGAACTGGCTTTTGGTGATTTTGACAAATCCCTTGCAGCCGACGCCGGCAGGAACTGCTCTGTAGAGCGCATCGACTAATTCTTTGATGCGGGGTTTGACGTCCTTGACGGTAAGGGCGGTGGTGATCAGGCGCATGCCGCAATTTATGTCAAAACCAATCCCGCCGGGCGAGATTACGCCGCCTTCTTTCGGATCAAAAGCCGCGACGCCCCCGATAGGAAATCCATATCCCCAATGTCCGTCAGGCATGCAATAGGCATATTTCTGGATTCCCGGGAGACTGGCAACATTTGTCACCTGGTTGAAAACACCTGCATCCATGGATGCAATCAGTTCTTTGTTAGCAATAATCCGCGCCGGAACGAGCATGCCTTTTTTATACGTTATGGGAAGTTCCCAGACTACCTTAGAAATTTGCGTGAGTTCGGGCGGTGGACCTGCTGGTTGGTTGTTATGGTCTTCCATGGTACGCTTTCAAGAAGTGGTGATGATGTTGTTATCTTTTAAAGCTTTTGCTGCGGTTTGGTCATATTGAAAAGTTCCGCCTGGCCAAGAGTGTGGTGCGAGCTAAGCGTCAAGTCACTCGTTGAGCTCGTTCGTGACGTCCTTGCTAAACTCGGAAAGCTAGGTAAGACAAATTTAGGCAGTCGTTTTCCTCGATGATCCTTCTCATCGACAGGATCATCTGACTATTTTCGCATCTGATCTTTTTCTTACGAATAGTATAGCTCGGCAGGTATTATTGACCACGCTAGCCCTGACTTAACTTAATGCATACTTCTCACAACAAACTATTTAAACATTAACTCTTTTGTTTATGTATGAACTACTTCATCATGACTCTGGAGACCTCTCCTCTTGAGATCACCGACGACGATGTCCGCAACTACCTGATGGACAAGCAGATCAGCAAGGAACGGCGCAGTTATGACCCCAATTATTCCCGGATTATTGCTATTGGAGTGAAATCCGCAAACGATAAAACCATCGTCTTAAGCGGAGAGGATGAAAAAAACCTTCTTCGTGAACTCTGGCGGATGGTCAGCACGAGCCAGGTGGATGTCTTTGTGACGCATAACGGGTATAGCGGAGAAATTCCCTTTTTGGTGATTCGTTCCGTGGTAAATAAGATCCCCGTTCCAGTGCAGATCAATACGAGCAAATGGAACATGGAAACGTCCAATCACTTTGACACCATGCAGTTCTTTTCGCAATATGGGACGTTCACGAATCCCAATTTGGAGATATTGGCTAAATTGCATGGCTTGGATGTCCAAAAGGCGGAACGGCATTCCGGGGCCGATGTGGAGAAATTGTACCGAAATAAGGAATGGGAGAAAATACGGAGGCATTGTGGGGAGAATACGGAACTATTAGAAAAAGTGTTTGTGAGCTTTTGCCTGCCTTTGGTGGAGAGAAGGAATACGAAAAGTATACGCGGCTACTAAAGTGTTTTCACCAATTCTACCGCCGCTTCTACATGGTTCGTCTGCGGGAATAAGTCGAATAATGCTGCACTTTGTATTTTGTATTCTTTGAATTTGGGAATGTCTTTAGCGAGTTGTTGAATATTACAGGAGATATAAAGAATCACTTCCGGCTTTACCCTCTTTAATTCTTCAATCGTCTTGGGATGCATGCCGCTTCTGGGCGGATCGGTGATGACAAACAATGGCGACGGCAACGCTAGCTTTTTCAGATTCCTGGCATCCAGCACCAGAGCATTACTGTTTGATATTCTATTCTCTTTTGCATTTCTCTTCGCACATTCAATTGCCGGCGGAACGCTTTCCACAATAGTAACTGCTTTGAAAAGATCGGAGTTAATGATCCCAAACGTGCCCACGCCGCCATACAGGTCCAGGAGATGCGCTTTTTTAGTATCGTATTTGGGCAAAATATCATAGCTATATTGCAGCATCTTTTCGGCCATCGCCGGATTGTTCTGAAAGAATCCCTGAACCGGATAATAAAATGTTCTGCCCAGCAGTTTTTCCTGCAGAAGCTCTCTCCCTTTGATTAGGATATATTCTTCAGAAACGCTTTCATCGGTATCAGGTTTGACGTAGGTAATCAGAATATTGTTGGCCGTCGTTTTGGCGGCAAATTCCTTTATTTTCTCTGTTGCCTCTTCTAATTTTGTAGATTCTTCATTGACGACGAAAGAGACGGATGAATCGCCAATCGTGGTCACGCGAATCACCGCATAGCGGAAAGTTCCAGTATGCTGGCGGACATCAAACGCATCGACATTGGTAAAGAACGTCCGCACTTCTAATAATAATTTGTTCAATGGCTCCTGCGAAATAACGCAGCGTTCAATATCCATAATCTTCCACCATTTGTCTTTCTCCCGTAATCCTACACCTCGCGGATGAAAGACAAAATCCATGCGATTGCGGTAGAAGTATTCGTTAGCGGAGAAGACGTTGATGTCCGAATAGTTGATCAGTTGCGTTAACGACTTCTTCTTGTTTTCGAGCTGCAGGCTATACTCGAGATGCTGTGTTGCGCAGCCGCCGCATGATCCGAAATAAGGGCATAAAGGTGTGGCCATGAACTGGGAAAAAGGCGGCTGATTTAAGAATATTTGTGCGAAAGTATTTTATAGACTAGAATATCTCTTTTTCACGAGGTGATACTATGTTCCAACCAAACTTGAACAAGACCGACCGCTGGTTTCGTTTGTTACTTGCGTTCTGGTGGCTTGGCCCGTTAGCGCCAGACTATCCATACGTCTGGATGAACTGGGCGATTTTTATCCTGGGGTGGATTGCCCTGCTGGAAGCGTTTATCGGGTATTGCGCATTCATGCACGTATGCGGGATAAAGACTAAGGAGTGATTTATTTTTTCTATGGTTTTCTTTTTATTTATGTTGTTTTTTTTAACCGACAAAAAGAATCAACTGGGTAATGTTTTTAAATAGCGGGGTATTTTAATAAAGAGAGGTTCTTAGATGCGTTTAAAAAATCAAGGAGATGAATACTATGAATGCTCGAATGGGAATTGCCGCATTGGGATTAGCAGGTGTATTGTTGGGCTGTAACAATAAAGATGACAATAAAGATATTTCCGTTGTCAACGAGGATAACGGTGAATTGGCCAGGCCTGAAGGATGCGTTGACGTGAGGGACATTCGTATTGAGAGTGGTCACGCCGCCACATATTATCAACTGCTTTGCACAAATGCGCAGAATGAATTAACATTGTATTATAAACGGAAGGACTTTAGTTATGAACCTAAAGACGATACTTGGCATGAAGTGCAGGTAAAGTAGACCCTTACGCCGGAGGAGTAACATCTAAAATGATGGTTCAAAAGTTCTCTAAAGCAAAATTTATAAGCTGATTCTTCTTTTTCAACTCTATGTATTACAAAAATCCAGATATGTCCGCCGAAGCAAAAGTAACACACCTAGAGCTTCTTTTGGCGCAAAGTAATCCCCTCGCTGATGCAATTTCTTTAGCTTCTTTAAAAAGTAAGGGGGAACTCATTGTCGTAGCAGATAAAGGTCGTGATATTCTAAAAGATGTGGCTCATACGGGTGGATTGGTCATATTGAAAAGACTCTACGAATCAGTTCCAATAGTAGGACGCTCACCAACTGAAAAATTGGAAGACTTGACGGAAGAAATTGATACTTCTTTTGTTGGTCAACATGAGGCTGAATTAGAGATGAATCTGGCCCTGGTTTACACCACGCTCATCCATTGTAAGGGATATTCTCTCGTTGAAGATAGGAAGAAATTGATTGCCAGCGCAAATGGTAAATCAAAGTTTTTTCTGGGCAGAATGTTATTCAATCTGCGTTCTGTTTTGCTGTATATGGATGTAGCATCTTCAGTTTCGGAAGGAGAAGTTAAGACCACCGATACGATTGTACAACATAATCTTCAATCTGTAAGTGATCTTCTTTGGAGAGCAAAAGATGCGGCTAGAAGTTATGCGCCGTACTATCAATTTATGACGGCGTTTAATCTTGGTCGTGTTGAATTTTTGCGAGGGCAAAATGAAGGATTAACAAAAGAGTATTTTGAACAGGCTCATTCTCTGGCCAGCAAAGTTGGAAATACGTCATTTATAGAACTCGCCCAACATCATTTGACTGCGCTGAAGGACAATAAGCAATTTGGAACAGTAATTGACGATTCGCCTCAGTATAAAAAAACTTTGATGGCGCTAGTCACAGAAGTATTGAACCCTCCGGAAAACAGAGTACTAGGGTTACCACAGAATACTATAGTAAATTTCAATCTCAGATTTGATTATACTTCCTCCAAAATTTGATACTTTATTTTTAGGCTTGCTCTGGGTATAGTCTCCTATTCTCTTAAATCAAAAAGCATTTTTGACGTAACCTATCACGCTCTTGGACAAACCTTTTTAAATCCTCGGCAAAATTCATTCTATCCATCACCATGACCGAATTAATCATCACCGAGAAACCGTCAAGCGCACGCAAAGTAGCCGATGCGCTGGCCGACGGGAAAATCAACCAGAAAAAAAACAAGCAATGCAGCTATTTTGAATTTACCCATGACAAAAAGCCCATCATCGTCACTTCTGCGGTCGGCCATCTGTACGGATTGGTGGAAGATAAAAAGAACGGCTGGAGCTATCCGGTATTCGATATCAAGTGGCAGGAATCATACAAAGGGGATAAAGGACTCAAGTACGTGAAGGATTACATCGACACGATTGAGATGCTGGCCAAGAAAGCAGATGAATTCACCATCGCCTGCGATTACGATGTCGAAGGAGAAGTTATTGGCTTAAATGTCATCCGCTTTAGCTGCAAGCAGAAAGATGCGAACCGGATGAAATTTTCCACGCTGACCAAGCCGGATTTAGTGGAAGCCTATGAACAGAAAATGAAGCATCTGGATTGGGGGCAGGCACATGCCGGAGAAACGAGACATAAACTAGACTGGTTTTATGGCATCAATCTCTCGCGCGCCTTGACCTCGTCGGTGAAAGCAGCCGGAAGTTTTAAAGTGATGTCCATCGGGCGAGTGCAAGGCCCGGCATTGAAATTATTAGTCGATCGGGAGAAAGAGATTGCCGCCTTCAAGCCGGAACCGTATTGGATGATTCGTTTGCTGGGCGACTATCAGAAGCAGCCGGTGGAAGCCTGGCATGAAAAAGACAAAATTTTTGACAAAAAAGAAGTAGAGCGCATCCTCAAAAACGTCCACGGAAAAAAAGAAGCTATTATCAAAGAAGTGAAGCGCACGCAGCGCGAACAGGCGCCGCCCACGCCCTTTGACCTGACCACCTTGCAGTCGGAATCGTATAACCAATTCAAAATCACGCCCAAAGAAACATTAGAAATCGCGCAGAGTCTGTATTTAGCTGGTGTGATTTCCTATCCGCGAACATCGTCGCAGCAGTTGGATACTAAACTCGGATTTAAGAAGATTCTAAATGATTTAGCGAAACAGGAAGCATACAAATCACTGTCAGCAGAACTCTTAAAATTACCCCAGCTGAAACCAAATAACGGCAAGAAAACGGATCCGGCGCACCCAGCCATCTATCCGACCGGACTCATGCCGAGTGAATTACGTCTACGTGATCAGAAAATATATGACTTGATTGTACGGCGGTTTTTAGCCACCTTCGCCCAGCCAGCCGTCCGCGAAACGATGGAAGCACTTTTGGATGTGAATACAGAAATCTTTATTGCCAAAGGAACGAGAACAATTGTGGAGAACTGGCATCGGTTCTATAAGCCATATATCAAATTAGAAGAAGTTTCCCTGCCCAACATGAAAGAAAACGAGAAAGTGGCCGTCAACGAAATAAAAAAAGTGGATAAGGAAACACAACCACCATCTCGATTCAATCAAGCATCTATTATCAAAGAACTGGAGAAGCGCAATCTGGGGACCAAAGCTACGCGGGCGGATATCCTGGATCGCCTGTTCCAGCGCGGCTATGTTGAAGGCGTGCAGATCACGGTCTCAAAATTAGGCATTGAGACGGTGGATATTTTGGAAAAACATGCACCTACCATCGTCGATGAAAAATTAACCGCAGATTTTGAAGAAGATATGGACAAGATCAGAGAAGGAAAAGAAAATGAAGAACATGTGCTGGAGAAAGCCATAAAATTCCTGACGGGATTGTTAGCTGATTTCAAAAAGAAAGAAAAACAAGTGGGCGAAGATATCCTCAAATCATTGCAGGCGACACGGAACGAGCAGAATTATATTGGGAAGTGCCCCTGCTGCGAAGGAACTTTGATGATCAAGCGGGGAAAGTTTGGCTTCTTTATTGCCTGTGATCGCTATCCGGAGTGTAAAATCACGTTCAAGCTGCCTGCCACAGGACTGGTGAAAGGAACTGGTAAAATATGCGAGCAGTGTACCTATCCCTTGGTGCTGGTCATCCGGAAACGGCAGCGGCCGCAGGAAGTGTGTCTGAATCAGAATTGTCCGACGCGCATCAGTAAAGAAGAACAGAAGGAGATTACCAAGATTGAATCTGGGAAAATTGAGAAGACCTGTCCGAAATGCGGGAAGCCGATGGTGGTTCGCCGCTCGTTGTACGGACAGTTTGTAGGATGCAGCGGATATCCGGCGTGCAAGCAGATTGAGAAATTTGAGAGCAGCGGGAAGGAGGAGAAGGAAGAAAAAAAAGAAGATAAAAGGGAAGTGGCAGGCAAACAAAAAGAATGGAGGGGGGAGAAAACTGTAGCAAAAGACCCTGAAGTAGAATCTTAATGAACCGAACCGACTTTACCTTACTTTCTCATACACGCTCTCTTTCAATTCGCCAAAATGATCCTTAAAGAATTGTTTGGTCCAGAAGAAGAGGACTTTGGACAGACCCCAATTCTGATAGCGGCGCATAGAAGTGGTAGCGTAAGTGTTGAGGCATTGATATTTTCCAAGTGGATTTAATTTTAAAATGAGTTTACGGTGTTCCCGGACTGACAACGCAGGATCGTATCCGCCGACTTTCTGGAAATGCTCTTTGTGGCAGAGTAAGGCGCCACTGCATCCTTTGTAAATGCCAGTTTGTAAGTTGAGATTCTTGAAAGCCATGACGAGACGATACTGCCAGGCGTTCGCATCAGGCTTGCCGAGGATAGTGGCGACGGAATAGTCAGCAGTAAATTGCTGTTTAATGTTTTGCAGGCCATCCTGTTCCAGCGTGGTATCGGCATCGAGGAACATAAGAATATCGCCCTTGGCGTTCAACGCGCCGGCATTGCGGGCGACAGAGACATTGGCGACGGGAAGTGAGAGATGACGGAGCTTATCATCGGTTCTTTTTTTGACAATCTCTTCCGTCTTGTCCGTGCAGCCGTTGGTGACGACGATGATTTCAAAATTCTGGAAAGTCTGGTTCTCCAGGCTATGGAGCGTCTTGCGGAGATAGTTTTCTTCGTTATGAGCAGGGATAATCACTGAGATATCAGGCATATCGTCTGCACGAGGCGCTGCTTTTTAAAGAATTGCTATACTGGAGAATATAGCTCCTGCTGATTGCGGAATAGCTCTTAGAATTATCTCTCATAAATCCTAGCTTTTTCGGTAAATCCCGCAATTTCACCGGATCTTTTCCCAGGAAAGACTTCTACTTTAATCCTTCTCGTATCGAGCATCTGCACCAGCATGGTTCCCACAACATTATCGCTGCTTTTGGTATACAGAGCTTTTCCCCTCGTCACATAATTGAACTGCGTACCGATGTCGTCTAAGGCGACTAATTCTAATTTCACCAGACCGTTCTCTACAGCAATATTCTTTGGATCAGGCTGATTCCCTTTTAAACCGAAGGGGCCATTCGTCTCTATGCCTGTTTCATAGCCAAGAGAAACTCGCACTTCTGAAGGGTCGATAAAGTCATACACAAATGCCAGATGAGTTTCCCAATACGGACATAAATAATCTCCGCAATAGCCTCTCGTTACCTCTCCCTGATAACTCGTTCCCTGCTTGAACCAATTCCCCGCCAGCCTGCCGTCCACATCATAGTCTATTTTTCCTCCGCGGGGTTCTGTTTTCCGAGGATTTTTCAGGAGTAATTGACTCTTCAGAGGTTCAGTAAAATAATTAAAGACAGGAATGGCATGCACTTTCCAAGGTTCACTTTTATATAATTCTAGGGACATAAATCCAGACAGGGTGACATCGGTGTCTACGGCCAACATCCCCAGCAACCCATAGCCTTCTGCATATCCGATTATTTGTCCTGCTGTAACGCGTATGTTCACGTTGATGTTTCTGTTAGCGTCTTCTGGCTCTGGCTGTGAATCCAATTCCCTCAAGGTTTCGTCTGCTGCCAGCAATTCAGGCGCCAATCCGGTGACGTGCACATAGCTGCCGAACAGAGTGCAGGAATATTCAAAATAAAGGTGGTAATTCTTGATATTTTTTCCTTTGTTATCAAAATAGTTCCTGTTCCGCTCGACGCGTTTAAGTACAGCATCACCAATGGCATAGACGGGATACTTCTCTTCCGGCAGGTATTGAAAGCCAACGTGATCCCCGGGAGTAATGTGCCCTGCAACTCTGTCCGTCAATTCTCCTTGCGGTTCGACGGCAATGATGGCATCAACATCAAGGGGGGAATGAGTAAACTGAACTTCTTGCTGCTCACAGCCGGTAAGATCAGTGTACAAGACTGACCACGAAGCTCGGGCAGTGTCTTGGCTATGCTCATCTGATGCTGGGTAATGAGTATATTCAGGAGAAGAGGAAGAAGAATAAGTATCATCATGGACGACCTCTGGCATGGCGGGCTCTGGTAGAGCAGTATCATCAGGTAAGGTTGCCGGACTGCATCCTACCATCAGTATGAATAATAGGGACAGAATGATGAAGACATCTTTTTTCATGGGAGGAGTATTTTGGTAGCGAAGGACATAAATAATCAATGAAATCTACGGATTTCAAGTCTTGTGCCTAGCCCAAGATATACAAAATTGTTATGTCCTTCGAATATAGTAAGTGACATTTCTATAAAAATTTAGGTCACTTACTATAAATAAGTACGTTATTCAAACCCTTCTATAGATTACAGATGATTATTGGTCGCTTTCTTCCTATCGGGCAATAGCACAGAGCAGTGAAAGATGTTCGCAAGAAGGCGACTTGGCGAGCGGCTGCAGAACTTTCCAACGGCACCCGGCGAGATTCTCAGGTAGGGCACTCACTCCGTTCGACCCTACGACGAAAATAAGAACACTAAGGGGGATTTTCCGTAGAAATATCCCCCAAACGTACGACTCGCCTAGTGTAACTGGCGGCGTGACCTAATGATGGTAACGCTTCATATCGCTGAAGTATTACCGGCCACAGAAACATTTATAAAGATAAAAGATTTGTTTTTGGTTATGGACAAAAGAGGCCAGTTGGGGATTATCGAGTTTAAGTACTTTATTTCGGGGCTTTTTTTTGGCATTATCCTGATGCTGATACTGATTGGGCTGATGAATTCCGGCGTGATTGCATTCAAGCTGCCGTGGGTGACGTGTTAAGGGTTAAAAGTGAGATAAACTTCTACGGTCACCAATCAGGGTCATTATCATCGCCTGTACTATATGTCAATCTCTGTACGCCGCTTCCATCGTCATTCATAATATAAATCTCCGAATCTCCATCACGATTGGACACAAAAACAATTTTACTGCTATTGCCAGACCAGGAAGGTTTTTCATCATTTGCCGCATGCTGGGTCAGATTTTTCAATGCACTTCCATCGGTAGCCATAGTGTAGATTTCAAAATTCCCATCCCTGTTGCTATAAAACGCTATGGTTGTTCCGTCAGGCGACCAAGCTGCTCCCCCATCAACTGCTGGATTGCTGGTTAATTGCTTTTCGTTGCCTCCCGTGGAATCCATCACATAAATTTCTGAATTGGGTGGACTTTCTTGTGTATGGACGATTTTGCTGCCCTCCGGAGACCAATCCGGTGCATATCTATATGGAAAAGAAGCCGTTAGTTTCGTTTGATTACCACCGTCAATATCCATGGTAGCAATCGCCCAAGTTGAATAATAGAAAGCTATCCTCATCCCATCCGGTGACCAGGCGGGATAACGATCGTCTCTTCCATCCTTAGTAATATTTACTTGCCCCGTCCCGTCTGCGTTCATCACATAAATCTCTGCATTTCCATCACGCTGAGTCTCAAAGGCAATTTGTTTTCCATTTGGAGACCAGGACGCATTAGAATCTTGAGCCGGATTATTTGTCAATCGAACGGGGTTGCTTCCGTCACTGTTCATGGTGTAAATCTCTGAATTGCCATCACGGAGAGAGGTAAATACTATCTTGGTAAGACAACCATCATCGATTTTTCCATCACAATTATTATCAATAAGGTCACAGAGCTCTTTTCCGGCAGGATGGACAGAACTTTGAGTGTCGTCACAATCATCAGCGTTGGACACATAATTACCTGTAGGGGTGCACGAAGTGCTGTACGTAGCGGCATCACCAAATCCATCTCCATCATTATCTAAATACCAGATAGAAAGCAATCCTTCATCAGTCTCCTTATCACAATCATTATCTATTCCATCACAGCTTCCTTCCACAGCTTCATACCCAGCTACACCGCCATACCAACTTTGCCATGCTCCATCCATACATTGCTGTCGGGAACCACTGCAAATACCTGCCTGAAGTAAATTAAAGGGGGCAATTTGACTGCTTCCATCATAAGTGGCAGTGTTGCAATCATTGTCAAGACCATCGCATATTTCCAAAGCACCAGGGGAAATAGCATTATTTCCATTATTGCAGTCTGTTGCATTGCTGGCAAATCCAGCAGGAAGTGAATCCCCTGAACACACCATAGTAAGGCTGCCAGTACCATATCCGTCTTTGTCCGCATCAACATAACCCAGCAGCCCCTGCCACTGTTCAGGATTGTTGTCATTGCAATCGCCTGATTTCGTTGCATAGCCATCCCCTAACTCTTTGCAATCGACCTTAAACGTCGATGAACCGAACCCATCTCCATCATCATCCAGATATCCCATCGTAAACAATAACCCCTCGTCTACTGCTCCGTTACAATTATTGTCCAGGCCGTCGCATATCTCTGCTCCCGGTAGCGGAGCAGTACAATTCACATAGTTCCCATTT
>JACPND010000045.1 GCA_016185625.1 Candidatus Woesearchaeota archaeon | reverse complement strand
TGAGTGATGGCTGGCCGTCTGACCAATCGAAAACCAGATTTTTTCCACGCTGCACAACTCACGTAATTATCAATAGTTTTCGAACCTTAATTAGAGCAAATAGTTCTCTTGGTCAGATACTTAATGGCCTAGCCATCACTCACAAAACGGAGAGTGCCTGAATAAGGAAAAACGTTTATATATAATCCCCCTTTTCATATCTTATGGCAAAAAAGAGGGGATCCAAAGTTCTCAAAGAAGAAGTGAAGATTGAGAGAATGGAAGCGAAAGAACTTAAAACCTTAGAAAGCCTCAAGAAAGAAGTGGAAAAAGAATCTTTGACTCACCCGCTGACCAGAATCACCAGAGCAGATGTCGTGCGCAGCATCATCGGCGCGTTGATCGGCACTGTCGGCCATTTTGCTTTCTTCTACGGCGCAGAATTAGCTGGTAAAATCTCCCTCACCAGAGCCACAGTATTGTACTTGATGTCCTTGCTCGTCTGCTTCTTTTTCATGTATTATTCCGGATTCCGAAAAGTGAAAGAAATCCGCATTTTCCGGTTCATCCCAATGAGAGTGGCCGTGGTCTATGCAATTTCTATCCTGGTTGTCCTCGTGACCTTATTCGTATTTGGGATTGTCAATGTGAAAACGCCGCCGGTGGAGATGTATAAAGTAGTTTCCACGACTTTATTATTGGCGGTCTTAGGAGCAAGTACAGCTGATATCCTGGGGAAAGAATGACTGCGCAATTAGAAGCGTTTGTCCAAGGCGTAAAAGGGGTGTACGCAGCTATTGTGCCGCGGATTGAAGCCTTTATCGAAGTGCTCAATCAAGGACAGAAGGATGAGAGATCCACAAAGAAAATAAAAAATTTTCTCAATAGGCTATTGGCACAGTTAGAACAAAAGAGGGGAAAAATAAAAGAAAAACAAAAGTTGGAAGAGATCATCGCCCAGCTCACAAGCCTTCAGGCGGCGGTTATAAAAGCCGGAAAAGAAGCCAGCAAGGAAAGCATAACAGAATTAAATGTCCTCTATAAAGGCTGTCTCCAGATGTTTAACCAGCTGACTCTCTCTAAATAAGATTAACCACCTACCACACACAAATAAGTTTTTATAGAGGCCGCTTTTCTGTATCTCATGCCCAACTTCTGGAAAGCAGTCAACCAAGTGCTCACTCGGAGCGATCTCATCATCGAAGTACTGGATGCGCGGATGATCGAGCAGACCAGAAACCGGGAACTGGAACATAAAATAGGAAAATTTGGGAAGAAACTTCTCTTTGTACTGAATAAATGCGACTTAGTGAAAAAAGAACTGCTGGAGAAATCAAAACAAGAACTGCAGCCCTCTGTGTTTATTTCCAGTACTGAAAAATTAGGGACCACCATCCTGAAAAAGAAGATATTGGAAATATCCCATGGAGAGCCTATCACGGTAGGAATCGTCGGCTATCCGAATGTGGGAAAATCATCATTGATCAATGCGCTTGCCGGGCGGAAGGCAGCACGGACATCGGCCGTGAGCGGCTTTACCCGCGGCCTGCAGAAGATCCGCGTCGATAAGAAGATATTATTATTGGATACGCCGGGAGTATTTCCCTATCAGGAAAAAGACGAAGAAAAGCACGCTTTTACCGGGGCCAAAGATTACGCCAAGATCAAAGATCCGGAAGTGGAAGCCTTACGATTCATTGAGAAAGAAAAGAAAATGATCCTGCGCCATTATGGCGTTGATGGCGATGATCCTGAAGAGATCCTGGAGGCGATTGGGCGGAAATATCAGCGGCTTCAGAAGGGGGGATTAGTTGACGTAGAAACGACGGCCCGGATGATCTTCAAAGACTGGCAGACGGGGAAGATGACGAAACATTTATAATTCTCGCCCCCTTTTTTAGAAGAAATCAACCAGGTGGGAATACATGAAAATCATAAAAGTCTTCATTTTTGTACTGGTGCTCTCTGTTGTCGTCATGGCCTGTACACCTTACCGCACACCAAAAGATCCGCCTACGCCGGGACCGGCGCAGGAGGCGCCAAAGTCAGGATTAGATACGGCGGCAGTGCTGGATACGCCGGAAAAAAAGGGAGAAACCTTCGTGGAAATCACCAGTTCTGGATTTGTTCCACAGGCTATTACTATCAATGCCGGAGAGACGGTAACGTGGATAAACGCGGCTACTATCAATCATTGGGTGGCAAGCAATCCTCATCCGTCCCATACTGGTTATCCCGGTTCGAGCAGCAGCAAATGCGATACGGCAGAAGAGAAAACCACGTTTGACGCCTGCCGGCGGATGGAATCAGGGGTGAAATATTCCTTTACGTTTACAGAGAAAGGATTGTGGGGTTACCACGACCATTTAAACTCCGGATTCCGCGGAACCGTGGTCGTGGAGTAGATGAGTAAAAGGGACGGGTGATGGGAGTAAAAATAAAAAGGTGAAAAAGATGGACAACAAGAGCTTAGCCGGATTTTTCCTGCGAGTTGGTATCGCCATTGTTTTTTTATACGCCGCCGTTTCCGCTTTTCTCAACCCCGATGCCTGGATAGGATTTATTCCTGGATGGTTCAGAGCGATCATTCCTGCAGGGATCTTTATGTGGGTGTATAACCTGTATCAGATAGGATTATCACTCTGGCTGCTGTCTGGCAAGCGAACTTTTGAAGCCAGTATAATTGCCGGATTGACGCTGCTGGCGATCGTGATATTGAATATGAGTGCCTTGGATCTAGTCTTTCGGGACGTGGCGATTCTGTTTGGCGCTGCTGCCCTAGCCGCCTTGAGCAAAGAGAAATAAACAAGGAGAAATAAGATGGTGGAAACGGTATTAATTGCATCATTTATCGTCTTAAGTACGATGGGATTATTGAATGCAGGTTACTTGACGTGGGAACACCATCACGGCAAGAAAAATCAGCCGATGGTCTGTCCGCTGAACCACGATTGCAGCGTCGTGACGGAAAGCAGATGGTCGCATCTGTTTGGCGTGCGGAATGAGATCCTCGGCATGCTGTTCTTTATAGGGATGATTGCAGCCATGGTTGGATCTTTTTTTATGCCGTCGGTGTTTGGCGTCGGCACTTTCGCCTGGATTTTCATTGGCGCAGGGGCAGGATTGCTGTTTTCGGCTGCCTTAGTGCTGATTCAGGCGGCGGCGATTAAGGATTATTGTTTTTACTGCCTGATTTCGGCCTTCATAACGTTGCTGTTGTTTCTGAATAGCTGGCTGGTGTGGAGAGGATAGTGTAGCCATAACCAAAAGACTTGAAGAACCTGCGAACGGTCAAAGAACTGGAAAACTATGAGCGGGGAATTCTGGCGATCACCAAATACAAAGGCCCTCTTACCCTCAAATTTGTCAAAAAAGTTCATGCTATCTTATTAGCCTGGATTGATGATTCCATCGCCGGGAAAACGCGATACGAATTACAGCGAAATGTTAAATTGGCTGGAACATCCTATGTGCCTCCTCCCTGGCCGAAGGTGAGCACGGAATTGGATCGCTTCTTTTCCTGGTACAAAGCAGAAAGCCGCAAGCTGCATCCCCTCGAACTAGCGGCGCTTATTCACCTAGAACTTATTTCTCTGCAGCCGTTTGTGGATGGGAATAGCCGGTTATCCCGGTTGCTGATGAACTGGATAGTGTGGAAGAGGAGATATCCGCCGATTGATATTCCAGTAGGGGATCTGGAGAATTATTACGCCGCATTAGACAAATACCCAGTCGAGCATGATGAGAAGCCGTTTGTGGAGTACATTAAGAAAAAGTATTTTGCTTCTTGATTATTGTTTTTATTTTGGGCAATCACTCCTTCTTATATTCCCCTTCAAACAAATTCCGTATCCTCTCCGCCGTCTTTTCACCGACGCCATCGATGGAAATCAACTCTTCACGGCTGGCGTTAACGATACTCTTCACCGAGCCGAATCGCTCCAGCAATTTCCGCGCCGTCTGCACGCCGATGTTCGGCAAGGAGGACACAAAAAATTCCTGCTGCTCCCACAAGGCATGCGGCTTTCTTTCATGGTATGAGAAGTCCCGTGATTTATCCTGCTCCCGCTTGGCCATCACCGCCAATAAGCCAGCCGTATCCCGTGGATTTTTGGTATACAATACCGGAACCCCAAAATCTAGAACGATGGACGCCAGCATGCCGCGGATGGCATTGGCGTGTACTTTCCGAACGGAATAGATGTCTTCCTCACCCTCGATAATAACCACAGCACGTTCAAAATTCTTTTTCAGGTCGCGGGCCTGCTCCAACAATCTTCCGTCAATGATCGAATCCACAAAATCGGGAATTTTCTTTAACTCCACGCCGACACGGCCGGAGACGACATAATCGGCGGCTTCTAATTGGACCGTTTTGACACTGATGCCTAACTCGATCAGTTCCTTGACCACTTTGTTGTCTTTTTCACGGTGATCGGCGAGAATCGCGATTACAGAATTAACTACCGAATCAAATTGCGCCAGCCCTGACTGCACCGGAGCCTGCACCTGATCTTTAGGCAATTGATGGGAGAATTGATCCTGTTGGGATTGAAATTCTCTTTTTAAGGCCTCCAGATGGCGATGCATGCCCTTTTCTTTGTGGAACGCCGTCCAGCGATAGGCCTCATCCCGCGTACCGACCGTTACCAGAATAGTCACTTCTCCTTTCTCCAGCCGTCCGGTTCTTCCGCGACGCTGAATCGAGCGAATGGCACTGGGGATGGGTTCGTAAAAGATGACTTTGTCTACTTTGGGAATGTCCAAACCCTCTTCCCCGACAGAAGTGCTGCATAATACATTGAATTCTCCATTTCTAAACTTATCCAGAATTTCCTTCTGCTGCTTTTGCGAAAAGCCCAAGCCATCCTTTTTCGCCTGCCCCACAAAGATGTGATTTTTAATATTCAGTGCGGAGACGCATCTGATGATTTCTTCAGCCGTATCGCGATATTGGGTAAAGATGATAATTTTCGCTTCTGAGTTTTCTTGCATCTGCTTTTCAACGAGTTCTCGTAATTTCAATATCTTGGGTGGATCAATTCCTTTGGCAACCAATTCTCCCGCCAGATACGCGGCCGATTTGAAATTGAGATCGAGACTGAGATTCTTCGTGGCTTTGACTTTCGAGGTCAATGCTTCCTGCTGCAATTTGGCGATGTATTTGTATAACGGCTTCATGCCCTGTGTTTCTACTAATTCCAGAGCATGCTCCACTTTCAAAGCTTCCGCAAGCAGGGATATCGAACGCAGCATTTCAAAGTCGTGCTGGCCGGAGCTGATTTTCTGCTGGAGCTCTCCCTGCAGCATCAGCAGCTCGCCTTTGGTAAGTTCAGCGCTGTTGGCATAGCCATGCTGCTGCATCTCGATTAATTTTGATTTAAGGCAGTCCTTCAGGTATTTTTGGACTTGTTTGTATTCTCCAGGGAATTCCACTTTAATCCAGCCGATGCTGATTTCCTGCACGTACTGCCGTACGTCAAGATCTTTTTCCGTGCGCACTTCTACTTTTTCGATGCTGAGATTTTTGCAGATCTCTTTGATCTTTTCCATGTCGCTGCCGGGAGAGGCGGTCAAGGCCAGGATTCGGGGATATTTGGCGAGTTTATCGTATTGCTGGGCCAGCCAGACATAGGAGTAGTCTCCGACCGCGTGATGGCATTCATCAAATACCAGCAAAGAGACTTCGTCCAGTTTAACCCGTTGATTAATGACGTCATTTTCCAATCCTTGCGGCGTGGCGATAATAATCTGCGCATCCTTCCACATCAGCTCCCGTTTTTCCGGTGAGACACTGCCAGTAAAGCAAACAATTTTTTCCAAGGGAATTTCCAGATGCTTACGGAAGGTTTCCACGTGCTGCTCGCATAACGGCTTGGTCGGCGCCAGCAAAAGTATTTTAGAATGAGGATACTGATGCAGCCGCTGGGCAGTTAAGAGGAGAGCAATGCCGGTTTTTCCCAAGCCGGTGGGCAGTACGACCAGCGTGTTTTTGTGAGCGGCAGTGCCGAGAATGGTCTGCTGGTACAGGCGGGGGATGAAATCATGGAGCATTTTTTAAAGAGATTGTTTAAGAGATGGGTTTAATCTTCTTTGTTTTTTCTGGCGTTTCCAAGTAATTTTCAGGGGATGTGATGGGGCGCTTTAGCTCTTTTTCAGTTTCCATTCTTGCGTTGCCAGCTACTTTTCCACCTCTTTTGGCAGCATCTTCAACTTGTTGGTATCCTTGTGCATCTTCGGTCTGGGTGATTTCAGTAGAGACTTTTTCACCCAACAGGGTAAAGATAAGTTCTAAATCGTTCATGTGGTCCCTTAGGTTTTCCCGTTTCAATCCTTTGAATTTCGCGTATTCGCCGGGAGTCATGCCAAACGTAGCTTTAGATATTTCTGCCGTGAGGATGGAATATTCTCGTTCTGTCTTGACTCCTCTTTTATCCCATTCATCGGTTAGTTCATCCCGAATAGCAATACCTCTAACTCTTCGCTCAATCCAATCATCAGAATAGCCTTTAGCTCGGTAAAGCTCTTTCATTCGTTTCTGGGCTAATTCCGGGTTTTGGATTTCTTGGACTCGTTCATAGCCTACTTTGGCCAGCCAGAGCTTAAACGGCTCCGCTTTAGGTGAGGGAATAGATTGAACAATCCTTAATAGTGCTTCAGTGGTGGCGCAATCGGTTTCTCTCATCTTGCCATCTTCCGCCATCAATTTCAACTGTCGACAAAATGTCGATAGTTCAATTCCGGAAGATTCTAACTCTCTCTGCTTCAATCTATACCAATAATCTTTAGCATCAATACTCTCAGTTAGAACTCTCACAGCATCCACTACGGAAAACCACCATTCATTATTATGCCAAATCCGGCGTACGTCCATTCCCTCAAAAACCACTAAAGCGTTGTTCTGTTTCATCTTTTAACCTTGTTTACTTTTCTTATTTTATAGCAAATGTGTTAAATATTCGTAAATTTATCCACACATTTGCTCATTAGTATAGGAAAGTGCACAAATGTTGTTCCTATAAGTATGCACTTTACTTATTAGAAGTCCAATTGTAACAGTATAAAATGTATTGGACTTCTATAATTGTGAACAAATGTACGAAAATAATTCACAATTACTATAATTACTTTTCTCTGATAGAGTCTCTAATTGGATTATCTCCTTTTTGGCCATTCTTAGATATTTTGTATTTGTTTAGCATCGTAAGGTCAAAATCCCATCCCTATCAACTGCGAGAGCCGCAGGGGGACTTGCCCCATCCGGGGATGCGGCTCCAGCGATATTTATAGACGAGGATTTTGAAGATGCTAAACAAATACGATATTTTCTATTAGTCTTATTTATCTTTTAATCTCTTCTCCTCGGTTCTCTGTGATAATATCAATAAATTCATCAAGAGAAATCCAGTCACATTGCAACGTATCCTGTTTTTTCATGATCTTATCCCCAAACTATCCAATGGGCTTCTCACATTCAGCAAGTTAGGAGAAGCGGTATGCAGATAAATCATGGTCGTTTCTAACTTACTATGGCCCATCAGAGGCTGCAATTCCATAAGAGCATGGCCGTTTTGGATAATGTGGGTAGCGAAAGAATGCCGTAAAGTGTGGGAATGAATATTCTTTTCTATTCCTGCCCTCTTTTTGGCAGCTTTGACAATGGTTTGAATACTGGAAACAGAATAATGGCTTCCGGATTGACCGGGAAAGAGCCAACTTTCTGAGCCCAGTTTTTGGCTGGCAATACCTTCTTTAATTTTTTCCTTCAGCTTCAACGGTAAAATGAACAGACGATCTTTTCCTCCTTTTCCCTGGCGAATCCAGCCATAATTACCCTCAAAATCAAAGTCTTTAATCCTTAGATTGACCAGCTCACTAACTCTCATCCCAGTACCATACATCAATTCAACCATCAAGCGATGTTTGGAATTGGTGATGGCATTAAGAAAACTAACCGTCTCTTCTTTGGTCAAGAATTCAGGTACTCTTTTGGGCGTCTTGGAGAAGCGGACATTGAGAGTCAGTCTTTTGTGCAGCACTTCTTCAAAGAAGAATTTTAAAGCATTGAGATGAACATTAAATGTATTGGGGCATCCTAAGAAACGATCTAAATATTCTCTGATTTCTTCTTTGGTAATGGCTTTGAGTTCTCGATTTCTTTTGATTCTTAAGAATTGGTTGAGGCAGTAGGTATACGTTTGAATGGTTCTGGGGCTTAAGCCTCTTCTTTGGGCTTCTTGCTGCAGTTTGTAGATTAACATTTTTTATGATTATTTTCTGTTGGTTGCCAATAGTTTGTTTCTGCTTTCTGTCAATAAAGTCATTTGCTCGATAGCAATATTGTTTAATTTTTCCAGTCGTTTGGCTTTATCCAGATTTTCTTTGATAAAGAGTGCATTTAGGTTCTCTAAATTAGAAAGACAGACTAATTGAGACACATCAGCATAATCACGAATATTCCCTTCTAAGTCAGGGTTTTGATCTCGCCATTCTTTAGCGGTCAATCCAAACAACGCCAAATTAAGAATATCTGCTTCTGTGGCATAAATAAGATTTTCTTCGTTTCTGGAAATTTTTTCAGGGATGAGATGCCTTTTTATGGCATCGGTGTGGATGTGGTAATTAATCTTGGCTAAGTTTCTTTTGATATCCCAATCTAATGATTTTCTTTCGCTTTCTTCTGCTTTTAAGCGCTGGAATTCTTTGATTAAGAATAACTTGAATTCTACGGAAATCCAAGCTGCAAATTCAAAAGCGATGTCTTTGTGGGCATATGTTCCACCATATCGACCTGGTTTTGAGATAATACCAACGGCATTAGTCTTTTCAGTCCATTGTTTTGCCGTTAAAATGAAGCTGTTTAATCCTGCTTGTTTTCTAAATCCATCGAATTCGATGGGATTAAAAACGGGGTTGTTAATTGTTTCCCAGAGTCCTAAAAATTCTATAACATTTCTATTTTTAAGCCAGTTTTGAATGATATAGTCACTTCTTTCTTGATCTTTGTACCTGGCTATGTCTGTAAGACAAATATAGTCTTCTTTATTTTTGGTGTACAATTCAATTTCTTTGTCTAAAACAGTAATTTTGTTCATGGTGACAAAAAAGAGAACAGAAGAGGTATATAAGCTCTGTCCGCAGATGTCCAGTGGTCCAGTGGCTATCCAAAACTAGCTAAAACCGCTAATTTGTGGCTTATTACGGCTTCTGACACTGGTCAAGCCATCTGTCCAGTGGCTTTCTATTTTCTGTCTGGCTGTTGGGAGTTGTTTGAGCAGTTTTTCCTCTTTTTTTTGTTTTGTTTTTCTTTAGGACTGGAGGGACATATGGTTGTTTTCGCTTTAAAGCGAGAAATCACCTAAGCCCATCTTCGCCATTTTCCAAGAAAAAAAACCAAAAAAGGTGATTTAAAACATGAAACAACAAATCGAACAAGCCATTAAGAATAACAGCGAAATCCTGGACAAATTGGGCCAGGATATGAGAATCATAGCCGCATATGGCAATCTTTCTCCGGCGCTCAAAAAGCGCATGTATTCAGCCCTGTATTGGGCTAAGTACGCCATGGACATCAATCATAACGTCCTACGAGAGGCGGGCAGACAGCCCTAGTTTCTCTTTTTCTTTTATTTATTTTCAATATAGAAATGATGAAATATGAGCTTCAAAATCTGGCTTTACAGCGGTTATTGAGCGATAAAACGCAGACTTAGGCATATATGGAGTTATGTCCGATTATTACTCACCTTAAAGCTCAAAGCCTTCCCCAAAACCCTCGCTTCGCTCACTATAACATTGCCCCCCCACCCGCTTTGAGCTTTAAGCTTCCGTCATAACTTCTCCGTTCCTCGAGCTAAACTCTGCTCTGCGGTACT
>JACPND010000041.1 GCA_016185625.1 Candidatus Woesearchaeota archaeon | reverse complement strand
GTAATCTTCTCTCTGATGGGATTTATAATATTACAGTGTATGCTGAAAACGTATCACAAGGTATCGGTGCCGTTGGGGAAACAAGGGTGGTGAATTATAGTCGAGGGATCGGTATTGCGATTGATCGTGCTGCTCCTCCCGTTACGTTCTGGATAAACTTTACCAATGGTACTAACTTTAGTACGGTCATGTCTGGTTCGAAGGTACTTCTCAGTGCCATCTCGAACGACAGCACGACCTATACTACAAGTATACAATTCAGTGTTGATAACAGCAATACCACTGGATTTAATCTTACTGCGAGGCGCAATACCAGTCTCTTTGAGAGCGAGCTCGACTTCGCCACTGTTGCGGATGACTTTTATACCATCCAGGTCTTTTCGAATGATAGTCTCGGTAATCAAAATAGTAGCGTGCTTAATGTCTCTTTCCGTATTGATAAAGCTGCTCCTGCCGTAACCTTAGGCATGAACTTCACCAATGGCACTAACTTTAGTACGGTCAGGTCTGGTTCAAAGGTACTTTTCAGCGCCATTTCGAACGACAGCACGACCTATACTACAAGTATACAATTTAGTATTGATAACAGTAATACGACAGGATTCAATCTTACTGCAAAACGCAATACCAGTCTCTTTGAGAGCGAGCTCGACTTCGCCACTGTTGCGGATGACTTTTATACCATCCAAGTCTTTGCGAATGATAGTGTCAATAACCAAAACGGAAGTGTCCTCAATGTCTCTTTCCGTATTGATAAAGCTGCTCCTGCCGTAACCTTAGGCATGAACTTCACCAATGGGACGAACTTCAGCAGCAGTTCTCTGCCTGCTAATGTCAAAATCCTGCTTACTGCTTATGTGAATGACACCACTACTTATACGAGGATGCCGGTGTTTCAATTACTGAATGGAAATACGACTGGTGTCAACGTCACTGGAACCAAGAATGCCTCGCTCGTGGAAACGGAGGTAACGTCCACTTTATCGGACGGTGCCTATACGGTTACGCTCTTCGTCAACGATAGCGTGGATAACCTTAACAATAGTATCGCTAACGTCACCTTCCGCATTGATCGCGCTGCTCCTGATGTATCTTCTTTCGGCATTAACTTTAGTAATGGGACGAACTTCACCAACACTAATTTTGGCCCGAAGATCCTGTTCCAGGGGATGATGAATGACAGCGTGACTGCCCCGCAAGGAGTTAGGTTTGGCTTCCAGAGCGGGAATGGTTCTGAACAAAACTTTACTCCTGTCCTCGTAGGGAACGGCAGTTTGTATAGTACGGAGTTAGCCATCTCTCAGTTCACTGATGGTGTTTATACCGTGAAAGTGTATGTGAACGACTCCCAGAATAACGTTAATACTAGTATTTCCAACATTACGGTGAGTTTAGATCGACTTGCTCCGATAGTCTCTACTTTCTCGATAAACTTCACCAATGGCACTAACTTTAGTACGGTCAGGTCTGGTTCGAAGGTACTTCTCAGCGCCATTTCGAACGACAGCACAACCTATACTACAAGTATACAATTCAGTGTGGATAACAGCAATAACACTGGATTTAATCTTACTGCGAAGCGCAATACCAGTCTCTTTGAGAGCGAGCTCGACTTCGCCACTGTTGCGGATGACTTTTATACTATCCAAGTCTTTGCGAATGATAGTGTCAATAACCAAAATAGCAGCGTCCTTAATGTCTCTTTCCGCATTGATAAAGTTCCTCCTCCCGTTACGCTCTGGATGAACTTCACCGCTGGTAATGGTTCAAACTTTAGTAGTACTGGTGCCTTTGGCGGATTAACAAAGATAGAGCTTAATGCCATCTCGAACGACAGCACGACGTATACACAAGGAGTTGTGTTCATCGTTACCAATACGAATGCCACGGCCGCTTTCAATGTCAGTACGTCTCGAAACGGGAGTACTTTTGTCGGGGTGGTTGATACCAACCGTCTCACTGACGACTTATATAGGGTGATTGTCTTTGCCAACGACAGCGCACAGAATGTTAACACCAGTATTGCTAACGTATCCTTTAGAGTTGACCGCACTCCTCCGAATGTCACCAATGTCATTGTCGGTAATCGCAGTGGCGGTGATCAATACAACATGAGTATTTCTCTCAGCGAGGGTCTGCTTACCTTTAACGCGACCGTCAATGACAGTACCACTGCTCTTCCCTCGGAATATGTCATCTTTGCCATTAATTCCACAAATGGGACTGAGCAAAACTTTACGGCAGGCATCTGGAATGGCCGCTGGAACATTTCCCTCAACCTTACCAATTTCATAGAAGGGACGCATAGTGTCAGGATTTATGCCAATGACAGTGTCAATAATAGGAATGTCACTGAATACACCACGTTTACCCTTGACCGTACCACTCCGACGGTCACCGTAACTTGTGATCCGGCTAATCCGACTGCAGGACAGACCGTCACCTGTACCTGTACGGCTAGTGATGCTCATACGGGTATTGAAACCAGACCAGTTAAATTTACGGGAGATACCGATAACCAAGAATCTACAACCGCGACAGGCAGTGGCGGAACAACCAGTACCTGTACGGTCAACGACTTTGCGGGTAACACGAAAACCGCGACGGGAAGTTGGACGGTTGCTGCGGCGGCATCAACGGGCGGCGGCGGTTCAGGCGGTTCAGGCGGTGGAGTCTCCAGTAGTGTTGCGGGTACATTCGAGCAGAAGACGTGGACGTCCATCTTAGCGGATGAAACTGCCTCTGTGCCGCTCAAGAACGGTGAAATTGGCGTCACGAACATCGAATTTGGCGTCTCCAATACGGTGTACGGCGCTTGGGTCAAAGTGCAGAAACTCGATCAGGCACCTGTTACGTTGGACATCTTCACCGGTAAAGTGTACAAATACTTGGAGATAACCAAAGGTATATCCCTCACTAATAACGTAATTAAGAACGCCAAAGTGGAGTTCAAAGTGCTCAAATCCTGGCTCAAAGAGAATAAAGTTGAGCAGGGCGATGTGGCCTTGCATCGTTACGTCGACAATACGTGGACGAAACTTAAGACGACCTTTGTCAGTGATGATGGGATATATGTGCATTACACGGCGGAAACTCCTGGCTTCAGTTACTTCCTGATTGGGAAAGCGTCGGGAGAAAAGGCTGCAGCACCGACAGCAGAAGCTGAGGAAGCTCCTGTTGCTGAAGAAAAAGCTGTTCCAACAGCCGAAGCGGCGCCTGAAGGGAAACCGACACCGACAGGAGAAACATCAGACTTGACAAAACCGAAGAAAGCCGTCTGGCCATGGATTGTGGTGGCTTTAGTTGTCATTGCGATAGTGTATGTCGTCTTGCGCATGCGGAAAAAGCAAGAGAAATAATTTTTTTTATTAACTTTCTTTAATCTTTTTTTTAAATAAATACCTCTTCAGTATTTGCTCCAATCTCACGTCGGTCGCAACTCTGTTCTCTCTTCCATACCCTGAGAAAGTTTTTCCACTTTGTCTTTATCCTTATACACAGCTAATACTCTTTCTGGTTCGACACCGATTTACCGACGTAAAATATTTAATCTCAACCCTGTTCTTCTTTTTCAGTGAAGATAAATATTTATAAATAAGTTCGTTTTCTAGAACTTAGTTCCTTATCAAGAATAAAAGATTCAAAAAAAGCGGGTGGTTATATATGAAGCAACGAAATGTAACAAATTTGATTTTATTTTCTTTAATTGCATTAACAGTGCTGGTATTTAGTGTTGTCGGACATATCGGGACGACGATTACCCAAAGTACTTTTAATCTTTCCTATGGATCCTCTACTCAAGGTGGTGGTTTTGTCATTTTCTCAACTACTGACACTAAATACGCAACCAATGGCTCTTCTCTTACCTTTGGCACATTCAACGGTCTTTCTAGTCTTAATTTAAGCGGAAACGTCATCAACATCAATCTCACTCTCATCCAAAACACAACCCAAGGCCAGTATGGCAATGTCACCTTTGGCTGGGTACTTCAAACGAATGGAAGTACGATGCTGAACACAACTATTCAGAATACTACTGCCAACCAGACCGCCTTCAATTACTCGTTTAATAGTAATCTTCTCTCTGATGGG
>JACPND010000040.1 GCA_016185625.1 Candidatus Woesearchaeota archaeon | reverse complement strand
GAGGATGGAAAAGAAAGTTAATACCAACGTCGCAGCGAGGGCCAGAAAAGGATCGATGGTGACCACGCGGCTGGTATAGGTGGGCAAAATTTCCGTCTTATAGGCAATCACGCCGGCAAAAATCAGCGAGCCGCCAAATTCACCCATTGCCCGTGCCCAGGAGAGCGTCAGTCCGGCCACAATATCATTCCGGGCCAAGGGTATCAAGACTCTGAACAGAAGATGTTTGGTGTCTGATCCCAGCGAACGAGCCACTAAATCTAATTTTGACTGTTTAATCTCCCGGAATTTCCGCAGGGTGTGGCTCAGCGTAAACGGCGCCGAAACAAACAGTTTGGCAATCACCACAGCCATGAACGTATACGCCAGATTAAGAGGAGAATTTGGTCCAAATGCAAACAGATAAATGACTCCTACCGCGACCGGCGGAAAAGTCTGGGGAATATCAATCAGGATGGACTCCGCCACTTTTTGATGTCGGAAATTCCGGTAGGTCAGAAAATAGGCCGTCGGTATGGCAAAGAGAGGTGTCAGAATAATGACCACCAACGCGGCTGCCAAACTGATCAGAAAGGCATACCAAAATCGCATATCCTGAAGAACCGCGCTCACGGCCACGGATTTGAATACGACAAGAAACGTAAGAAAGAGGATGGGAAGCGCAAACCAGGCCATCCAACTATAGGAAAATATCCGAAGTACAGAATCTGTGAGTACGGGTTTGGTTTTAGCCATTCTTCATAACATTCTAGGGTTGGATGCCACATCCCGGGGGAGGAATTCATTACTTCACTATTTAACTTTTAAACACTTGTTCTATGAGGTTTCCAATAGCTACATAAATCATCAGAGAATAGGTTGCAGTGTTTAATATTAAATCGTCTATCTGCATTGCATTAATTTTGTAAATTATCCAAATACCTGCTAAAATCACGCCAAGTATTTCTGCAAAAATTAATGTGGTTCTATAGAGAGTCATCTCAATACACCAGATTTTATAATAAATCTTGTCAGTGCTATAACTGCAAATCCAATAATAATCCAACCAACAATTGTTAAAAATTGTTTTAATCTATCTTTTAGTTCTTTGCCCATCTTTATTGTCCTCCTCTAGTTTGTAATAATTTCTGTAGTGTATTCAGATTTAAGAATATAAAGGACTTTGATATTATAAATCTTTTCTCCGACTAAGAGGTTTACGTTACTCGCTCTGGCTGTCACTATCCGTTTTGTGAGTGATGCGCAGCAGTTCAGGTGGATCGATTGCCGGGTATTTGTCAGTTATCTCATTGTGTTGATAGTGCTAATCCGACCTCAGAACAGCACTATACCTTCTCCCTCACTGCACTCATTGGCGCATCACTCACTTTTTGGATAGTGCTCTCTGGCCTTATTGCAGCTTTTCCAGATACGGCACTTCACAGAGCGAACTGAAGACGAAATCCGCCTGCAGTTCCTGCAGCAGATCATGATAATTGAATTTCCGGCCGATGAGGACGATCTTCACTCCCACTTTTTTGGTGGCCGCAATATCAGAACTGGCATCGGCGATATAGAGCATTTCCCGCGGCAGGAGATGGTGTTTTTTGATGATGTGTTTTAAGTTTTCCACTTTCGTGGGAGGTCCGCCCAGAATCTCGTCAAAAAATTTTACTAGGCCGCAATGTTTCGCTACCTTCACGACCTCTTCTTCATTCTCCAAGCTGAGCAGAAACAAAAAATCAACCTGCTTTTTCAATTCCTGGATCACGTTCGTGCATTGGAAAAGCGGACAAGCCTGCAGAAAGGTCTGATAATACTTCGCAAAAGACTTTTCCGCATTCTTGATTTCCATCTTCGTCGGCGCTCTTTTGAGAAATTTCTGCAGTAATTTGGCGACCTTCCGATTCCGATTGAGGCCTCGCACCTGGCGATAGGCTCTTTCCACGCCTTTCCTAATCCCGAACTGTTCTGCCAACACTCTGGCCATTGCCTGCGCCTTACGCTCCTCAGACATGATCAGCGTGCCGTCAAAGTCAAAACCCACCGCTTTAATCATAAAAAAGAAGAAAGAAAAGAGTACTTATTAATCTTGCTTTTTTCTTATTGACTTTACGTTTTAGCCTTACTTTTTCTTGCCCATGATTCTGAACATGGTCGTGCCGCATTTCGGGCATTTTCCTTTCATGGCTTTCCGCGTAACGCCGCCTTTTCCTTTCATGGAAACTTCTTTGGCATCGGACATTTCCCGTTTTGCCTTACACTTAACACAATAGCCTTCAACCATAGTAAACACCTCTGACCATAAGAAGGAATCCCCCCTTTGATGGTTTTACGCTAAAAAGAGGGATTCTCATTAAAAACCTTTCGCAAAGGTGGCGCCGATTTTCACTCCAAATTTTTCACTTTCAAATGAAGTCTTGCCCGTCAGCTTCAGCACCTGACAGGAAAGCGTGGCTTTCAGATCATCCTGCAGCGCATAGATTACGTCCGCAAAACCTGGCTCCTGGCTTTCCACCACCAGTTCGGCAATTTCCTCTTTGATGGAGACTTTTTCTTCAGATTTATGTTTGCGCACGGCAGCAATGATATCCATTCCCAGATCACCCGCAGCTTCGGCATCGGCATCGATGAATCTTGGATCAAATTTCGGCCAGGAGGAAAGATGCAGGCTTGATTGTTTCTCTTTTTGCGCAAAATACTGCTGATAGATCTCTTCGGTGATATGAGGCATGATCGGCGCCATCATTTTTACAATACTGAGCAGCGCTTCATATAAGGCATACTGGGCGCTTTTTCGCGCCTCCACGCCGCGGCGATTTGGATTATAGAGCCGATCCTTCGCTATCTCCAAATAATAATCACAAAAGACATGCCAGAAGAAGTTCTCCACGCCTAATTTGGTCTGGGAATATTCATAATGGTCAAATGATTCGGTGCTTTCCTGAATCACGCGATGCAGCCTGCTGAGCAGCCAGCGGTCGAAGAGTTCTAGTGTAGCTCTCTTTCTGCCATCCTGGCCATTATTATCTAATATATTCTCTGGCATATAATCCTGCAGATGCAGCAGGCTCAATTTAGAGGCATTCCAGAGCTTAGTCACACATTTCTGCCCGGTGACCAGATCCTTCTCCAGAAAGGGCAGGTCATCGCCGAGTTTCGAGCCAGCGGCCCAAAAACGCAGGGCATCAGCCGAATATTTTTGGATCATGGCCTGCGGTTCGATGATATTTCCTAAAGACTTGGACATCTTTCTCCCCTGCGGATCCTGGGCATGGCCGGAGATCATCACATTTTTCCAGGGAACCCGGCCATGATGATACGAGCTCTGGACCATCGTATAAAACAGCCAGGTCCGGATAATATCGTGCGCCTGCGGACGGAGGGCGAAGGGCTTGTTGTCAAAGACATAGCCATATTCGCCATGATGAACCCAATTACCGGCGATTTCCGGCGTCAATGACGACGTAGCCCAGGTATCCAGGACGTCCGTTTCGGAAATAAACTGCGTTGATCCGCAGCGGCAAGGCTTTTTCGGAGCATGAATCGCGGGATCAACGGGCAGATCTTTGGTGTCGGGCAAAATAATCGTATTGCACTTTTTACACCTCCACGCCGGAAGAGGAATGCCGAAATGCCGCTGCCGGCTGATACACCAATCCCAATTCAGATTCTGCACCCAGTGATCATAACGCACTTTCATATGAGGCGGATACCAGGCGATCTGATTTCCTGCTTCCAGTAATTCTTCCTTCCGGTCGAGAATTCTGATGTACCATTGCTTGGTCTTGAGAAATTCAATCTCGGTCTTGCAGCGTTCATGTACATTGACAGGATGACTGATTTCCTGCTGTCGGAGAAGGTAGCCCTGTTCTTTGAGCTTTTCCAGAATCTTCTGCCGGGCTTCTTTGAGTTTAAGCCCTTTGAATTCACCGGCTAATTCATTCATCCGCCCATATTTTTCGATGACCACGCGCAACGGCAGATGAAAGCGATGCCATTTATCCACATCTTCTTTATCCCCAAAGGTACAGACCATCATCAATCCCGTTCCTTTCTCCGGATCGACCGAGGCATCAGCCAGAAAAGGAACGTCATAATCAAACAGCGGAACCCTCGCAAATTTTCCTTTCCACGCCGTATAGCGGACATCATCCGGGTGATAAAATAACGCCACACAGGCGGGAATCAGTTCCGGCCGCGTGGTGGAGATGATGACATCTTTTCCCTGCGCTTTGAAGGCGATATCATTGAAATGAGATTTCATCTCGATATTTTCAAATTCTGCCTGGGCGATAGCGGTCTGACAGGCCACGCAAAACGTAGAGGGAGATTCCTGCTGGTAAATCCGGCCTTTTTGATAGAGCTCGATAAACGATGCCTGGGAGGTAATTTGGCTGTGCTGGTTGATGGTAGAATATGATCCTTTGAAATCAGCACTCATGCCGATCTCTTTCCAGCTGTGGATGAATTTGGGCTTCTCTTCTTCGATAACCTGGAGGCAGAGACGGACAAACTCCTCACGGCTCAGGGTTCGGGAGAGAACATTCTTTTTCTGCTCCACTAATTTTTCAGTAGGTAAGCCATTGTCATCCGTGCCGAAAGGAAAAAAAACATTCTTGCCCTTCATCCGCTGATAGCGGGCGATGATGTCCTGCTGGGTATAGCTGAAGGCATGCCCCAGGTGCATCTTTCCCGAAACGGTGGGCGGCGGCGTATCTATCGAAAAGGTTTCACGTTTCGCATCAGGATGAAATACGTAAATCTCATTCTCTTCCCAGAACTGCTGCCATTTCGGTTCGGCTTCTTTGGAGCGGTAATGTTCATCCATAGGCTAGATGAAACCTGCTTTGTTTAAAAACTTTAAGGCCTCAATTTTCAGCGGGTATTGGTGATTCTTAGAATGTTATAGCGAAGGACATAAATAATCAATGAAATCTACGGATTTCAAGTCTTGTGCCTAGCCCAAGATATACAAAATTGATATGTCCTTCGAATATAGTAAGTGACATTTGTATAAAAATTTAGGTCACTTACTATAAGTATGAATGGCAAACAATAAGAATTAATTGGGTTCTTGCGGTACAATCCCAAAAATGAGTGATGGCTGGCCGTCTGACCAACCGAAAATCAGATTTTTTCCAAGCTGCACAACTCACGTAATTATTCATAATTTTCGGACATTAACTTGAGCAGATAGTTCTCTTGGTCAGACACTTATTGGCCTAGCCTCACCTACAAAACGGATAGTGCCTTTTCAGCGTAAGATTTAAAAAGTTAAGCTCATTTAAGAGCTACCCGGTGGAGGGTTGAGAATCATGAACAGGCTAGCTGTAGATGACGAATGGGAAGACGATTCGGACAGCGGTGACGATGACTTGGACGAATAGATCAATCGCTTAATTTCTGCCCTCGTTCTTTGCTTTCTTCCCAGCCGCCAGGAGTTATTTGGATAAATTCCGCTTTTTCCTGCATTTCTAAGACTGTGCCGGCGCCGCAATAGCTCATCCCGCTTTGCAGTCCTTTGAGCAGGGCGTGAATGACATCCTGCACCGGACCCTTATAATCCACCAGGATAGCCACTCCTTCCACAAACACGTCTAAGCGCTCTTTGACCTGCTTGCCTTCCTGCATTTCCCGCCGTTCGTGATTGCTGTCATAGGAAGCACTGCCCATGTATTTCTTGTAGCGCTTGCCATCTTTCATGATGATCATGCCCGGCGCTTCCTCAGTTCCTGCGAAAAGATAGCCGGAAAAAATCGTGCTGGCCCCGGCAGCTATCGCTTTGGCGACATCACCCGGATATTTCAATCCGCCATCGGCGCATACGGGCAGGTTATAACGTTTGGCGATGCTCACCACGTCCATGACCGCGGTCAACTGTGGAACACCCGATCCGGCAATGATCCGCGTCGTACAGACCGGACTGGGCCCTATTCCCACTTTTAGTCCGTCTGCTCCAGCTTCAATTAAATCCAAGGCTGCTTCCGCAGTCGCAATATTTCCGGCCATGACGTCGATCAATGGGAAGGCTGCTTTTAATTCCCTCAGCCGCTGAATCGCTAATTCCGAATGGCCATGGGCGATGTCCAGAACCAGAACGTCTACTCCTGCATCGATACAAGCTCTGGCGCGTTCTAACGCGTCTTTCACTCCTACTGCTGCCCCTACACACAAACGGCCTTTCTGGTCTCGGCTGGCGTGCGGCCAATATTCTAATTTCTTGATGTCTTGCGTGGTAATCAGACCACGGACTTTTCCATGATCCAGCAGGGGCAGCTTTTCAATCCGGTGCCGATGTAGAATGTGCTTGGCTTCTTCTAACTCAATGCCGTAGGCGGCGGTCACTAATTTGTACTGGGGTGTCATGACTGCGCTGATGTTCTTATTCCTGTCATCTTCAAACAGATAATCACGGGAGGTAAAAATTCCCACCAATTGATCCTCCTCGACCACCAGCAGGCTGGTCACATTTTCTTTCTTCATAATCTGCACTGCTTTCTCGATTGTGAGCGTTGGAGCAACGGATACCGGATTTTCGATGATGTAACTGGTGCTTTTCTTCACTTTGGCGATTTCTTCTATTTGGTCTTCAATCGTGCCAAACTGATGAATGACCCCCAGACCGCCTTCTCTCGCCAGGGCAATGGCCATCTTGTGTTCCGTGACAGTCGCCATGTTGGCGCTGACTAAAGGGCTGTTCAATGGAAGATTGCGGGTGAATTTTGTTTTCACGTCCGCTTCGGTTCTCGAGTTTAAAGGAGTCCGTTTAGGGACGAGCAGAACATCATTGTAGGTAAGGCCAAGACGGATCACTTCTTTTTCACCCCGATGATCCCATGAGGACCGCATTTAAAAGAATTATGAAGATGGAGAAGATACGTCAAACTGAGGCACTATCCAAAACACAAAGTGAAGCAACGACTTCACTTGTGCACAGATGAGGTTGTTGCCTCATCTCGTGAGTGGGTGATGGCAGGCCGTCTGACCAACCGAAAACCTGATGTTTTTTAGAGTGAATAGTATAGAGGACTTTGAATAACCATCCCATTCATCGATATTCAAAGTCCTACTTAGAAGGGTTTGAACTATTAAGATAGGTTATTCAAACCCTTCTATAATGTTTTCCGGAAGGTTTTCAGACCTTAATTAGAGCATATTGCCCTCTTGGTCAGACACCTCCTGGCCAAGCCATGACTCACAAAAAAAGATAGTGCCTAAACTGAGCAATCTTTATATACTTTTATACTATTCTCAACCTATGCCAGATCGCTTCCAAAAATACCGTCGAAAAATGAATTTGTTTACCAGGATTGATGCCATTAAAGAACATCTTTACGATTTCCTCGAACGGATCGAATATGCCATCAAAAAAATCTTTAGATGAGATCAGGAAAAACCTGGCGTCGCTGCAAAAGTATGACCTTGTTGTCTACGGCAGTTACTCCAAAGGAACACGGACAGCGCGTTCTGATATTGATGTAGCAGTAATTACCAGAAAAAAAGAATATGCTGAAAATGTTAAAATCTGGAAGGCCTTGTTGGGAAAAGTTCCTCTCCCATATGGTCTGAAAATTTTTGAGCTTCTCCCTCTGGATATACAAATGGGGATAATCGAGAATCATCGGGTCCTTTTTGGCAATGCTTTAGATCTCTCTGAATATTTTTATACCTATCGAAAAGCGTGGAACGATGTTCGACAGCGATTCCAAGAGAACCAATTTTCAAGTATTCGGCAAAAGATTGTTCTTATGCGAGCAGCCAAAGCGGCCGGTTTTTGAAATGGAATATTTTTCTTCAGAAGAGACGAAGAGCATCATTATTCCGGTACTGCAACAGATAATTTCCCTGCCGAGACCAGCCATCATCGGCCTGCAGGGCGGCCAGGGAACCGGAAAAACGACGCTGGCGAAATATCTGCGGGAGCAATTACAGAACAAAGGTTTCAAAGTTGAAGTTTTCTCACTGGATGATTTCTATAAAAGTGCGGCTGAACGAAAACAACTCGCTAAAAGATATCCTGATAATCCTTATTACCAAATCCCCCGCGGCCTGCCGGGAACACATCGGATAAAATATCTTTTGTCCGTCCTGAAAAAAATAAAGCAAGGAAAACCGACAGAAATTCCCGTTTTTGACAAATCTCTTCACGGCGCCTATGGCGAGATTGCCGAAAACAGAAAGATAGGAAAACTGGATTTTGTTATTATGGAAGGCTGGTGTTTGGGAATTCCTCCAGTTTCAGTTAAGCAACTCGTACAAATCTGCACGAAAAATAAGATTCCATTGAAAAACATTGATCCTACCTTAGAACATTCTGCAACCATACTAACACAAATAAGATCCTACCAGCAGCTCTGGAAATATCTTAATTTCTTCATCATGCTTAAGCCGGATAGTCCGGATTTGCACCAACGATGGCGCTGGCAGCAGGAACGGGAATTGAAAAAGAAGACCGGAAAAGGCATGAGCAAGAAAGAAATTCAGCGGTTTGTAGGATTGTTTCTGCCGTTTACCTATGTTGGTTACGAGAAGATAAAGCCGCAGGTGAAAATAAGGATTAATAAGAGACATGAGTTTTACAAGATTGGTTTTGGAAAGTTCCGAGAAACGGTATTTGTTTAGCTTTTTAGCACAGATTTGCTGATAACATTCTGGTTAATTCTTTTTTGATGTTCAGTTTCTGTAATTGCCATGTCGCAATCAGAGAAGCAAGAGTTTCGTATGTTTTGGTTCCACCCACGGAGCGGAACGCCCCAATTATTTTGCGAACTAAAACAGTTTCACGAATTGCTTGCTCTGCATAATTATTAATGGGTTGTACTCCGGCAATTTTAATGTGGGTTTGGTCTAAATCCCCACAGCTTGCTGCGATTGGGATAGCCGAGGCAGTCGGTTTACATTTTGCTTCATTTTTAGTAGATAGTACTATAGAGGACTTTGAATAACCATCCCATTCATCGATATTCAAAGTCCTACTTAGAAGGGTTTGAACTATTAAGATAGGTTATTCAAACCCTTCTATAGGAGATAAGATTAACAAAATTATCCTCTTTGGCTCTGTAGCCCGTGGAGACTTTACAGAAAAAAGTGATGTGGACATCTTTGCCGATGCAGACGAGAAACTGGAGAGCGATGTTTTGAAGATTCTGAAGTTGTTCGATGCTTCCAGAGCACGAGAAACCTGGAAGCTAAAAAATGTCATGAACGAAATATCAGTGAAAGTGGGCAATTTGCAAAAATGGAGGCTTCGTCGGGAAGTAATCAGTTCCGGCATTATGCTCTACGGGAAATATTCTGAAATCCCTGAGAAGACAAAATATTCTGCTTTGATAACACTGGATGTCAGAAAGAAAAGTACCGCAGAACAGATGCAAATCTGGAGAAATTTGTATGGTTACGCACAAAAAATTGCCAATAAGACGTATTCTGCCGCCGGATTGGTGCAAGAAGCTGGTGGGAAAAAGCTAGGCAAAGCAATAATTCTTATACCGATGGAGCGTAGAATACAAATATTGCAATTCTTAAACAAAAATCGAGTGCATTATTCACTCCATGAGATTTGGTCTGATCAGTTCTAACCCAGCGCCAGATCCATCTTCGCTACCTGAGAACTTTCCACATCTGGAATCGTGCCCATCTCTTCGGCAATTTTTTCAAAGTCCGTGCCTTCCACGGTATACATGGCGAGAATGAGCACTGCTTTCAATCCGAAGGCAATAGGTTCTTCTTTTGCCTGCATCTGGCCGAGAGCGCCATGTTTTTTGGCGATCTCCTGGGCTTTCTGCTTGATTGGCTCGAGATTGACATCGGGAGATTCCGGCATCAGTTTGAAGGTAATGATTGCCTTGGCCATGAGAAAACTAGTTCGGCCCCAGGAAATTGCAGCCGGGGCAAGTGTATTTCACTGCATTCTTGCGGCATTGGATGCAGCGGACAATATCATAATCGCCGCAGCTGGGGCATTTGAAACGCGCCCGTCCGGGATCGTTGACAACGTCAATTTTGCAGGAGCTGCAGGTTTTCTGTTCCATGACAGACTAAACAAGTGGGTTATTTATAAATGTTATCGTCAACCAATCTGAAGTCTTACCGTCCTCCCAAATATACTTCTTTAATTTTCTTATGGGAGAGAATTTCCTTCCCACCCTGCAGCGCTACTTTTCCGTCTTCCAGCAGATACGTCCGATCGGCAATTTCGATGGCCTTTTTGGCGTTCTGCTCGACCATGAGGAGAGAAAGGCCTTCTTCCTGTTTTAACTTTACCAGCATCTGAAATAATTCCACTTGCAGCTTTGGACTCAAGCCCAGCGAGGGCTCATCCAGCAATAACAAAGATGGGCTCTGCATTAAAGCTCTGCCAAGAGCCAGCATCTGCTGCTGTCCGCCGCTTAAGGAGAACGCGAGTTGTTCTTTTCTCTCCCGAAGCGCGGGAAATTGATGATAGACGCGTTCCAGATTTTTCTGGATGATGGCCTTATCCCGCATCCCGGCGCCCAATTCCAGATTTTCCTGCACGGTCAACTCGCCGAAATTGATTTTTCCCTGAGGAACGAAACTAACCCCTAATTTCAGCAATTCGTACGTTGGTAAACCAGTGATATTTTTTCCTTTAAAGATGATCTGGCCTTGGGTGATAGTGGTGATATTAAAAATTGATTTTAACACCGTGCTTTTCCCAGCGCCATTCGGCCCGATCAAAGCCACGATTTCATCTGCCTTTACTTCGAGATCAATTCCCTGGAGTATCTGCAGTTCTCCATATCCGGCCTGAAGATGGGTTATTTGTAACATGTCATTCTCCTAAATAGGCCGCGAGCACGTTGGGATTTTGCTGAATTTTCCGGGGTTCACCATGAGCAATGACTTTTCCCGCGTCTAAGACGTAGATATATCCGGCCAGATCCATCACGAAATTCATGTCATGCTCGATTAACAAGACGGTCTCACCTTGCTGATGCAGTGTCCGCAGTATCTCTTTGATTTCCTGACGAAGCTGCGGATTGATTCCGGCGACGGGCTCATCCAGCATTAACAAGGAATGCGGCTTCGCCATGGCGATGGCTAAATCAAGCAACTTTCGCTGGCCGTAACTGAGATCGGTCGCCAAGGTCTGGAGTGGCTTGTGCAGGCGGACAAGATGGAGGATTTCTTTTATTTTTTGGTCGTGGTCTGTTTTCTTGTTCAGACTCTTCAACAAAAATTCATCTTCATCGCTTAAGGCAATTTCCAAATGCTGTTGGATGGTCAGATTGCGGAATAAGCGGACGTCCTGAAAAGTACGGGAAATCCCCTGCCGAGCTACCTGCACTTCGTCTGAGGTGGTGATGTCCTGCCCATTAAAAGATATCTTTCCGCTATCTTCCTTGAGCAGCCGGGAAATAATATTGAAGAGGGTTGATTTGCCGGAACCATTAGGGCCGATGAGAGCGGTGATCCTTCCTTTTTCAATCGAAAGAGTACAGCCGTCCAGCGCCGTGATCCCGCCAAAGTTCTTGTAAATCTGTTCGACGTGGAGCATCATGTGAGATCAATCCTCCCAAATAATCCGCGGGGACGATAAAGCAAAATCATCAGCAAGATCAACGCATAGAGGATTTGGCGAGATGGCCCGACTATGGCGCTGGGAATCGCCACGAAACGCAGCAGTTCCGGAATGGCGATGATGATAAAGGTGGCGGCCAGCGTTCCTTTGATGGAAGCCAATCCGCCGACGATGACAATAGTGAGCACGAGAATAATTTCGGTTAAGGTGAAAGAATTTGGCTCGATATAGGTAATATAATGCGCAAACAGGCTGCCGGCGATTCCCGCAAAAAAAGCCGAGAGCATCATCGCTTTGGCTTTGAGTTTGGTGGTATTCTTGCCGAGCACGCGCAGGCCGAGTTCATCGTCTCGTGTGGCCTGGAGCAATCTGCCGAAAGGCGAAGAGACGATCTTGTAGATGATAACGATAGTGATCAGGGCGATACTGCTGACAAAAAAAAGATAGGCCGTGTTGGAAGTGATGGAAAATCCAAAGAAGGATGGTTTGGCAATGCCGGCAATTCCCAGAGGCCCTCTCGTCAGCGAGACCCAGTTGAGCAATAATGAATAGATCACAAAATGGAAGCTGAGAGTGGCGAGAGCAAGATAGTCGCCTTTCAATTTTCTGGTGATGAGAACTAAGCCCAACCCAAATAGGCTGGCCACCAGGCCGGCGGCAAGAAAAGCAACGATAAAATGAACGCCGGCATCGGTTAATAAGACTGACGTATATGCGCCGAGGCCAAAAAAGGCGACGTGGCCGAGATTGAGCAGGCCGGTATAGCCCAGAGCCAGGTTGAGGCTCACTGCCAGAATGAGATAAATCCCTACTAAAATCAAAATGTGGATCCAGTAGCTCATGCTTTCACTCCTTTTTCCATTCCGAATAGTCCCGCCGGTTTGAACAGCAGAAAGAGGAATAATAAGGTGAAGGTGATGGCATCTTTATATCCTGATGGCAAATACCAGGTGCCGAAGTTTTCTGCTCCTCCCACAATATAGCTGCCCAGGATCGAGCCGGGAACGGAAAATATTCCTCCGATGACCGCACCGCTGAAGCCTTTGATCATCAAGCTGGTGCCCATCATTGGATTTAAATTCTGCTCCAGACCGATAAGAATGCCGGCGATGCCAGCTAGCAGAGAACCGATGACAAAGGAAAAGGCCAGGAGTCGGCTGGTATTCAATCCCATAATCGCCGCCAATTCTTTGTTATCCGCAACGGCTCGCAGATTCCGTCCAAGTCTCGTATGGCGGAGGAATAGGTAGAGAAAGATGAGTAAGATGACGGAAATGACGATGAGAAAAATCTGCAGCACAGTGATGTTGGCATCGCCAATGGAAATGCCAGTTCTGGGCGGGATGAGGCCAATCGATTTCACGTCTGCGCCATAGAAGAGAAGGATCAGATTTTCCGCAAGGATGAGAAGCGCGATAGAAGAGATGAGTAAAATGACTGTTGAGGATTTTCGCTGTTGGAGCGGCTTGTAGATGCAGAGATGCATCAGGTAACCGATGGACATCGTTATCGCGAGCGTGAGAAGAATGCTGATAATAAGATGAAGATGGAGCAAGTGAAAAAAAGTGAAGAGGGCGTATCCGGCGATGACGACGCTGGCGCCATGGGCGAAATGCATGAAGCGGTTGGTGGAATAGATGAGGCTAAAGCCGACGGCGACGAGAGCATAGATGCTGCCGATGATGAGGGAGTTAAAGAGCAGTTGGAGGAAGGGGAAGGTCATAGTATGTTCGCCAATTCTTTTTTTAGCGTCGAAAGATAAAGGTTAAGCGGTAATTCTACTGATTTCCAGTCGGCATAAGTAATACTTTCACCATAATAATTGAGGCCATTTCTTTTTATCCGCAGCCTGTCCAAGAACTCCCAATCCAGCGACAGATGAGGGAATTTTATGCAGAGAGCGGCAAACAGGCATTGGTGATTCGGAGATTCAATTTTTTCACAATGGAGTACCGCTTCAGCATACATGCGTAGGGCTTCATAATGGAGTGTAAAAACATTCATCCACTCCTTCGCTTTAGAATCTATGGCTTTGGCTATAATTGCAGCAGAGCTAATATTTATTTCAGCATTCTGCATCAGAGAGCGTACTTTCTCCTGATTTACTTCACTGATATTGTGGATTAAACCCTGGGCCAGGCCATACTCATACGCCTCCACTGCAGTCTTAGGTTTTGGCATGGATTTCAACTCCCAGATTCTGAATCGAACCTTTAATAAAATCACCGGAAACGATAAACGGCAATAGTTTTTCTATTTTTTTAAAATCTTTGGCGTTGTGAGCGGTGTGGACCTGGATCTCGCGATGAAGCTTTAACTCGTATTTGCCTTGTTCAAAGTCGCTGTCTTTCCCATAGATGAAGAGATCAATATCACTTTCCCTGTTCCAGTCGGCACGGGAAAAGCTTCCAAATAGAATCACTACTTTTGCCTGGGGAAGAGAAGCGAGGTGCTCAAGCAGGCCGCTTTCCAGGAGTTTCTGCTGGGCAAATAACTTCTTCCGCAACGTGAACTTCGGGCTTTGAGAATTCTGGACATAATAGGGCATTTTCGCCTTTGGCTTTATTTTTTTAATAATCCCCTTCTCCTTAAAAATATGCAGCCAACGGGCTAACTGTGGACGGCCGATAACTGCCTGTTTTCGCAGTTCTTCAAAATGCCAATATTTCGGGCTGTTGAAGAAAAGCTCCAGGAGGCGGTCTTGCTTGCTTTTCATTTGTTGCTGGGTTTGATGCCCCACTTCTTGAAAGCAGTAGGGATTTTCATTTTAGTTATCATAACCATAACTAATATTTAATGGTTGTGAAAAAAGCAGACGGCGACGAGAGCATAAAAATAGTACTGTGTTGTTCTGGGCTCATGCGAAGGACATATCTTTGGAGTAAATATAGGGCACTTTGATATACCCTTCTGTCGAGGATGGCGGATTAGCATTTATAGTAATTATTACCCTATCTATAGTAACTGACATTAATACCCTGAGAAACTGGAAGTTTCTGGGGCACAGAAATTGCACGCCAATTTCTCGTGTTTAGACAATTATTAACAGTTGCTATATACAAAGGACATAACTTTTGTATAATTATTTATGTCCTTTGGTATAATACCTCCATGCCTCTTACTTCCTTCGCACCTTTTAATCTTCCTGTCCAACCATATCCAGAAGGTAGCGCTTTATAATATCCAGTCACATTTTCAACAACGGCAATGGACATTGGGCCTTTCCCAGGACAGACCTCCAGGCTGCTGATGTTTCCTTCGGGATTTCTCCCCAGTTTCACCCAATAATTTCCTCCATGAGGGATGATACTAATTCCACAACGGTCAAATTTATGTAACAGATCTCGAGCCAGAGATTCCAAACTGCTATCTTCCATTTTTTGTATGGCAATTCCTTTTCTCTTACTGTGGTTCAAACTTTCCTTTCTCTACTTTGTAGACTTCGTAACTCGCCGTCGCTAAATCGCCGTTGCTGTCGAAGCGTACCGAGCCAGCAGCACCATCAAAGGAAACTTTGTACAGTTCGTTCCTGATTTGCGGTCCTGCGGCAGCGCCATTTTTGATCGCCAAGGCAAGGGCTTTAAACGCGTCATGCGCCTGCGCGGCAAAGGGCCCGGGTTCCACCCCATATTTCTGCTTGTGCTTGGTGAGGAAGCCGATATTTCCAGAGGTGACAGAAGTCAGAATCATTCCTTCAGCCGCATTTCCTGCGCCATCAAGAATCGCCTGGCTTTTTAATCCTTCAGATCCGAAAATGGCAGCGTTGATGCCGAGTTCCTTGATCTGCTTCAAGGCCGCAACCGCTGAATCAGGAGAATTGCTGATGATGTAAATGGCATCGGCTTTGGAATTCTTGATTTTAGTCAATTGCGTCCGCAAATCAACGGAACCACGCTCCACCGCTTCGCTGGCAACAATTTCGCCGCCTAATTTAGGAAACGCTTCTTTCAAGACGCTGTTGAAGCCTGCGCCATATTCTTCATTGCTATACAGAATCGCCAATTTTTTGTATTTTTTGACTACGAGTTCCGCACCAAAGGCAGCCTGATGCGCATCACTGGGCACGCTGCGGAAGATGTAATCGCCAGCCGTGGTTATTTTTGGACTAGTGGAAGCTGAGCTGATCAGGACGACACTGTTTTGTTCGGCAATCGGCGCAGCGGCCAAAGTAGCACCGGAACACACTTCACCGACAATGGCCTGGACTTTATCAACAGTAATCAGCTTGTTAATAGCGGAAACCGCTTCTTTGGGATCGCATTTGGAATCTTCGGCAATTAATTTGACGTTGGTTACGCCAGCTTGTTCGACTGCTACTTGCGCGCCTTTAAGGATGCTTAATCCGTAACTGGCGGCATCGCCGCTTAACGGTGCCATGAAACCGATGTTGACCGTGTCGGTTTTGGATGGCTGCTGTGCCGGTGCGCAGGCAACGACGAGAAATAAGATACATATCAACAGAGATACTGCATATTTGTTCATGATTCCACCCCAGATGAGCTTAAATAATGGGTCAAGAATTTTTCTTTTTTTAAAGATTAGTATTCTGGAGTAGCACTGTTAACTATGCTTTAAATAACCCCCTGACTGCAATAACAGAATCCTTCACCTCAAACTTCACCGGCAAGAATTTCTCTACCACATAGATATTCGTCTTCGCATGCTGGGTTACTTCTCTCACTTTTATTGTTGAACCCGGGAGCAGAGCCAGGAACGGAATCAACTGGTCTTCAGCATGAACATCCACCGCAGCACCGGAATCAATCTCCACGATTAATTTCTCAGCCGCTTCCGTCCCGATATCTTCTGATCGCCTGCCTTTTTCAATTAATGAATCGGCTCCGAGAATCACTTCAGTATCAAACACGGCCCAGAATAACGCTTCGCCGCCGATGCTGCGGGATTTAGCGTATTCGAGACGGATGTTGATGGGTACTTGATATTTCCGTAGCTTCGCTTCCGCTGCTCTTCGGATGCGTTCCGCGACCTGGGGTTCTTCTAATTCTGCTGAGACGTTAATTAAGCCTTTGATCTGCTCGAGTTTTCCCTGTTCAGCCAGTTGAATTTTAGGAACCAAAGAGAAGTCAAGAGAGGTGAATGAGTTTTCCATTTTTATCTTCGGTGTTATTTCTGCTGTCACTTTCCCGCCGCCTTCGGGATAATAGCCGCGCTGTTCAATTTTAATTTCTATCTTTTCAACAAAACGGCGCAGGTGCGGCAGCACTACATAATTCAGATAATCGACGGAAGAAGCCCATTTGCCGCTGGTGCCGCCGATGACCGTGATCGTTGTTTTTCTGGGAGCGAAGAGGCAGGGAAGAAGAACTGCCTGAAGAAATAAAGAAATGCTGCCGGCTGTTCCGATGTCAAATTCGTATCGTCCGGCTTTGATTTTTCCGGGGGTGAATTTCAATTCTGTGGAGCCTAGTTTCACCTCATTGGTTCGGGCGCTGCAGATTTTTTGTAGCGCCTTGATGGCAGTGAGATGCTGCGCTTTCAATCCTGGTTCTTTCCGGCCGGAACGGATATTGGCGACGGAAAATTCTTTTCCGGTGAAAGTGGAAAGAGCGAGTGCTACTCTGACTAAGGCGCCGCCGCCTTCTCCTGAAGAACCGTCAAGGGTAATCATTTTAGAAAACAAATAAATACTTTTTTATATACTTACTGTATTTTTCAGGATATGGGCACTCAAATTAAGCGATTATACCGCAGCAGGAAAGACCGTGTTCTCGGCGGCGTCTGCTCTGGAATTGCTCATTATTTTAATGTTGATCCCGTAATCGTTCGCCTGATCTGGGTAATCGGCACGCTGCTCTCTATGGGTTTAGGGCTTTTAGCGTACCTGATTGCCTGGATAATTATACCTGAAGAGCCGTAGAAAGTCTTAAATAGTTATATCCTAATTATACTATAGTATAACCATGACCACCGAAGCCATCGTCCGAAAATGGGGGAATTCTATGGGTGTGATTCTCCCCAAAGACTTGGTGGAGAAAGAACACTTACAGGAGAATGATAAAATACTATTTGAAGTGGTGAAAGAAGCCGATCTGACTAGACTCTTTGGTTCTCTTCCGCGGAAATTATCGGGACAGAAATTTAAAGATCTGGTGAGGAGAGGATGGAACTAAGAACATTCTTTTTCGATTCCTACGCGTTCTTTGAAATTATTGAAGGAAACAAGAATTACAACCCCTATCGGAAGAACGTGGGAATAATTACCACGAAAATGAACCTGATGGAAGTTCATCATGGCTTGTTGCGAACCTATGGAAAAGAGAAAGCTGATTTCTATTATGACAAACTGCTTCCTTTTGCAGTAGAAATTGATGATCACACCATCAAAAGAGCAAATCAGTTCAAAGCGGCAATGAAGAAGCAGAAATTATCGTACGTTGACTGTCTTGGTTATGTCATTGCACTAACCAGGGGCGTGAGCTTTCTCACCGGTGATCGCCAGTTTGAGAGACTGGAGAATGTAGAGTACGTAAAATGACAGCAACCTTAATAAAACCAGTTCTTTTTTTCTGGGCTATGGGGACGTAGTCTAACCCGGCAGGATTGGGGCCTCCAGTCGCGGAGGGTTGCGCGAAAGGCGATAACAAAATCTTCCCGAAGACAGCCTTAGGTCTGGGTTCAAATCCCAGCGTCCCCATTCTTTTTAATGTTATTTCTTCATTATTTTCTTGACGGCGTGTTGGATGATTTTCTTAGTTTCTTCAATACTTTTCAATCCGTCAATTTCAGCACCATGAGGAAAATCTTTCCTTTGCTGTTCGTAGACGTTGCCTAACGTACTCATCCATCCTTTATTCATGGCGACTTCATCGACTGGTTCTGTTCTGGAAAAGGCACTATCCGTTTTGTGAGTGATGGCTAGGCCAATACGTGTCTGACCAAGAGGACTATCTGCTCCAGTTAAGGTCCGAAAATTATAGATAATTACGAGAGTTGTGCATCTTGGAAAAAATCTGGTTTTCGGTTGGTCAGACGGCCTGCCATCACTCACTTTTTGGATAGTGCCCTGGAAAAGCAAGGTATATAAATCTATACTATATTATCTGAAGCTATGTTCAAAAAAAGAGGCATCCCTCAAGAATATACTGGCTTCTGGGCGAGGAATAAGCTGTGGATTGCTGTGGCTACGTTGATGGGAACAATTGTGGGGGCGGGTATTTTAGGAATTCCCTATGTCGTGGCGAAGACAGGATTCCTTTATGGCTTTATTCTCATGGCCGTCATCGGCATTATTTTCGTCTTCCTGAATCTGTTTGCGGGCGAGGTCGTCCTGCGGACGAAAGAACAGCACCAATTGACGGGATACGCCGGGAAATATCTGGGCAAGACCGGAAAGCGGCTGATGACGCTGACTATGGGCTTTGCGATTTATGGTGCGCTTACAGCATATTTAATTGGCGAAGGGGCCACGCTGCATCAGATTTTTGGTATGGGGACGCCGCTCTTCTTTACGCTGATTTTTTTTGTGATAGCAGCTGTGATTGTGTATTTGGGGATTAAGGCTGCAGGAAAGACAGAACTGGCGCTAATCTGCCTGCTCTTGGCAGTCGTGCTGTTGACCGGGATTGTTTCTTTTGACCGGATTAACCTGACGCATCTTACAACCAGAGATTTCGGAATGCTGTTTTTTCCCTATGGCGTCATTTTGTTTGCTTTTGTCGGCTCTCCCGCAATTCCAGAGCTGCAGGAAGTCTTGGGCCGAGACAAGAAACTGATGAAGAAAGCCATTATGATCGGGTCAATCATCCCCATTATATTATATATGCTGTTTACCTTTGTGATCATGGGCTTGGTGGGGCTGGACCAATTTGAGCTGCTGAAGCCCAATGAACGGATTGCGACCATCGCCCTGAGCCTGTATTCCACGCCGCTGTTGGGAATGTTGGCGAATATGTTTGCGGTATTGGCCATGTTTACCTCCTTTTTGTCGCTGAGCATCGCCTTAATCGGGATCTATGAATATGATTATGGAATTCCGAGGAAAACAGCGTTTGCGGCTGCCTTTATCGTGCCGCTGCTGGCAGCTGGATTTAATCTAGCCACATTTATTGCCGTGCTGGGAGTTACCGGAGCAGTCGCCGGCGGCATTGACGGCATCCTGATAACGCTGATGTACTGGAAAGCAAAAACAGCAGGAGACAGGAAGCCGGAGTATTCGCTTCCCAAACTGAAATTTGTCGGGATACTGATCATCCTGATGTTTGCGCTGGGGATACTCTATCAGGTGTGGAGGAATTTGGGAGCCTAATAGGATTTGCATAGTATAAAATATCCCTTCTAATCCTCAATTTCTGGTGGAATACTACAACCTTATTCCAATACTATTTATTTATTGTAATATTGATTTGAATCACAAAGAAAAATAGAACTAAAAGTTGATTTAATGGTGAAGAAACTAACCGAATTCTACTGAAACTTTTTACACCGAACAGCAAATGATAACTAGAAGTTATACGCAAAGCCCAAGACACCCATATTAATATATAGTACGCAACAGGAGCATTCCGGCAGAGAGGTATGTCACTACTTTAAATTAGCAATCATTCCAAAAGATTTATATATAGGTGCCTACTTTTAAGTAGTATTGTAATATTTTGGAGGAGATAATTATGGCTGTGACAATCAACACTCTGGATGCATTTGTGAATTATTTAGAAGACGAAAAATTTAATGTTCCGGATAAAAAAGCAGCGGAAGAAGTCGGCAAGAAAATTCTTACGGCCTATCATGGTGATGCTAGAATATTGGATTATGTTGCCGATTCCCTTAAATGGGTAAAAGGAGAAGTGCCTGCCGATTCAGAAATAGCCGAAGCCTATCTTACGAAGACAGTAGCAAATGTATTTGATGTATTGTATGCTATAACGGAAGGTGATGATCATAAAGCAGATTACGTCCATAGATGGGTAGCAACTGGCTTGTTGCCTTGGAATCAGTTTCAAGCAGCTCTACGCGCTAATTCGATCACTCCAGCAAAAAAAGACGCTAAAGAGAAAGAAGCTTTGGAGAGAACAGCAGACTATTTTTCGGGTGGCAAGGAGTCTACGGAAGAATTAGCTTCCCTGCGACGTAAACAGAAAAATTCGCTGGGATATCATCTAAATCAATCTAAACAAAATCTAAATCAATCTGAACAAAATCTCGCTGCTGCTCAAAAGAGCGCATTTCGACGCGGCTGGGCGGCGGTTGTTGCCGGTGTGGCTGCGATAGCTGCGGGTGGCGTTATTGCCTACAACGCTGTTCCACAAAAATACACCGATATGGTTGGACTGCCACCTTCGTCCATGGCGCAATTGGAAGGAACAGTGGAGAGTATTGCCCAAATGTCACAAGTTCTGAGGAGCAGAGAAGATGCCTCCCAGCGAATGGCTGCTGGTTATGAGGCCGACTTACAGAAGACTAAATCTGATCTGTACGCTGCAGAAAATAAACTCAAAGATTTATCAGATGCTGAAGCGGCCAAAGCACGTGCCGATGAAAATCCTGTGGATTGGGATAATGATGGAAAAACGGATGGGACAGTGAAGGATTTGATTAGGAAATATAATGATAAGGTGAAGTGGATTGCCGATAGCTGGCAAGATAAAGTTGATGTTGATGATCCGAAAGAAGTCAAGAAGGTCGTTAATGAATTCCTTGCCTCAGTAGGGGGAAGCCTCATCGTGCCGGCAGAGAATTGTGAACAAGCAGTACGTCGCTTGTATGGTGCTCTGAATGGCGGGTTGGATACCACAGACAGCGAATGGGCGGTTAAGTTTGCCGACAAAACAAAAAACTTATGCGCACCTGAAGATGCAACATCAGGATACGTCATGTTCAAAGCGGAGGGGAAATAAAATGTCATTACGAAATTATATTGCAGGATTAGGGTTAGTCATCGGATTGAGTGCTGCGGATGCCGCGGCTCAATCGGCACAAGCAGTTACGGTCGTGCCGGTGGGAAGTGGGTCAGCTGCTTCGGCAAGCACGGCGGCAAAGCCCGGGGCAAAGAAAAAAAGTGCAGTCCGACCATTGCAGGCCTTGCAGGAGCTGGTTTCTGGGACTATCACGGATTATACATCTTTCAAAGCTCAAGTGAACACAGCGTTAACTGCCGTGCAAGAACAATTCGCCACGCAAGCTGCTGACTATGCTTCATTGAAATCGCAACTTGAACAATGGGAGCAAGGTCCGGAAAGTATGCAATTATTGTATAAAGCCTTGCAGCCTTCGTTAGATGCTGTCGCTACGTTGAAAACAGACTTTGACGGCAGATGTGCTGGGTATGTTGGTTTCGTGCAAGAAATGGATAAAACGCTGGCGGGAAGATTAGATAATATTAATACCCTTTCAGCGTCAGAGCAAGCAACCTTACGTGGAGAAGTCCTGAAGCTGGTGCAAGCAAATGCCGCGAAAGCGAATGAGCTGTTTACGGCATGTACCGCTGCCGAAGCTTCCTATACTGCCCGAAAGGAATTGCTGGAGCAAACTGTTGCTGCGAATCTGACGGAAACGGAAGGGCAAAAGCAAGGACGGATAGACGACAGTTTCTCTCAGTATCTCTCCCTGACGCCGTTTTTGGGCCTCTCTAATTACGGGAAGACCGCAGGCGCTGAATTGTGCTATGGTAAATCGTTCCAAGCTTGTATCAATGGCGGCTCTATTTTTGGTGAAGGAGTGACTGAATCCAGCAAGACTCCCGGAACACCGAGTACGGAATCAGTTGGACATGGCTATCAGCAAACGACTTCGCTGGATGAATCCGTCAAAGAAACTTTGAACAAACAGGCCTTTGCGGGAGTCGGGATTAAATTCCCGCTTGCGAAAGGGGAAAATGGTTCACTGCAGCTCGGCGCCGTAGTGAATGGATATCAGGGAACAATGGAAACTGAAACGACCAAAACTAGAAAAGCACAATTGCAGACAAGGACTGCTGCCAACGTCGGGCCGGAATTGAGTGCCAGCAAAGTGGACTTGGCCAGCGAAACAAGCAGAAGTTACGGCGGAGCATTAACTATTGATCTGTGCTATGGTCCGGTTTGTGTGCAGGGGCATGCGGGAGGCAATTTCACTACAGCGAAATCCGTCGCCGGCGCACGAATAGGATATAAATTCTGAGGATATGACCATGAGAGCTAAAATCGCTAAAATCAGCACTGCCGTGTTGCTCGTACTGGTAACAGTTTTTTCAGCTTTTGCTGGCACCCTTGACCTCTTTGCAACGTGGGAAGGCAGCGCAGATTCGCTGATGACCGTGCAGCAGGGGGAGAATCCAGAACTTGGAGTTCAGGTGGTGAGCGGCAATGATTTCACCTTGCAAATTGACGTCTTACAAGGAAAAAAAGTAGTGCAGAATGTAGTTCAAAAGATGCCGGTTTTCATCGGTGATGATCTGAAAGCATACCTGCAGTGGTTTTCTGTAGATACAAAAGAATTGTCGGGAAGTTATACAGTGCGGATCGAAGTGAACAATGGCGAAGAAGACAAGATAAAATTTTTAGACCTTACAGTGAATGCAGTTCCTCAGGATATGGATAACGACGGCATTACCAATGATAAAGATAATTGCCCTTCCGTGTCAAACAAAGATCAGAAGGATTCAGATAATGACGGCAAGGGCGATGCCTGTGATCAAGCAGTTCCCCCAGCCATGAATCATGCGCCCACGATTGTGAACATTCTGCCCGAAGCTGATGAAGTTGCTGGCTTTTTCCCGGCGTATAAGGCCACTGCCGGACAAGCAATTAAGGTTACTGTCGTTGCGGTAGATGAAGACAAAAGTGATATACTCGCGTTCAAATTCTGGTCAGCTGAACCAGCCATCTCGCTGAATGGGTTGACGATGAAGAATAACGGCAAGAAAGCACAGGGACAATACACGGCGACGATTTCCGGAATACTGAATGCCGGAAATTATCCTGTCATGGTGGAAGTCAGCGATGGACAAGACACCGGCTCGTATGGCTTTATCCTGAAAGTGGAAGCCCCTCCGGCAGAGAATCAGCCTCCGGTGATGAATCAAAAAGGGACCATAATCGCCGGAAAGGAAGGCGGACCAGTCACTGTTACGGTTTCGGCGAAAGACCAGGAAGGAGATGCGCTGACCTATTCGGTGCGCAAGCCATGTTCAGGAACATTTGATTGCTTCATAGAAAACCTGTTGTTTGGCAATCCCTGGGTTGATAACTTGAATCCGACGACCGGAACCTTTTCATTCACCCCCAGCTTTAACTTCGTCAAGCATCCGGCAGCCGAAAAGACCTTCGTGCTGCAATTCCGGGCCTATGACGGACAGAATTATTCCTCTTGGCAGGAAGTTCAAATCACCATTCAGGACGTAAACAGAAATCCCGCCATCGAATCTATGGCCATGCCTCTCGCATTAATGATTGGTGACCAGGGAGCATTTAGTGTTTCCGCAAGTGATGCTGACGGCGACGCTCTTACCTACGACTGGAACTTCGGCGATGGAACGACGGGAACGGGCAGCGCATTGGTGAAGCAGTATATCGTTACGGGAGAGTATACCGTCACGGTAACCATCTCCGATACTTACGGAGGTAAAGTTCAACTGTCCAAAAGTATTATGATAACCGCTGAAGCGGTGCTGGATAGTGATTTAGACGGCATTCCTGACCAAGAGGACAACTGCCCACTGACTCCTAATCCTGACCAGAAAGATACGGATGGCGACGGCCAAGGCGATGCCTGCGATCCGGTGAAGCCGGGGCAGGATACGGATGGCGACGGCATTCCTGATGCTCAAGACAATTGTCCGACAATATCCAATGCCGATCAGAAAGATAGTGATAAAGACGGAAAGGGCGATGCCTGTGATGAAACACCGCTATCTGCGTCAGTTCTAAGCAAGAACCTGAAGATTTCCTCAGTGCGACTGCTGGAGGTAATCAGCAGTGGAGAGGCCGTTCCGGTGCACGTGGATATTGAAAACAACGGCGATACGGATCTGGAAAATCTGCGGGTAAGCGTGCTGGCGTATGACCTGAACCTGAAAGCCAGCAGCGGCGAGTTCGCCCTAGACGTCGATGAAAAAACGTCGATGACAGTCACGATGCCGCTGCCCGAGTGGATAGGCGCCGGCCAATACGAAGTGCGAGTTACCGTCGGCAACAGTCAGTTCCACGACACCGCCTATCGTCAGGTCATAGTACAATAAGCATTTTAGAATAGCTACATGATGTAGCTACTCTTAAATACTAAAATAATCGAAACCTTTATATATAACTGAGGGTTTTGACATAAAAAAAATCACATTCAACAAATTTGGAGGAAGATAAAATGAGAAAACTGTTAAGTTTAATGGCTGTATTTGTCGTTAGCTTAATGGCAGTTGTCAGTGCCATTGACGCGAAGCAAGTAGAATTTGCATTCGTGAAAGTTAACGATGTAGACGTGACTGTTGACGGAACTATGTTGGCAGTAGAAGAAGGAAAAAAACTGGACCTTGAAGTTGGACTTGAAGGCAAAGCCGACATGACCGACATCGAAGTGCAGGCTGAAATCGATGGGTATGAGTATTCCGACTATGAATCTCTGACGGCGCAAAGTCATGTGTTTGACTTGGCGAAGGGAACAACCAAGACGGTAAGTCTGGAATTGACCCTGCCCAAGAAGCTGGAGAAAAGCGAATACTTGCTGAAAATCAGCGTGAAGAATAAGGATTCTAGCGATCTTGTGAAAGAAATCAAGCTGGCAGTAGAACCGGTGCGGCATGGATTGGATATCAGCGACGTGGCGTTTAGTCCGGGAACGACCGTAAAAGCGGGACGCTCCTTGCTGACTACGGTGTTGCTGCAGAATTACGGTGATAAGGACGAAAAAGACGTCAAAGTTACCGTAAGCATCCCGGCGTTGGGTGTCAGTGCGACCGAATTTGTGGACGTGATCAGCACCGCTAAGCATAACATCGAGTATGAAGATGTTCCAGAAATGTTCGTCAGCATTCCTGCGACGGCTCAACCGGGCGAATATGACGTCAAAGTGACCGCTGGTTACGATGAGTATGAAAGCGTGACCAAAACGTTCAAATTAAATGTCATTGCCAATGAACTGTTCCAGGCAAGCGATAAGTTAGTGCTGGCAGTCGGACCGGAAAGCCAAAATGTGGCTGTCGGCCAAACTGCGACCTACGCCATCGCTTTGACCAATGCCGGAACAGGCAGCAAGGCCTATATGGTTGAAGTAGTGACGGGCGACTGGGCGAATGCCAAAGTGAGTGAAAGCTTAGTCGTGCTGGAGTCCAACAAAAACCAAGTGGTCTATGTTGATGTGACTCCCACATCCGCGGCTGCTGTCGGCAGCGCACAAGTTGCCTCCGTAGCGATCAAGTCAGGAAGCGACGTGCTGCAAACAGTGAGCTTGAAAGCGAATGTGGCTGGCGCTGCCAAGCAAAGTGTCAATCTGCGAAACGGCTTAGAAATTGCGTTGATTGCGCTGGTGGTCCTGTTAGTGATCATCGGTCTGGTCATCGGCTTTAGCAGATTGAAGAAAGACGACGAAGAAAAGACCTACTACTAAAAGTAGGCTATCTTCCTCCAAATCTTTTTTTTTCTTTTTTTTAGTGTTTTGCAGATTTTCTCCAGTTGCATAAAGCTTATTAAATAACAATTCGTGAAAGAAGGAAAACAAACACAGGTGAATCAAATGTTAGAATTGAAATTAAGAACAATAGTAGGGGAGAGAGAAAGTACTGAAGTTGTGTTGGGAATTGAATTAAGAACAAAATCTGGGGGGAGAGAAATTACGACGGTTGATATCAGTCCCCCATTGAATTACTTTGGAACAAGTCCCTCTCCTTACTATGAAACAATTGTTTTGGGCGTAAGAGATAGGAAAAAGATAGCATCTCTGAACAGATATAACACTATTGAAGAAGCCCAGGAAGGGCATGCACAAACTGTTAATGACGTCATGGCAAATCCTTCAATATACTACAGAGCAAGGCATTTATTTTAAGAGCAAGCCAGCGTGTTGAAAAACTAACGATGAGTAAAAAATGAAAAAAAGGGAAACAAACATTACTTTTGACGTTCATGGACCGACAGAAACATACATTAGACGAAAGGGAATGGTTGTGGGCAAAGCATCGTTACACCATGACGGCGTCATGCCGACCTTTCTAGAAATTCTGGGAATTGAAGAATGCTCCAAGACCGATCACTGTTATGGGCATTCTTCTTGTAGGCAGAGATGCTTTCTGCGTTTTCCAGAGGATCAGGAAGAAAACGTCGCTGAATCATCTCGTCATTCGATTTACGAAGAGGGATTAGAGATTGAAGTTGCTCTTTTCCCAGTTCAGATGAAAGGTTCGAGAATTTCTCTGGCCTTGCCGTATTCCGACCCCTCGATGGGCATTCCGTATTCCGAACCTCTGACGTTTTACAGAGGAAACCAGACGGAAGTTAGCATTGGACGACCATCTGTTGCGATGATGTGGTCAGAATCTGTGGGAGCCACTCTCCCTAATCTAGGCGATAGTTCTCGGAATCCTTGGGTTTTAGATGCCATACAGATCTGTGGTATTCGTGAAATATCATCGAACGAGAAACATCCTCACGTGAGTGGCATATACGCCGCACGGATCAACGTTTCGGCCAAGAAATCAGGAGAATACACGACACAACTTCGATTTGATTCTCCATCAAGAGATAGCGCACTTCGACGCTTATACGACGCAGGAGAAGGGATTGAAGCTTCACTGAGAAAATTCCATCCCGAAGTTCTGGCCAAGGGACGAATTCGTGGTCTCGTGGAGAAAATAGAAAAACAGTAGGATTGCCGAATGATTATGTCTTCTTTCGCAGGGATTAACTATTTTTAATAACCTTTTTATATGGTATTCTTTCGTCTCCAAACATGAACATTGCTATCATCGGTGCCGGCCCCATTGGTGGCTATGCCGCGTATCTTTTGGCCAAAGCCGGCCATTCCGTAGAGCTGTATGAAGAGCATGCTCAAGTTGGCTGTCCGATTCAATGCACGGGATTGCTGACGCACGATTTTGACCAGTTTAATCTGCCAAAAGATTCGTTCCTGGTGAATACGTTTCGCAAATGTACGGTGTCTTCCCCTCATTTTTCGACGACGATAAACCAAAAAGAATATTTAGTCTCTCGCCCGAAATTTGACTGGTTTTTCGTGGAGCTGGCGATGAAAGAGGGAGCACAATTGCATCTGAATCATTCTTTTCTGCGCAAGGAAGGGAAAAATCTGGTGATACGTGATTCGGCACATAAGACGGAAAAGATAATTTCTCCCGATATCGTGATCGCTGCCGATGGTCCATTATCCAAGACCGCGAAAGCATATGGGATGTTTCATCCGACGCGGACGAATTACATCGGCATTCAGGCGACGGTGGAAGGGAAGTTTGATCCTGGTGGGTATGAAGCTTATTTTGGGAAGGAAATCTGCCCCGGACTGTTTGCCTGGATTGTGCCGGAGTCGGCTACTATCGCCAGAGTTGGCGTGGCTACGATGAAAAATACGAAGCATTATTTTGATACGTTCATGCAGCAGAAGGGATTTACAGTGAAAGAATTACAGGCGGGAACGATTCCGGTCTATTGTTCTGAGCAGGTGTTACAGAAAGAGAATTGTTATGTGTTGGGCGACGCCGCAGGATTTGTGAAAGCGACGACGCTGGGCGGGCTGGTTCCCGGATTGAAACAAGCAGAAGCGGTGGCGAAAAGCATCCTGGAAGGGAAGGATTTGGAAAAAGAAGTAAAGCCTGTCCGAACACGGTTATGGCTGCATTTGAAACTGCGGAACCTGCTGGACAAATTCTCAGATGAGGACTTTGACAAAATGGTGAAGTATATGGATCAGCCCCGGATTCGGGCGATTTTAGAGCAGCACACGCGTGAGAATCCCTGGCCGATCGTGCTGAAGACATTATTTAGGGAGCCAAGATTTTTGTATTTTATGAGGTATTTGGTGTTAGACATAGGACACTTTTTGCCGTAAACGAAGAGCCCCATTTCCTGCAACTCTACTTTATGAACGGCCAGATATGCTTACATGTAAGTAACATTTATATATCAGTTCATTTAATTACACCCCATGCGCGGACTAAAACAAGAAAGGATACTGCGGGTGCTCCTAACAGAACCTAAATCATTAAGCAAGAATGAACTTTCTAAAAGGGCTAACTGTACCCGGCAGTGGATTATTCTCTTCTCACGAGAACTTGAAAAAAAGAAATTGGTAAAAGGAACGAAAGTTGTTAATCCTGCTGGACTCATCAAATACTGGCTAACCATTCACAAAAAGCCACAAAAATATCGAGAATATATGATTAAAGGGCCATTAAAATTACTAAAAAAGACGAAATTAGACTATGCTCTCACCACCTATCAGGCCGAAAATGTTGTACAACGCCACCTTTTCCCATCAAGAATAGATATTTACATTAAAGAAGAAGATTTACAAACGTGGCACTCCCTTCTGCTGAAAGAAGGATTGTATGGGAAGGGTAATGTTCGTATTACTGTGGCAGAAGAACAAGTCACTTATGGAAAAAGAAAAATTAATGGCTTATTTGTGGTCTCATTACCGCAATTAATAATAGATTTGTATACCGAGGGAGGACCGGCAGCAGAGGCAGCCGAGATGCTTCTCGTGAAGCTAAAAAAACATGTATCTTGAATTTGAAACACGAACATCGTACAAATACCTCCAACAAGTAATCTCTGCATTAGAGGAACCAATTTGTATTCTTGGTGGATGGGCAGTTTTTCTGCAGGTGAACAAGAACTTCCAAAGAGCACAGGGAAGACCATATCTGGGAAGCAGAGATATTGATCTGGGTTTCCATCTCGAGAAAACTGCAAATGTGGAGCAGATGAAGAATTCTGCACTCGCAAAGTCGCTCGATATCCTCCAGAATAAGCTCAAATTCAAATCTGTCTCTTTCCGTCTACTGAAAGAAGTTCATACTGAAACAGAAGAAGAAATCGAAACAGGAAAGATAATTCCGGCACATTTCATTTTTCCTATGTACGTTGACGTGCTGGTGGACAATATTCCCTCAAAATTCAGAGAGGTGTTCTATTTTCAGCCAGCAGATGAGCCATTATTACGTTTTGCATTTGAAGATGGAAAACATAGAGCAGAACTAAAAGAGTTTAACAAGAGATTATGGCTGCCAAAACCAGAACTTCTTTTAGCCACGAAGCTGAATGCTCTCAAAATGCGGGATAAAGAGCATAAGAAAATTAAAGATCTCTGCGACCTTTTTGCTTTGCTGTGGTACTCGAAAGAGAAGCCGCAAGAATTGAAAAAGAAGATTACTCAGTTTCTGCCCTTAGGGAATATACTTAAAACAATCTCCACCATTGATGAAGCCGACTATCAGAAAGCAAGTGTTCAATTAAATCATACACTCCCAGAAATAAAAAGAATTATCGAACTCTTAGAGTAAATAATGAGTATTTTTATCCAACCTCTGGGGCTTCATCAGCCCCGGATTCGGGCGATTTTAGAGCAGCACACGCGGGAGAATCCCTGGCCGATCGTGCTGAAGACATTATTTAGGGAGCCAAGATTTTTGTATTTTATGAGGTATTTGGTGTAGAATGTTTTTGAATGATTCCTGCTTTTTCTTTATCCAACCCGCCCAAACGATACAAAACCACTTCCTTAACCCCGCATCTTCGTACCAAGTCAAGATACTTCTTCAATTCAACAGATGATAACACCGGATCATTCCCCTGAATTCCGACGGCAATTAATCCCAAACCAACAATAAAATTCTTTCCGTATTGTCGCACGTTTTCCTGGATTTCTCCTTGGAAATGCTCTTCCGAAAAGGGATGAATTGAGGGATACATCATCTTGATGACTTTACACTGCGGATAATGCAAGCCCAGAAGAGATAAGAATCGTGTTCCATGCATGTATTCCGCAAGATAGATCTCTCCTTGATACTCTGTAATGAATTCCTGAATTACTCTTTTATTCCCAAAAAAGGACGGCAACTGCGTCAGTAAAAGCGCGAAGTGACCTAACTTAATGTTGTTAATCTTTGATTAAAAAATGTTGCCCAAGTCCATTTCTTATCTGTCAATCCCTCCATCATTGCCGGTGTTTTTCCTCTTTTTGTTTCCATGAAATTGTGCTGTACACTCAAAATTTC
>JACPND010000014.1 GCA_016185625.1 Candidatus Woesearchaeota archaeon | reverse complement strand
CACTTAATCTCCCCAAAAGAATTATTGTACACAAAGAGATTCACATAATCATCGCCCGTCTCATCCAGGATTTCAAACGCAGCCCGCGCTGAAATATTATTATCGGTGAAGGTATTATTCTGGGAATCATTCACCAGATAAATGCCATAGGCGCTTTCATTGACTGTTATAATCCGATTATCATAGAAATTATTAAGTGTGGAATTAATGACATAAAGGCCATAACTGGCATTACCCAGAGTGGTGATAACATTGCTCTGTAAGGAAGAATTAGTGACGTTGACGAGCCGGATGGCTGGTTTTTGATCATTGGTGGCATTTTTTTCATAAATATTACAGTTCTGAACTGTAATATTATTCTCGTTAGAAATATTAATCGCCGAACCAGGTACTCCGGTGATAGAATAATTGATATTAAACCTGTTACAATTAAGAATTACATGGCTGACGTTGATATTGAAGCAGGTGGCGTTAGCGGTAACATCGCTGGTTAAGGTGATGCTGTTATTGACATAACCGCATTGGGTGGTGTTGGCGAGATCGGTTTGAATCGTAACGCTGGGTGAGATTGGAACGAAAGCCGGAGTTACTTCTTCCGGCGCGGACGTTTCTTCGGGAACATCCATATTTTCAGTGAATACCGCCAAGCCGGTAAGGCGATTTTGAAAAGAAAATAAGCTTATTCCTCCTACGAGTAGTAGGACTATCATTACCAAAAGCAGGCCTCTTTTTCCTAGGTACATTCGTAGAGAAAAGAAGAGCGCGGGGATTTATAAAGACTCCGATAGGAAATAATACCTCCTCTCGGTAACACCAAAACACTTATATATCACTATCAACTTTTAATTGACAATTGTCAACAATATGAACACAACAAGAAGGTTGCTCTGCACTTTGGCAAAAGACTTTTCTGCAGTTCATACGGTGAGTTCTCTGGCGCAACAACTGCAGATGAGCAGATGGGGAATTTGGAAAATAATCAAGAAGCTGGAAAAAGATGAACTGATTACCCTCAAATCTACCGGAAGTGGAAAGACCAGCACTCAAACTATTCACCTGAATTTAGGCAGCACGCTTGCAGATAAAACCGTTGCTCTGGCTTTGGCACAGGAAGCGGATATCTATAAGCGCTGGAAATTTGCCTTTGCTGATCTTGAGAAAACAGCCGATTTTATTATCTTATTTGGAAGCATACTCCATTCTCCAAAAACTGCGGGGGATATAGACCTTCTTACTGTTGCCAAAGAAAGAAATCTATTGAAAATAAATAACCTCATTTATACCATACAACAAACCCAGGAGAAGAAGATGCACACTCATAATTTGACGCCAAAAGAATGTGCCCAAGAATTGAAGAAACCAAACCCCATCTTTCTCGATGCTTTGAAGAGAGGGGTAATACTTTTTGGATATGATAACTACCTTCAGTTTGCCAAGAGGTTTTTACGATGACTATAGAGCAGATTAATGATTGTTTCACCAGTGCTGCACGGGATGAGGAAAAAGGAAGAAAACATAAAGGTCTTCTTTTCGTGAAGCCAAACCATGAAGAAGCAAAAGGATTTATTGTCAAAGCTAAAAGAAACCTGGAACTCTGCCATTTGTACAAGGAAAATGGTTTTGAGTATAAAATTCCCGAGGAATGGTTTTACACCATCTATTATTGCGGTTTGGCAATATTAGCAATGTTTGGCGTGGAAAGCAGAAGCCAGCGTTGTACAGCATTGTTCCTGCGTTATGTTAAAAATCAGGGACTTATTGATTACGATGATGAGTTTATTGAAAGGATAATGGTTTATAGAGAAAAAGAAGAGGAGACAGACGTGGATGCCAGGGAGAAAGGCAGATACAGTTCACGTATTCAAATGAAGGAAGTGCTCCTGCAGTATGGGGAAATGATGACCCTGTGCAAGAAAGCTATTGCCCGATGTGAAGAGATAGTTTTCTCACAGAATAACTATTTAATACCACCAGAGCTTTTGGAGAGAAAATAAGCGCCTATAATTTAACAAATTTCCTAACCATTCTATATTTTTACAAAATTTTCCAGATTAAAAAGAACCAAGGCCACTGGATAGATTAAGTACTCTTCATGGTACTCGTTTTTACTGAGGATTAGCGGCCTAAAAGTCTGAAGTGAAGAAGGCCCGACTTTATTTCTATACTTCACCTCCAGCGGAATGGTTATCTTTCTTGCTCCTCGCCGCAAATGAATAACAAAATCAACTTCTTGCTGGGTTTTGCGACTGTTTTTATTTTTACTAACAGGATAAGAGCGAGTATGCGAATTTCCCGTTTATTGAGGCGGTTTATAATGAAGACTGTTGAGAGAACCCGCTACAAAAAGTTCACCGTTTTCTGCGCCCCAGATTTCCCAAAAGTTTCCAAATTGCGATGTTGGAAAGTCTGCCATTATCTGCCAGTCGCAACCATTATAATGATAAACGTTGCCTTGAGCATCAGTGGCGTAGGCTTCCTGAGGCGTTTTAGCCCATATTCCGGTAATGTTGACGTACAAATCAGTATTAGGGACATTCATCTTTGTCCACTGCTTACTATCAAAGTGGAGAATTGAACCTGATTTATCTTCGCTCCCCGCCTGGCCACCCACAAAGACGTCTTGTGGACCTGTACCATGTATAGTTCTGAGTGGAGTATAGGAAAGAAATTTCAAAATCTCTTCTACTTTATTGCAGGATTCTGAAGTACAACGAAGCAGAGTGGCGTCATAACCTGTAATGTAAAAATCTTTTGCTGAACTTCCCCAGATTGCAGTTAAATCTGAAACTGGTCCAATTTCTTTCTGTTCTAAGGTGTCTCCTTGTAATTGCAGTAACACTCCTTCGTTGTTGTTGCCTCCCACAAAATAGACAGTCTCTATATTTGGACCCCAAATCCCTCGAATTGGTGGAATTCCTTGATTTATCTGTTTGGTAATGGTTCCATTTTCTATTTCTAGTATAAGACCATTCGTTGTATCGCCGTCAACTCCAGCAGCATACACCTTCGAAGCTATACCCCATACCGCATAAAGAGTTGAATATGCTTGGTCTGGTACAACCACCTTCACGTCCTTTCCATCGTATTGTAGTAACCGTCCAGCAGCACCACCCCCCGCAAAGAATACATTTTTCTCATCCTTTCCCCAAACAGCATATGACGTATTCTGTTCCATTGTAGGAATAACTTTCCACGCCTCCGTCCCATACACTGGCTGATATTCACTTGGTAGACATTCCCCGGGTGTGATGAGTGCATCGAGTGTATCCTTCGCAACATCTGGCGAATTAACCTCCTCTGAATTCATTCCTACCATATCCGGATTGGAATCTGCATCCCCTTTCGTTTCTGCAACTTCCGCATCTCCTTCGTCCGCATCCGGAGCAGTATATATCTCCGTCTCCGCCGTATTTTCTCCTTTTGTAATCTCATAATTACCTGCTTCCGTTACCGCATCAACACGAGGAGGAATCCAGACGTCCACTCTTGGTATATCCGCAGTATAACAATCCGGCGCATCGCCGGCATCAGAACAGCTTGCATCATAACTCACGTGAGATCCTTCGTCCACATACGTCTCCGCGTCATTTGAATCATTCCCGTCGTGTTTCGCACCCAGAATATCAGCCCCTTCATCCGTCACTTCGACAGTATCCTTCTGCTCCTGAGAAACCACATCACCTACCGTTCGCAGAGAATCCGTCGTTCGGTATTTCGTAACTGCCGTCCCACGAACTCCCGGAGTACAGGATAACAGCAGTCCAACCAATCCACTGACAATGCCACGTCTCATTCGACTCTAAAATACGCCTTTCTTTATAAATCTTTCGCAACTAAGAAGTGGTTAATAGCTATTACACATCGTAGCGGAAAATTGGCTTCAGCGACGCAGAATGGGATTTCCGTCCCATTTGCGCAGAAGGGAAAGCTATACCCTCTTGCGGCCTACTATCACTCACTTTTTGGATAGTGCCTCCAAAAGGATTTCTTTATAAACTATTCACCGAATGATTTATATACTCAAATTGTTTTGATTAAGAAAGAGAGGTGATAGTCTTATGGTTCAAAAAGCGGGAAAAAGTTTAGAATTACATCGGATTGCGCATTATACCTTTTTTGTCGGTTTACTGATAGCCATCGTCGCCGGCTTCTTCCGTACGGTCTTTACGCCAGAAGTGCTGGTAACAACTCTGGTGATTTTAGGCTTTGTGGTCGGTCTCTTTAATTTAACTGCAAAAGAAACCACGCCATTTCTGATTGCTGCCACGGCGTTGATGTTAGCCGGCATCGTTAATCTTAGCTTAATCCCGGGAGTGGGCTTGTACCTGCGGAATATGCTCAGCAACATTGTGGTTTTCGTGGTTCCCGGCGCGATTCTGATGGGACTGAAGACGATTTGGAAATTAGCGCGGGATTAAACAGGACTAAATTCCGCAAGTTGCTAAGTCTATTGGATATAGAGAATAAAGGTAAATGGAGTATTGAAAAGGATTAAACATAAAGGTGGGAATGAAGATGAAATGGTTTGAGGCTTTAGGTTGGGTTGTGGTTATAGCGGCCTTTTTGTTGCTGATATAAAATATTCTTAAAGTGATATGAGATGAATAAGACGTTAAAAGTATTTGTTTATTTATCAAGTGTGGCGTGGTTAATCTACACATTAATAAACTTCCAGATACTACAGAAGCTCTGACAAATGGGGTTATCACCTCCGTGGTATCTTTAATGAACATGATTGTAAATGACTTAAATCAGTGAGAAATAATTTCGGATGATTTTTTAATACCGCAACCTTTATATCCTTCTTTTTCTTCCTTCTTAAAAAAAGGTGATTTTCCATTCAAAAGCATCTCAGTTGCCCCTGTTGTCAGCATGAAGTGATTGCCGTTCTTTTCTCAGGCATAAAGACAATCTATTGCCATTTCTGCCATAATCAGATAAAAATATAAGAACCTTTTTATTTTCTTTTCAGGCCTTATGACACACCAATACTTTCCCGGTGTAATCCCCCTCTTTTGCATCCGGCGGCACAAACAATTCAAATTCGACACGCTGGGGATGATAGGCTTTGAACGTGAAATTCTGAGGAGTGACGTTCATCCATGCTGCCATCTCGCCGACCGCTTTGATAACGACGGTGGAATCGAGAGTGTTGTTTACCATGACGACACGTTTTCCTCTGGCGCCAGGAGATACTACGCCAAATTTCAATGCATCGGTATCTAAATTAAAGCCCAGATACCGCAAATCACTGCTTTTGACTTGTACGAAAGCATCCAGTGTCTGCAGTGATGAACAGCGTGTCACATCACCCAGAAAAAAAGTAGAAAGTATCATCAGCGTGGGAAGCACTAAAAGACCAACAACGAGCAGCAGCTTAAAATTCATCTCGTTTCCTCTTTCTTCTTTTGAGCAGCCGGCTGGCGGCGAGAAGGAACAGCGCCAGAAGTATGAACGATCCTATGGCCGATAACAAGGGTATCAGGAAAAGGGAAGTGCCATTCTGCGTCTCACTCGTGGGCATGGTCTGTTCCGGCAGCAGTATGACTGAGATTTGAACCGGATATTCTTTGTAACTTTCATCAAAGGAAAGAGAAAGCAGACCCTGATAATCATTAGGCGGCAGATTCACTTCCACGATGCCGCTAAGATTCCCTCCCTGCCAGGCATCTAACGATATGCTGGGTGTCTGAAGCAGCTCAGTGCCATTCAAAAAGAGTCTGGCATAGATATTATTGATGCGTTTTCCCCAGCGATTCTCAACTTTGGCGTTAAATTTCGAGAAACCCTGCGTCAGCTCACGGGTGTATCCTTTCAGCTCTATGTCCTTGGCGCCGATGTTAAATGTCGCATTTGTTGTCTTATGGCTTCCATCATAAAAGACCACTGCTTCTGCTAGGTAATTGTCGCCGGCTAACAATCCCGTGGTGTTGAAGACTGCAGTCAATGTTCTGGAATCCAAGGCCGGCAGCGGGATGGCCTTAGTGAGCACTTTTCCCACTTCTATTCTTTGCGGATCATAAACCGTAATTTCTCCATTTATCGCATCAATTGCCGTATAGCCTCTGCTCTGTACTTCAAGACTAAAAGTCATAGTGCTATTTACATTTCCATTTGGAGCAGTGAGTGAAGCAGCAATATCCTTTCCATGCGAATATACATCCACCCCAAATACTTTCGTCACGGAAAGCAGAGAGTTTAAACCAGCAGTATCTCCCTCAGCTTTTTCACGGACTGCAAGCATAAACTGATAAGAACCTGTTTCGATGAGTTTATCCGGAAACTGGATGATTAACGTAAATCTATTGTCTTTTAACTCGGTCACATTTATGTATTCTAAAAGCTGGCCGCCCAGTGTTACTTCTATCGGCCGCACCGTGTCGCTCACCGTATATTCATTGATGATGACTTTTCCCGGTTCATATAAAATTGGGCTGAGCAGCTGGCCACCGACGCGCAGCCCTATTACTTGTGGCAGAAAGAAGAGTAACAGCAACACGAGCCGCCATTTTTTGGTTATTCTGGCCATTTTTAAAGTATACTCTGGTGAAGGAAAAGAAAGATTAAAAAGGTTTTCATCCGCTGGCGAAGGCATTGAATGTAAATGTGGCTGTCTTCGCTCCACCGGGTACGACATATCTCGGCAGGGAAACATTGAGGTTGATGACAAAGGCATCCTGTGTATCTACAGATTCTAAAGGATATTCAGCGGCGGAACCGCAGAGGAACTGTCCCCCCACACTGACGTTAAAATAGGATTGATTGATGTTGCTATTATTGCGCTCGAAATTTCCCCCATTTCCACCGGAACTGCCGTTATTGAATCGGTTGCCGCAGGACATAGCCGTATCGTTTGACCCCACCTCCGGTGTAGAATGATTAGCCACGGTTTTCGGAGAAATTGCTAATTCAAAAAAGGGAAATCCATCTGACGTTGCCCCACCAATGAAAGTGGTGGCGATACAACTGCCTGAACACGTATAATTTACAGAAATATTAACATTACCGGTATTTTCCAGCAGGAAACCTTTATCATTGCTGTTGTTAAAACTTACACAAGTGGTCACGTTAGAAAAAATCATGCCGCTAGTGCTAGTGCCTGCCTTATTATTGGTGGCCATCACACATGGTCCCCCACCGCTGTTATTGGTATATCCGCTGCCGAACTGGATAGTATTAAAGTCGTTCGAGATGGCAGCAAAGGCAATGACAGTCAGCGTGCTGGTGCCTGTGCCGTTCTGGCTTCCTGGCAGTGCCCCCGTTACAACGCCGTAGGACCGTTCAATATACCCCAAACGGGAGATAGTTGCAATCGTGCCAATGAGTGTAATCCCCATAGCGACAAAAAGCAGGATCACAATCGTCTTATTAGAAATATCGTTCATGGCGCATCTCCCTCAGTGTTTGGAGGTGCGATGATTTCAATGCTGGCATGTCCCTGAGCTTGCGTCAGATCGGTAATCAGCATTCCCTGCTGCATCATACGGTCCTGAAACTGCTGCAGGGCATCTACATATATCCCTAAACTGGCAATGCTAACAAGGATAACTATGACCAGAACAATCATAACAGTACGAACAGAAATATCATTACTTCTTACAGCATTACTCCTTACAGCGTTCCTCTTCCTGGAGACCTTCTTTTTCATCGTCACCTATTAAAATAAAGGAAGAGAATACGATTTATATACCTTTCGCTTTGCGGTTGTCGTAAAACTACATTGTCACAACACTAATGCCAAATACCATCACAACCCAAAGGCATCCGTAAACTCCCGCATCCTTCTGAATTCAGACAGAAAATTCATCCCTTTATCCGTCAATACCACCGTCTTGGTGCTGGATTCCCGCTTCCGGGAGAACTCTTCCTCAACCCGCACTAATTCTTTCTGTACCAGTTCATCAAGATAGCTATTCAACAGCTTGTGCGAGAGGTTCGATTTGTACATCAGGTGCGTCGGCTTGATCCTGCCCCCCTTATTCTGGATTGAGGACAAGATGTCATAGACTAATTCCAGCCGTGAACGCCGCACACTCATGATCTCACCACCCGGCGATAGGTCTGCAGCAGCATCAGGAAGCCCAGCAATAAAAAGACTTCTCCGAAAAAGTAAAACCATTCCGAAGCAAAGACGAATACCAAAAACAGATTGGCAAAGGTTATCAGTAGAAACGAGAGCATGATGCGGAATGTATTCTTATTTTCGTTATTGAGGTAATTCTTGTAATAATTCAACGTGATCAATCCCAGCAGGACGCCATTGGTCACGTAAAATACACTGTAATTGAAATTACTCACCACTGAAATCAGCAGCACTAAATAGACAAACAAAGCGATCTGCGTCACTTCGTGGAACTTTCGTAATCGTTCTCTGGCTTTCTGCGAGATCAGAAAGATCAGCAGCCAGGCGCCTAACATCGGAGCCATCTGCAAAAAGAAGCTGGCCCGATAATAGATATTCGCCCATTTAAATCCAGCGCCCAGTGAGGGCCGTAACACGCCGGCGGCGACATCCCGCACCGGAGTATAATAGAGAATTCCGCTGGTCAATAATTTCAGTGCCAGACTGATGGCCACAAAGACAAACGCTAGTGTAAAATAAGCATAGCGATTCTCTTGATTGATTTTATAAATCCGCCAGCTGTAGCCGGCAATCAGCAGCGCAATCAGCAACGCCACACCATCAAACATCAAATCCCAGCCGTTAAACCAGCCAGGCGTGGAAAATAACTGCAACATAGACAACACCCTCCGTAGTACTTGTAAGTAACAAATTGCTTAAACCATTTAAAAATCTTATGGATGAATCCTTCTGATTTCCGTTCTGGAGGCGATATTCACAACCGATTTATAATAACATTCTTTCCTCAAGGAAAACCTCTGTAACACCTCTTTTCTCCGAGCCGCTCTCAAGAGGGGGGCTCGGTTTTTTTTATGGGAATGGATTATTGCGTATAACATATGCGCGCTGTTAATTTCGTTTCCAGTTACGAAGTTCTGGAAACCTGCGTCCGCAGAGTTGAGAAAGAGGGCGTCGTTCTATCAAATGAGCGAAGCGATACATCAGGAACAAGAATCAAGGGGCACACTCAAAAATAATCGAAAACTTTAAATAGTTAGTGTAGTTACAATCGTATATACAAAGGTGATACATTATGGATCCTCAAAAAGTTAAATCTACTCCAAGAAAGCACAGGAGATCTGCTCATCTAACTATACGAGTATCTCCAGATATCCAAAATTGGTTAAGAGAAAATGAGTACAGTCCTACAGCAATATTTTATGAAGCGATTAGAGAATTGGGTTACAAACAAAGGAGAGAGAAATCATGAGAAGATTATTTAACAAATTCAAAAGCATGTTTAGTAAGAAAAAATCAGAAGATGAATTTGATAAAGAATCACGAAGTATTACTATCTCTAATTATGGAACAAACAAAACTGCTTTTAATGAAGTTGTAAAAATGTTCTGTGATGAGCTAGAGAAACAACTTAATATTAAAATAGACTCGAAAGAATTCATCTATGAACCTCCATTCAAAAATCAAAAAATAATTAAATTTACTTTTCCAATTCCTCCAAACTTAACCAGTGAGCAAGGGTTACTTTTTGATGTTATTAAAAAAAATGTGCAATTAAAAATAAAGGGAATTAATAGATATAAAGATATTCATTTAATTGGGGTAAAAAAACTGTTTATTGAATATTCTGAGATTAAGAATCTGTTTAATATTATTAACAATGACGAACAGCTTCGCAATTTTGATGGACCACTATATCTGAATCTACAATTATTGTTTTATACAGCAATATTTGATTATGAACGATTTACTGATTTTGCTAAGAAAATCGATAAGCATTTGAATTTAGCAAAAGTTGATTATGTTGATATTAAGAGAAGAGTTATAGATGCAGTTGAAGAAGTTACTGAAGATATGCATAAGAGCATTTCAAAAAAGACAGAATTAAGCAAAAAACAGCTACAAGATGTAATTTCAGATATGGGCAAGCAAGGAGCAGTTAAATTAATTTATATGAGAAATTATACTTGGGATATTGATGATTTAAAGAAAAGTCCATCCATTTTAGAATACGTCTTTCCATCCCGGTCTATGACCGGTGGCGTAAAATTCTTGTAGTTTAACGTATTTCTCAGAAAAGAAGACAAAAAACAAAAGCCGTTAGGCTCTTGTCTTCTTGCACTAGATTTGTGTAGCTTTAGCTAT
>JACPND010000038.1 GCA_016185625.1 Candidatus Woesearchaeota archaeon | reverse complement strand
GTGAATTACAAGTGAAAAATCGGTTTCAAAAAACCATCGCCAGCTTTGTTTCTTAGGCGAGCGCCCGTTCATGCCATCCCGGTCTATGACCGGTGGTAGGGCGCTCGCAACGTTTGACTTATGAAATTTGGATTTGCTTGTTTTATTTCTTCAACAATTTTCTCATATCCTTCATGAAATCCATTTGTCACGTCCCAAATAACTTCTTCATCATTTTTACGAGCAAGTGATATTACCTCTTCTGGCTTCAAGATTTTCTCAGATAAATTTACTTCAATAATCTCTCCATATTTCTTCAATTCTTCTTTAATTGATTTTTTCAGCTTCTTATCAACAATATTCACAAGTCTTATTTTTGTTCCTTGAGAAAATCTTCCTAAACTATAACCAGCATTGCCAGAAGTGATTAAAACCAAAGTGTCCACTTGCTCGTCTTTTGCCTTTTTTATGATGATTTCGCTTCTTCTATCTTTAAACGTTCCAAATAGATTTTTACTTTCATCTTTAATCAAAATGGCAAATCCAAATTTTTGAGACAGTTCATCATTCTTGACTAATGGGGTGTTGCCTGATTTATTTATCATATCTATACTAAAATTATCCTCTTTTAATAAGTTTACTGAATTGGCGGGCTTCGGGCAACTCCTTCGCTCCCTTCGGTCGCTTGGGGACGTTGCACTTTCGGGCTTCGCCCTCACCTCACTTAACAGGCATGCCGTACGTTATTCCTGCTGGTTTATTTTAGGTGATCACTTAAAAAATAATTTCTTCACGCCTTTCACTTTCTGCACTCTCTTAATCAATTCTTTGACGTGCTCCAAGTCCCTGGGCACGACGACAAACGAACATAATGCATGTCCGATATCCAATAACTTCCCTTTGGCTTCTTTGACTTCGAATCCTGCCGTAGCGATGGTATGTAATACATCCGCAAGCAATCCGCTCCGTTCATCCGCCTGCACCTGGAAGTGCATCCGCTGGGCAAAGGAATTCTTCCAATGGACTTTTACCCAGCGCTCTTCTTCTTTTAGTACGGCTCGACAATCGTGCTTATGAATAGAAACAACCCGGCGTTTGGTAGGCAGTCCGACAATCTCTTCTCCGGGAAGCGGACGGCAGCATTTGGCAAGTGTGCACAATGCGGCAGGGAATTCCGGAGATTCTGCTAAGATGCTCACGTCTTCAGCAATTTCCCGCTTCATCACGCGGAAATGCATTGGCGCCAGTTTTTCATAGACGGCGAGTGCTTTACGGACTTTTTGTCTGGCGCGGGCGGATTTGACAATCTTTACCCAGGAGCGATGCGGACGCTGATTCTTGTTGGTCTGAATCTCAACGACATCACCTAAAGAAAGCTCGTATTTGATGGGAACGAACTTGCCATTCACGCGTGCGCCGACAGTATGATCTCCGATGTCCTGATGAACAGTATAGGCAAAATCCAAGACGGTTGCTCCTTGGGGCAGTTCTTTGGCATCTCCTTTAGGAGTATAGCAATACATCTCGTCGCCAAAAAGGTCAACTTTGGCAGCTTCCAGAAATTCTTTGGTCTTGGCTTCTTTCTGCAGTTCCAAAATGCCTCGCAGCCAGGAAATTTTCTTTTCAAAGAGCTGATCGGACTTGATGCCCTTATAGCGCCAATGGGCGGCGATGCCTTCTTCGGCAAATTCGTCCATTTCCGGTGTGCGGATCTGCACTTCATACGTTTTGCCATTCGGTAGTTTCAGTCCGGTATGGATGGATCGGTATAAGTTTGGCTTAGGATTGGCGATGTAATCTTTCAGACGGCCTTCGATAGGCTGGAAATGCTCGTGAAGTTTCCCTAAGAGCGTATAACAGTCTTTGATCTCCGGTACAAGAATACGGATACCAAATAAATCGTATTGGTCGCGCAGGTTTGTGCCGCGCTGGGTCATTTTTTTATAGATGCTGTAAATGTGTTTAGAACGGCCTTTGATCTTGAGCATGGGAACGTCCTTGCTGATCTCAGTGATGCGTTTGATGCCCTCTTCAATATCTTTGTTTCGCTGCTCCTGTGATCCCTTCAGGAAGGCAGCTATTTCATGATATTTTTCCGGATGAAGAATCAACAGGGCGTTATCTTCTAATTCAGTCCTTATCTTTTCCATACCCAAGCGATAGGCTAATGGTGCATAGATGTCGAGAACTTCTTCGGCGATGTGATGTTGTTCCTCTTGGGACAGGGCTTGGATGTCATGGAGGTTATCGAGTTTTTCCGCCAGGCGAATTTGGATGATACGGACGTCATGGATAGTGGCGAGAATTATTTTCCGTAACGCTTCAGCCGCTAATTTTTGATTTCTGAATTTAAGTTCTTTGATTTCATCAACTCCGGTCAGAAGTTTCTGTGTTTCGTGGTCAAATTTAGCGGTTTCATCGGCGGGAACGCGGCGCAGCAGCGCTGCTAGGATGACTTCCGGCGCGCTAAAGTTTTCCGCTAAGATGTAGGCAACTCTCACGTTGTGATCAAAGTAGGAATCGCCGGAGAGGCGCTTTTTGGCAGTGAGATGCTGATGGGCTACAGCGATGGCCTGTTCGAATTGTGCTCTGGATTCTGGAGAATAGCCTTTCTGGGTACAGAAGTGGAGGAATTCTTGGGGAGACATGCCCAAAGAAGAACGGGGACACTATTTAAATGTTGAGAATTTGTGAGCACTTTATTCTTTCTGTTTCATCTGAGACTCTAAATCCGCCATATCACGCTCAAGCTGTTCCGGATCGTCCAGGTTTCTGCTTACCGTTGCCAGCACCGTCAATATTTCCTTGGGCAGGGCACAAGTATTCATAAAATCTAAAGCCTGGCAGAGGCCAGCATAAAACATCCCTTCGGCAACTTCTTTCTTGGAATAATCTTTTGTTTCCTTTTTTGCGTGAGACCATACCTCCTCAAAGGCATCGTCATGGAGGTTACCGGCAATCTCTTCAATTAAACTCTCCTCTTCTTCAGACTGCTCTTCCTCCGGAGGGAAAGGAATTTTTACATCCATCGCTTTTTTCCCACAGTCTGGACAGTTAAGTTCAGCTATTTCTGCCCCTTCCTCTGTCTTTTTAGGGCTACTGTTTATTTCAGCTCCACAATCAGGACAAGTTTTTTTCTCAGTGCACAAAGCGCAGGTATGGTCCTGGTCTTTTTTATTGTGTTCGTACATCTCTTCTGGCGTTCGTCCATTAAACTCCGTGCGTGGGGTAGAATTCCAGATTTTCATCAACAATTCCATGAATTGACTGCCGTTTTTCCCAGTGAGTTCAAGTTCTGTTTCATGTTCCCGGAGGAAATCCAATGGGCGGGTGGTCGTGTCATTAAATTCCTGTAGATTTTCAACCGTATACTGATTGTTGGATATTTTCTGCAATAGAATATTCATCTGCTGTTCTGTGGTTGAACGCGATCTGGTTTTAAGATATCCCTTCAGGTTCCAAGTGGTCATTATGTTTACCTCTTTTTTAGGTTAGATACTGCAACGTATTTAATATTTTCGTTTTCAATTCGAAGTTTTGCTCAATCCTTACCAGCCGGTTATACTTCGCCGTCCGTTCTCCACGGCAGGGCGCGCCGGATTTGATCATCCCGCAGCCAAGCCCTACCGCTAAATCGGCAATAAACGTATCTTCGGTTTCACCGGAACGATGAGAGACCATAACCTTCCAATTATGTGCATAGGCTAATCGCACTGCTTCCAAAGCTTCTGTTAAAGTGCCAATCTGATTTACTTTGAGCAATAAGCAAGTGCAGCTTTTCTTTTCGATGGCAGTTTTGATTCTATTGTTATTAGTAACAGTCAAGTCATCTCCTACAATCTGAATTTTAGTTTTCTTTCTCAATTCGGAAAAACTTTCAAAGTCTTCCTGTTCAAAAGGATCTTCCAGAGAGATGATTGGATATCTCTTAATCAAGTGCAAATAGTAGGTTGTTAATTCTGGAGCGGTTAATTTTTTAACATCAACAGTATATTTACCATCTTTATAGAATTCAGAAGCAGCACAGTCAATGGCAATATCAACTTTTCCTTTATAGCCAGCATCGTTGATTGCTTTCATAAGGATATGGAGTGCTTCAGGGGCATTCTTCAATTGTTCCGGTGCAAAACCGCCTTCATCGCCGACATTAGTGCTGCCTTTCCCATATTTTTGATGCAAATCTTTTTTTAATAGGTGATATATCTCGCTTCCTACTCTTCGATTCTCAGCAAATGATTTCATTCTCGGCGAAATCATGAATTCCTGAAACACGAGATTGTTGCCGGCGTGTTTCCCGCCATTGATGACATTAAAGAATGGCCGGGGCATTTTTGATTTCGTGTTGGCAAGAGAAGAGATATACTCAAACAGCCATTTTCTGCTCTCAGCAGCACCAGCACGCGCACAGGCCAGAGAGACGGCGAGAATGGCATTGGCTCCGAGTTTAGATTTGTTTTTCGTTCCATCCAGTTTGATCATCAAGCGGTCTATTTTTTCCTGTTCACGGCAATCCATACCTATTACTTTTGGCGCAATGATCTTTTCGATGTTTCGAATTGCTTTCTGCACTCCTTTTCCCAGAAATCGTTTTCCGCCGTCGCGAAGTTCCCAGGCTTCATGTTTTCCCGTCGAAGCGCCGGAGGGAACCGCTGCCGTATAACAGCCATTTTGAGTAATCATATCTACTTCAACCGTAGGATTTCCCCGCGAATCGAGGATGGTACGGGCAGTTACTTTGGTTATTTTGGCCATGAGTACTATGAAATGAGTTATGAGTTTATCGTCTTTTACTGCATCTTTCCCACATATATTGCTTTATAAGGTATTTTCATGTCTTTAAAGATAGTAAAAAACAATCCTGCTCCTTCGACAGGAACCATGATGCAATTAGAAGCTAGTTTTGTTCCGGTGCCTTCCAAAGAGCCTTTGTATTTTCTTCCCAAGTAAGAGTATCCGTATAATTTCTTACTTAATGCAACGCGCACTGACTGTGACTTTATCTTCTGCCAATACAGAATCACAAATGGCTTCCCTTCGGTGAAAGGAGCCCGGTATTTTCCAAGGAGAGTAAGGCCATTGGCAATAATTGATTGTTGTAGTTTCCATTGCTGCAGGATGCCGACAATCGGTTTTATGTCCGCGTCCATCCCCAGATTTTTCCAGAGGCGGTATGGTTCCGACTCGTAAAATTGTGCGGTCAGGCGCTTCACAGATTCAGAAAGTTTTGCATTCTTTTTGTAAACGTCGAAAAAAAGGTCTACATCACTCTCTGCAGTAGCCTCTCCCCGGGCCACAGAGCCAAACAGAATTACTTCCTTGATCGCCGAGGCCTCCTCTCTCTTCAAATTATGAAATACGTAGGAAATATACTGCAAAGCATAAGCGATAAAATCCTTATTCTCCATCGGCCTTAATCCCCTTCGTTTCCAAAAACTGCTGGATCGTGCGGAAGAGAGCCAAATACTCTTCCACGTCCTTCTTTGGCTTCCTCTTCCCATAGCAGAGAGAATTTCGTTTTGCTTCCAGCTTAACCACCATCGCAATAACTTTTTCCTTATCGGGAAACTCTTCAGGGAGTTTTCGTAACGCCTTCTTTTCGGAACTGAAAAAATCATGCTTCAGTATTTTCCCTGGACTAATGCAATTCTGTTGATGCAGAAACAATTCCAACAGGTCGATCGCCACGGCTGAACAGTGAAATCCGAGGGTGCGCTGCCGCTGTTCCATCCCTTTGTATACTGCTTCTTTGATGACTTCCAGGCTTTCCCGAACGGCCTTCCGATGGTCTTCTTCGTTCATGGTACAAGTGTATCAACAAAAAGATACAGTTGTATATAAAGGTTGCGGTACAAACAAGATACAACTGTAGCTATTAAAGGGTACACTTGTATCCACAATACGGTTCTGAGGGATTTACTTTAACAGGTTTAAAGAAACTTTAAATAAATTGAAGTAATGTTAAAGTAAATCCTGCTCTGGCAAAATAGGTGTGGCAAAGCATCGCAAAAGCGGGTCATGCGCCAGTGCAACTATGTTTCTGAAACATTATGCATTCAATACCTATTAGATGCTGACTGGCATTCTGTTTTTTCGGCGGTCGAGGATTTCGCGGGTGTGAAAGGAGGTTATTCTGGACATGTGATGGTTATTATGACGGCGGCTTGCATATCCCATTTGTTGTTCCGTAATAGCAAGGTGGATTGCTCTTATATGAATCTTCTGAAGTAACTGAATACGTCACTGGTGTGAACTGCCTTTTGCAACAAGAATTGTCATCTCCGACGTACTCAAAATGCATAGAATCAGGCGTTGTCGGTCCTTTAACACTTCCATAGCGACCTCCCCAATAGAATCCATTATCTTCAAACGCATTAATTACTTCAACGGGAATCTCCGTTACAATTTCACCACGGCGGCAGCGTTCACGTTCTTCGTTACTGGGCACACGGCCCCACCATCTAGCACTGTCTGCAACGCTGGGACAAAATGGATTTTGCTGTGGGTTGATATCTATGGCTAGACAGGAGGGATGAAAGCCGCCACATTCGGGCTGACCTCCTCGACAGCTATTGCCACTGTATACTTTGTAGTTAACTTTATTCATCACTTCTGCAACTTTTCTGAGAGGCTCGGCCATGACTTTATTAACTTTAAATTGAGTTCCGCCGACATTCACTGTTTCCAATTTGACGGATTTCTCATCAGAAACACCAAATTTATTTCTGAAACAAATTGTTTGTTCTACTTTCTCTTGTGGGGCATTTTCATGGACTGTTTTGCTTGTGATAGCAGGCTGGAATTGTCCTATTGGTCTGATAACAGAAGCAGTTGCACCTAGATCTGGGAGTGTTTGGCTTTTCCGGTAGCCGGGAATTTGTAATGACGGAAATGTGCTTTCATCAAAGTTATGCTGAAAGTCCGGCCCTTCACGCGCAGAGACAGTAAATTGATTTCCCGAAACGTCCACAACGACAAAAGCTTCGTCTTGTGTTCCACCGCCACCGAGGAGGGTAAATGCTCCCGCACCTAAACGTCCAGTGGAAACAACATTAATTCCTTCGGGAGTTAAAACACCTTTATAATATACTTGCTGATGGCCGTGGAAATAGGCGCGGACTTGGGGATATTTTCGGAGAACATCCGCTACTTTTTGTAAGCCACCCCGACAGGGATCCCCTTCCTTATTAGGGCAAGTGGCAAGCTGCCGTAATTGCACATGACCAAATACAAAAGTGTTCTTACCGGGGAAGGCTTTTAATTGATCTTCTAAAAACGCCAACTGGTCTGCCTCGACAAACACATTCCCTGCCGCATACAGCACAATAAAGTGCCACCCTAAATAATCAAAAGAGTAATATTTGTCATACTGACCGTAGAAGTTATCAATGCCAAACTGTTGGTAATTCCTCCATACTCTTCCATATTCTGGTTCTAATATAGCTCTTTCAAATGAAACGTCGTGATTTCCAGCTGCAGGGAAAAAACCGATGTTTTCTTTTTGAATAGGCCGAACAACTGTTTTAAGGAATTCATCCCACATTGCCGGAACATTTGCAGCATATTGATTGGCTAATGGTCCGCTGGCAATCATATCACCATCCATGATGACAAATGCTGGCTTGGGAGACATAGCGGTAATGGCTTGGACGGCTTTGCCAACCGCTCCTGGCTGCTTCGTATTCCCTGCTGCTGTTTCACCCCCATTCGTGTCTGACATCACCACAAAACGGAATGAGCCGGCAGGCTGTGTTGATCCGGTTGGCGGAAGAGAAGTAGCAGCGCCTTTGTACACGTTGTAACAAACATTGAATGCTTGCACAATTTGCTCTGCAGGTTTGCCGCCTTGACCATAATAACTTTTCCCGTTTCCGCAGCCAGCTTTCTTGCAGTTAGTTTGGCTATATGGCAGTGAGGCCCATTCTTTGGAAAGCTTGTCCAGAACTGGAATAAAGTCATTATATTTTATTGCCAATTCTAGTTCGCCTTGTGAAATTTTTCTTTTATCTTGAACGAGATGGAGACCGGCTTTGTCCTGCTCCATCGCATTGAATCCAGTCTTAAAGTATCCTTTGCTCTTCAAGCCATCATACGTATTCTTCAGAAATTGATATCTTCCAGCGGCAGTGGAGCTGGAACTTCCATAAGAAAAGCCCTGTAGCGGCATTTCTGAGGTACCTGCTGGGTGTTGAGAAAGGTCCTGCTGCAATCTCGGATATGTTGAACTATGACCAAACATGACTTTGTAGCCGTCAGGACCGTCATCCCCTGTTCCCTCAGCCCAGGCAATTGCATCCAGTAAAGCGCGCATTTCTGGTGTTCCCTCTGACGCCAGACAATATAATTTTCGTTTAGCAACAACATACGGCCCCCTGTTAGACTCTAGGGTAACTGTTGGAGCTACTTGAGGCTCTTCTTCAACAATGAGAATGTGTTCCTCTTCTTCCTCAATAGTTGGTGGAGTTTTCCAGACACTCTCCGCTGGTTCATAAATCTGAGTAGCTTTATCGGGATTAATGTTAAAAGCAATCTGCAGCCACACCTGATCGATTTCCGAGCAGCGCTGAGGACTGCTGCACGCAGCTGATGGAGCTAGCTGGTCGGCATTGGATTGTGTAACGACAGAAACAATCCCCAGCGCGCCAGCTGAGACAATCAAGACAAGCACTATCGCTGATATTATTTTGGTGTTCATTTTCCCTTCTTTATTTCAATTCAAACTGTTTGGTAAGAGTTATTTTCTTGTTGATAAGTGGATTTTCAACTATCAGGTTCACGGTGTATGTTCCCGAAAAGTCCTGCTGTTCGGAAATGAGTTTGTCTTTAAAAGATACTTTCTCTTCTTTCTTGCTTTCCATGTTCAGGAAATAATCCTTTCTGGTATCAACGTCAATCACGATCTTCCCATCCGGCGCCTGCACGCGGTAGTTTTCGCGCAGAATAATCTGTCCATTCAAAGGAGTTGTTTCAATATCAAAACGGAAATAGATCTCATCGCCTCGGCTAAAGACGCTTTTTGGATTTATACATTGATAATCGTCACCTACGTTTTGGCAGAATTCAAAGTGAGTGATTTCGAGCGTCCCTTCCCTTCCATAGGGAATAAATTCGGTGTTGAGTAAGGAAACATCTCCCGTCTCGGCTTTGACGGAAAGAATCCCTGCCTGTACCAAAAATAAAATCCCCGCGCTGGTCAGCACTATCGCTATCAACAAGACGAAGATTTCCACGACGACAGAGGCTTGTTTCATGTTATTTTGTTTCATCCTTATTGATTTTGCGGCGGACAACAGTATAAATCTCCCTGACAACCCCATTCTCTATTATATTGTTGAGCTAAGGCCTGATCAGAGTACATCCCCCGAGTCCAGCATTGAGGTTGACTTCCCGGTAACGTGCTGGTTGAGACAAGTTCTCCTGGGGTAGGTTGGCGGCAGGTATATTGATTCCAATCAGATGGTTTGAACTGATTAAATGAATTTAATGTTTCCGAAAAACCACAAGTAGTTACAGCAGCTCCCGTCGCCGGTGGCGTACCGGCAGTTGTTCCAGATACGGACGCTCCACCACCCGCCACGCTCGTTCCACATCCCGCCCTCTTATTCACTTCCGACAGATATTGGTAGATCTTCTGATATTCTCCCGTTCCCGTCACTTCCGGCGGATAGGCGTCTGCTTTTTCCTGCAATACTTTATAGTACCGATTGAAGAAAATGTCCATCAGCGTGCATACGGGCTCTTGAAACACACTCACCCAATTCGCTTTTTCCTGCAGCACATAACACGCCGCTGAATAATAAATCGCCGAGGCTTCTTCCAAGTCGTTCTGCTTGCGATTAATAACGCCATTGGCATTCGATTGCACAAAAGCGCAGTTGCCTCTGAGGAATTCCTGATGCATCTGGCCGATAACTTTCTCTTCAAATTTCTCAAACTGCAATTTGATCGTCTCCTGATGCTGCGCTCGCCCATAATTCGGCGGGCGAACCGGAACTGTCGCGCCAAAGCACTGGCCACTGAGATCTGGTTCGAAAAGTTCCGTGGTGACGGAAATGACTTTCTCTTTCTGCGCATAGCCAGAGCCGGCTGCCGGAGATATTTGATAGGTACAGGCGTTTCGAATCCCAGACGGAGCCCTGATAAGATTTCTGACTTTGAATCCCTGCATATTGAAGCTCACGGATTGAAGTTCCGGTGAGGTGAAGGACTGTTTCCCTGTCTGATCCTTAAGAACATTGCCAACGCCAACAGAGTAGGGCCCATCCACGGTAACGCCGGCGGGAAGGGTAATCTGATACAAGCCATTTTGATCACGCGAATAGGTGAAAGCGTATATTGTTGGCGAGGGAGGAAGAGTGGGAGTGACAAGGTATTCAATTCCGGCACTGCATCCCGGATCGCTGTCCTGCGTCAATTGAATTATACTGGTAGCTCCCGTGAAGATTTCCGGCGTCACCGTTCCCAGATCGACTTCAGGATTGAACGCCCCAGGAAGATTTTCGGGCAATTTCCGCCAGTATTCTTGCGGGATGGGGCCAAGATTATTGACGGTAACTTTCAGGCATTGTCCTTTTCCATTCGTCTGGATGTGCGGCTTGATGCGGATGGGATCGTTTTTGATGAACAGATTGGGGGTTTTACAGCTCATCCAGCTTTCTGATGTTTTATCATAGCAGCTCATATAGGGATCTTCAAAGTAGGCGCTCACCTCTCCACCAAATAAGCCTACAATCTCCGGACAGAAGTATCGTCCCGTCAATGGCTGTACCTGACAGACGGCTGCTCCCGGTGGGGAAACATCAGTGATGGGAAAATAGAACTTGCCGTCTTTATAGCCTTCGTCAAAGCATTTCTCAGGATCTTCCAATGGATCGATGCGCAGATCTACAACCACGTGATCATAGCGGAATGGTGAATCCACTTTTTGCGGCGCAGGAATGGGAACTTCAAAAAATGTTCCCTGCTTGAGATTAAACCCCCGGCCGCCCTCGAGATATTTGAGCTTCTGCCCTTCTAATATTGAGCTTGGTTCGGTCGCATACAGGCAATCACAGCCCTGCGGTCCGCATTGCACGCCGGGACGAGTCAGGTCTTCTGGACCGACACATTTGAGATAGACATCATAACTGCGGATGCGGCAGCCCGGCAATACCAGCGCGCCGATCTCATAATTGTAGATGACGTTTCCCGTGGCAGGATTGAAGGTGGTAAATTCCCTCTCTGCAGGGATTACATGCGTGGTTGTTTTCGTGGGGAAAGCATATGCTGAATCTAAAATGAAATCCATGTCCATTGGCCAGTCGTAGCCGAAGGCAGCCATGCAGATCGATTGCGCAAAGCCCTGTGCTCCTGTGGCAAAGAATTCATTGAGTTTGGCATTGCCATAATCAGATTTGATGTCGTCAATAGACGATTGCATCGCTTCCGGAATCGAACCGAACCCAGCTTGCACCAGAGCGCCTACATCCTCAACAGCTTCGCCTTTGCCTGCATCGTCAAAGGAAAACGGCGAGCAGCCGGACGCGAAATAAGCAATGGATTTGTAGATCAATCCACAGACGTGCTGGGAAAATAAAGTTTTACAGACGCCAGCATCATGCAACCCAGTGACTTTAGCTTCTTTGATGCAGTTGCTCATGCCTTGGAGAATTGCCTGCAGCGTGATAAGTCGTGCGCGGATGCCGCTAAAACAGGCTGTTTGGAATGTTCCGATGTGTTGTGTAAACGGATTTATTTCATGCACTTGTTTATCTTTTGAAAAGGCATCAGTGAGGTAATCGGCTCCAAACGCCGAGGAGAAGTCCCGTCCGCCGTAATACCGCCATTCGGGATAATCAACTCCTTTACCGTTTTCCTTAAAGAGCTGGGCTTCACGGTAATCCCATTCTTCTGCGATTCCATTTTGTTCTTTGATAGCCGTCCTGGCCTGAGGCTTCGCTTTGGCTTTTTCATCAGTGGTGCAGACGCATTGAAGAAGGCCGGTATTCTGGCCAGTAAGCTGAACCGGTTCGCCTTCATTATCAAGATCAAAGAAACAATCATTCGTATATCCCGCAGAGTAGCTGGAGCCTTTCATCTCACTACCTTTGCCAAAAAGGGCAATCGTATCACCGGCTTGTTTTTGTTCCCGATAACAGCCATGTGTTTTCAATCCTTCCTCTGGTTTTTCCGGATTGTAACTGGTAATGCCCTTCGCCGCATCCGCTTTATATCCTGGAAGCCGGGGATTCTTGCAGGCGCTGGCGCAGCTTTTGTCCTGCGCAACAATATAACTTTCAGAGCCCGGAGGCTGATAGACAAGTAAGAATTGAGGAGCGCTCAGATACTTCTGCTTTTCTTCGAGCGAGATGCCAATTCTCTCGATGAGCTCTAACTTGAAAATACCTGCGTCAGTGTATGCTTCCGGCAACTCGTCGTCTTTGGTGGTAGCGACATAGAAGCGATCATTGTTTCTAAAACAAGTAAAAGCTCCCTGGCTGGTTAACTCGGCGGCTCGTTTTGACGGACTGGTCACATCTTGTTTGATGATCTCCTGACAATTCTCTACTTTCTGCAAGGGAATTCCTTTGCTGCTGATGGTGCATCCTTGCTGTTTGCTGATGACGGTATCGACATCGCTTTGTTCTGCGCCGGCCGTCCATCGCGCCGGCACCGCTCTACAGAAGACGCGGTCACAGGTCCAGCGGTAGGCTTGATCTAAAGTCGCTTCTGTTTTCCATAAACTGGCTGTGGTGGGACATTTGTCATCGAGAATGTTTTTGTCCCAGTCCTTGGGCAAATCATTGCCGGAAAGAGCCCCTTTATCTAACAAATCTTTCCATTGCTCCACCGTACTCCGTAAATAAAGATTGGTCTGATCAGACGGACACTGTTTCTCTTTATCCGGATTGCTTCTGGTCAGAATAAATTCCGCCTTCGACGTAAACAGCCTGGCCCACCTTGTGGCCATTCGTCCAAAAAACGAACCGATACAGCCCACTCCCGTTATCAAAATTGCATTTTCCAGATACGGCATGACAGCATTTATCTGCTTCAGCGCAGATTCAATCGAGTCTAATCCTTCATCTGCCAGGAAATCAGGAAGCATATCTTTACTGTCCGCAGGAATGTCCACAAAGTAACTTAAATCCAGGCAGGAGGTCTGCGTCTTGGTCGGCCCCAGCATTCCCGCAGCATCCCGCTCCTGATAACTCATCCTTATTTTCAGAGGAAAGACAATCTGCCGTTTCTCCAATTCATCCCAGAAATCTTCTTTCTTCCCGCTCAACTCCTCGGCACGATGAAGATTATACGTGATATACCAGTTGTCTTTATTGATGCTGGGGATTTTTCCTCGCGGCGACTGCGGCAAGATCTGGCAGCCCAGCTTGAATTCCTCATTTTTCTTCATGCTCTGCGTACACGCGGGTTCGAACTGCGGCTCGCCAACAATCTCAAAAGCCGTCTTGATTTCCTTTCCCGTGGCGAGGTCCAAAATCGGAACTCCCCGGCCGCGATATTTGAACTCAAAGACGGCAGAAACGACTTCACGCCCTTCGTCAACTAATTGCGGATGCAAGCGCAGCGGCGCCTGAAAGCGCGCTACGGACTGCACGTCAAAGTCAAAATTTTGCGAAAAGCAGGTGTTTACCGTGACCGTCTGCTGCCAATAATCGCTCTTCCCGGTCTTGTCTTCCGCGATGATATACACATAATAGGTAAACTGCTGAGCTTCAGCGAGCTGCTGGACAGGGAAAATCGTCGTTTCCTGCAATCCGGACGGCACCAGTTTCGGCGCCAGTTTTTCCAGGGAAATTGGTTCCTCTTCAAAATCAACTTCATCAAACGTAAATTCTCCCTTGCTGTCCGCGGTCACTTTGGCCCGGGCTTTGTCAAATTCTGGCTTGTACTCATAACCGATGGGGCGATAGACGTATAAAAATACCGTCGCTCCCGGCTCGGTTTTTCCATGGATGGACGTTTCGGCCCGTCCCTGAAAATATTCATTCCCTTTCTCAAATGTCGCAGAGACAGAAGGAGCCTGCGTATCCGCTTCGATGGAAAATTTCTCTTCTACTTCCCAGCCGGCCGCATCGTTCACGACAATCCGGATATCATTAGTCCCTTCTTTTAGCTGAAGCAGCTGGCTGATAGTTTTTCCTTCCCCTGTTCCGATAGATTTGTTATTGAAGAAAATCTCATAACTGCTTTCTTCAGAGATAGTTGCCGTAAGCGTAAGCTGATTATCGGCTGTCACGTCAGGAAGTTTCTCCACCGTGATAACTGGCTTTTTTGTGTCGGCAAAAATTGTTCCCTGTGCTGACGCTTTATTGCCCGCAGCGTCAGCCGCATCCACGCGGACAGTATTGTCGGTATCGGGGTCGAGCAGAATGGCGGTGAATTGAAAGGTCCCTGATTCTTCTGGAACAGTACTGCCTGCCAATTCATCATCAATGTAGAGCTTGACGGTCGCTCCTTTTTCCGTCTGGCCGGAAAGATCTAATTTTGTACCGGCAATCATCGCTGGGAAATCTACCGCGAGTTCCGGAGCTGAAGTGTCCGGTGTCGCAGTCGTAAAGGTAAAGAGATTCCCGCTGTTGTCGTCCGCTACGCCATTACTTTCCACTTGGTAATAATATGCTGTCTGGGGAAGGAGATTGTTGAGAGCGAAGCGGTGTTCGGTGATCGTATTGGCATCGCCAGTTTTCGTGAGAGCGGCTTTGTCTGTTCCATAGCTGACGAAGCTGTCTGCGGGTTCGTCCGTCTCCCAGGCAATAACCGCTGTTGTTTCAGTAATGTCCTCGACCCGCACATTTGAAATTTCCAGGGCGCTGATGAGAGGAAGATTGAGGAGAACGATGAGTACCAACAGCATCCAGATTTTCTTCATGACTGCTTTTGTCGCTCTCATCATCTTGTTATTTTCATCTCATCATGATCTTATTTCTTATTTTATTTCCGGAGTCGGAAGATATCTGCTTGGCTCTTCCAGATTAAGGAGGAAGGTAAAGCGCTCTTCTTCAGAAGCATCTTCCCTGCTAGCTATATGGAACGTAATCTCCTTCGCCTGCTGGAGCTTATTCCAGGAAACGGTCCAATTTCCTTTGTATCCGCCCAGGAAGTCTTCCTCTTCGACAAGACTGATCTCTAATTGATAAGTAAAATCTGCCTTGGCGAGCAACTGCAGCTGCTGAAGTTCGTCATCTAATTTCGGACTCACGACGAGGTTTGATTCGAGGAAGGGAAGATTCGTTACGGGATCTTTTTTTGTCGTGGTTATCTTTACGAGAGCAAGTTCATTCGGGCCCAGCTGAAACCCGGTGCCGATCTTTTCCGGGCTCTCAAATTTGTGCTTCACAACGCGGATTTTGCTGGCAGGGATGGTTCTCAATGGTGCTAAATTAAGTTCGGCTTCTTTTCCGGGAGCAGTCACCACGCGCTGCCAGTCTTCTCGATAATTCCCTTTGGTGCCGCGCAGTATGCCGCCAACACAATAGGGAACGTTTTGCGTGATAGCGGCAACATCACCAAGGTTGGCATAATTATATCGAGTAGGAGAGAGATCGCAGCGATAGCGCAGGCAGGTGAAGGAGAGATTGACATTTTCTAATGGCTCTCGGTTGAAGATGCCTTCCGCCTTGTTCTCAACCAGTTCAAAGGTCTTAAAAGTCATAGGAAGATTGGCGTTGCGGCAGTAATCTTCATTGGTTACCGTCTCCAGTACTGTCGATGATCTGGAAGACGGAGCAGCATTTCGATTGGGCGTGTTGCGATAGAGATGGACGGTAAACGCGACATTGAAATTATAGCCCGTCGTTTCATCACGCAGCCGGACAAGAACGGGATAGGCAATATCGTAGGTAAATTTCCAGTTCTGGACGCAGACCAGAGGAACGTATTGGCTTCCCCCTAACAAGGTGCTCCGCAGTTTGCCGCCGGAAAGGGGCGTGACGCTGAACGTAAATGGATAATTCTGATCGTAATTGAACGCCACACTGACATCTGGTGCGGTAAATTCACCCAAGTCCCATGAATAATGATTTTGGTAATAAGGAAGGGTGTCCGGAAATTCAACGACTTCTGTTCCTTTCACCTGAAGCTGGCCGATGTTGACATGGATCAAATCCTGGATTGTTTTTTTCGCTTTCAGAACATCCCATTCCTTTTTGAAACAATCAAATTCGATGCCAGTGACGGGAACGTCGGGATGTTCGAGCGCCAGCAAATCCTGGGTGAGGTCTTCCAGCTTGAGATCGCTGAGTTCTTTTTCCATGATTCTCCGGGCGGTGTCGTAGAGGCGTTTGAGTTTGATTTTGGATTCTGCCTGATGATTGATTATTTCCGTGACGACTTCTCCGGCCTTATCACGGATTTCCACATCCCAATGAACGTTAAAGAGGACCTTGCCGTCCAGAATTTTGGTATCAGGCGTGAGATCGCTTTTTTCCGTCAGATCGTAGGTTTCGGTGAACGCCTTGGTATCAAAGAGGCAGGATTTCAGGTTCTGCCGCATGTCGTTGTCAAGACGCTGCTTGATTTCTGGCAGTGAGGGAATGCGGACATGGGGACCGTAAGCCCAATAAGGGATGACGGTGAAAGGAGAAAGCCTAAGGTTAGTGTTTCCATCGTTGGCGATGTCTGAAGGCACGTCCAGATAGCCGCCTTGCACTCCGATGGTGAAGAGAGCTTCTTCTCCGATGCGTTCCATGCAGGAAGTGATGAAACTGGATACTTTCCCTTTCTCCGTGGGGATAATCTCTTCTGGTTTAAATGTCACCAGTTCCTTTTTGACCACGATCAGGAGAGCCAAGGCAATCAGGATGACCAAGCCTAAGATGATGAAGAGAGTCACTTGGGCTTTTCGAGAGGAGATGCGAGGAGAATTTAGGGGATAATTTTTAAGAGAATCTGTAGAGGAATCTGCAGGGAAATTTGTAGGAGAATTATAATTACATCTATTACTATACCCCTTTTTGTACATGAGGAAATGAATATTTAGAGGATTTATAAAGGTTTAGGTGGGTTTAGGTCGATAAAGAGGCGCTTTTTTGGATTAATTCTTAATATTGAAGAAGGGAATGCATTTAACCGATATAATTAATTTCCTTCTGCTTCGCCTTCGCTCCTGCCGAGGTCACCGCTTCCCATTCTTTCGTCTTTTTCATGACGTCTTTTTCTAATTCGATGATTTCCTTGCTCATCTGCTTTAAGTTGAGATTCTGGCCGACTTTCTTTTCGATGATTGCCAAGATCTCCTGCGCACCCTTGATGCCCAGATACATGGGATGGCCGAAGGTTTCGGCAAGCAGGGCGATGCCTTTGATATTGCGTCTTTTAGCTAATCCAATCAGGACGCCGGAGACGCCGACGATTGGCCCGACCACGCCGTAAATGCTTTTTTGTACAGGAAAGTCTTTGATGTATTGATTCAGAAGCTGAGGGTCATTACTGGTACAATACACTTGAGGCTTTTCCGGGACGTGCTGTAAGCCAATCCCGCCCGTGGTAATCACTTCATGGCAATCAAATTGCTTGGCGATGTTCAGGATTTCCTCGCAGAAACTGTAGCAGCTTTCTTCATCGATGGGCTGGATGTCACCGGTGAGAATCAACAGGTCGTGCTTTTTCAAGCTGGCGTGGTAAATCTCTAATTTAGGCATGTCCACCAGATCTTTTTCGTTGACGAAGACCGAATGAGGAAAGCTATACGAAAAGAAGGAATAGAGTTTCTGGGCTTTTAATTCCTCCACCAGAAAGTCAGTGACGATCTTGCCGACGTTGCCGATGCCCGGCAGGCCTTCAAGAAGGAGAGGGCTATGCAGTTTAGGGAGCTTGGCTTCGATAGTGGTTTGCCAGGTCATAAGTATACAGAACGGTAGTCGCTTTATATATTTTTCCTCGGCAACATTTATATAGTGCGGTATAGCCTTTGCAGCCGATGAAAACATTCACCGTCAAGGGCACGAACTTCAATATCGGCGTGCAGCTGGGAAAGAAGCTGAAAAAAGAGATTGCCGCCCGCCTGAAGGTATTAAAAATTACTTCACCAGCTGTAGCGAAACAGAAGTCGGCGTTGGAATTGATCCATCATCTCTGCCTGCGTAAATTCCCCTTTTATGTAGAGGAATTGCAGGGCTACAGCCAAGGCTCAGGCATCGATTATTGGCAGCTGTTGCTCTTAAATTGTCCTGAACTCGGCACTGATCACGGCTGCAGCTCCATCGTTGTGAATACAAAGGAGCAGACGCTGCTGGCACATAATGAAGATGCTGCCAATGCCGAAAAGAAGCAGTATTGCGCTTTAGTGAAGTTTGTATTGCCGAAAGTTACGTTTCATTCCTATGTCTATGCCGGCGAATTGGCGGGGAATGCTTTTAGCTGGAATTCTCAGGGTGTTTATGTAGCGGTGAATTATCTTCATGCAGAGAAAAAGAAAAGAGCAACCCTGCCGAGTTATTTTACCGCCAGAGCGTTATGTGAAGCGCGCGAGCTGCAGCAAGCCGTGGAGATACTGCGCCGAGGTTCAAGTGTCCTGCATTATTTCATCGGTAAGAAAGATCGTCTTATTTCCGTCGAGCAATGGCAGGAGGAGCTGAGCCTGATTGACGTGAAAGGGCAATATTTTCATACCAGCCATTATATTCATGGAAAATTCACAGCGGAAATTTCCGGAGATGAGCATAGTTTTAAACGCTATGAGAGGATGAAAGAATTGATGGGTTCTGCTCCTCCATTGACGATTTTGTTTGACACGAAAAATCGGCCGTATTCAATCTATTCGCAGGAGAAAGATGTGAAAAGGACGCTGGCCACGGTGGTCTTTTATCCCCTGCAAAAGAAAGTGCGGATCTATGAGTCGAAGAAGAAGTTTAAAGAATTTGGGATGTAGCGTGTAAAAAGAAAGATACTGAATCAATGATTATTTTAATTTTAAACTTAGTAAGCGTTCGACTAAACTCTCATGCCCTTCTAATGCATTCAACCTCACTCTTTTATAGTCTTCCCCCCAGAGACGCTTTTCTGATGGAGTCGGAATCCTACTCTCTGCAGCGCACATGGATAAGTTCTGATAAATCTCATCAAATGGTGTGGTGTGATAAAGGCCTACCTGGCTTTCACGATAAACAACGGTCTGTTTATCAGAAGTTATTCCTAATATAACTCCTGGAAAGGGATTCGAAGTCAAATTACTCCGTTTTACTAGACTAGTTAGGCGATTTACATAGTCAACTGCTTTTCCGATGGTATCTGCGGTAAAACAGGGTGTAATCTTCGTCAAAAGTTCATCACATGCTTTTTCTACTTCTTGTTCATCTCTCACTTGTCGTGTCCTTTGGCGCATGTATTCTTCGGGGCACAAGTCTCCTTCGGTCATTTTTGTTACCTTTGTAAGGGGATTAATACAAATATAAGAAGGGTCTCTATTTATAAATCTTCCCATTTAATTTGTAATAACAAAGTGAGAACAAATTTTCAACAAAATTTACGAAGTGACCTAACTTAATGTTGTTAATCTTTGATTAAAAAATGTTGCCCAAGTCCATTTCTTATCTGTCAATCCCTCCATCATTGCCGGTGTTTTTCCTCTTTTTGTTTCCATGAAATTGTGCTGTACACTCAAAATTTC
>JACPND010000016.1 GCA_016185625.1 Candidatus Woesearchaeota archaeon | reverse complement strand
CGTAAGATAATTGGCTGTTTAAGAAGTGATATGGGCAAGAGAAATTATGAGGTAATGATGAGCTTAATTTCCACATGGCAGAAGCAGGATAAAAATGTATATTCTATGCTACAGGCTACACTTTAGCTAAATAAGTACAGTACTCCACAAGTATTTTATATGAAGACTAACTTATTTTTCCTATGGTCCGCCTGATCTGCTACAACATCGAATACTGCGAAGGCATCGAAGGCATCTGGTATCAATACCTGGAATTCTGGAAAATATTCTTTCCGCCGAAGAAATTAGATCAGCAGCTGGTGGAGGCGCTGAAGCGGATGAAGCCGGACATTCTGGCGTTATGTGAAGTTGATGTCGGCTCGTTCCGTGCCCGCGGGAAAGACGAAGTGCGCTTTCTGGAGCAGAAGTTAAATTTCCATAATTTCGTCGAGAAAATAAAATATCCCGTACAGGGCTGGCTGAAACTTTTTCACCACCTGCCTATCCTGGACAAACAAGCCAATGCCATCATCTCCAAATACAAGATTTCCAAAGTGAAGTATCATGTCTTTCATGAAGGCACCAAGCGAATGATCATTGAGACGACGATGCACGTCCCGCAGAAAGTGACGCTCCTGCTGGCGCATCTGGCGCTGGGAACACGAACGCGGGCGAGGCAGATCCAGGAATTAATCGGCATTGTCAACAGCATCAAAAACCCAGTCATTCTCATGGGCGACTTCAACACTTTTAATGGCGAAGGGGAAATTACGCAATTATTGCAGAAAACGCATCTGAAAGACAAAATCGGCATGGACAAACAATCTCTTTCCCTGACCGAACCGGCCTGGCATCCCAGCAGAAGATTAGATTATATATTGACTTCACGGAAAATAAAAGTCAAAAAGTATTCTGTCTTGAACTTTCACTTCTCAGATCATCTGCCGCTGATGGTGGAGTTTGAAGTGAAGAAGAGCCGTGGATATAGAAGGGTTTGACAAATTGGAGAGGTTATTCCAAACTTTTTATAAGCTAAGCTAGCTATCGGCAACCTGGGTGGGAATACTTTCTTGAGTAAAAGCCTGATGTGATGCCACTACTTTCTCAGTTTGTGTTTCCATTTGACTGAGTTTTTCAAGAAGTAAATTATCATATAATTCAATCAATTGCTTAACAGCCACATTATCTTGATTTATTTTGTAAAGGGTAGCTCTTCCAATCTTTCTTGTTTTAACTATCATTCCTAATTCTAAAAGTTTAGGTACTAACGTATTTAAAGTTCCCCAGCTTACCCCGGCATTGAGTAAATCAGTAAGGGTATAATCAAAATCTTTACCTTCTATTAAGTATTGTAAAATTCTCATCCGTGGGTTATCTCCAACATGCTCTAAAAAGATTGATTCTTCTGCCATACAAACCCTCAATGCTATCCACTATTTAAATCTTTTGTTATTGTACATCAATATACAAAAACTTTAAGGAAGGGTTATTAATAAGTTCTCACCTGTTTAGCTTATGGGAGAGATAGATGTTTTGAAAAAATTAGTTCTTCAGAAATTAATACGAGCTAATATTTGGGGCGGAAAACATACACCCCTTGATTTTATGATTAAAGGAGTTCCAGAACATTATCGCTATACACACCAAGGAAAGAAAGCAGTTGAGAAAGCATTGAAAGAATTAATGAATGAGGGATGGATAATTATTTTGTCAAAGAAAACAGGTAGAGGTTCTGACGATCATGTTTCATTAAATCCACGAAAAGTGAGTGAGATTAAACAGTTTCTTGCAAGTCAGTAGACTGCTGGCTAATGCTTCACCAACATTAACAGCGTAACCAAACACGAAAAAATTGGCGTTTTTTGTCGCTACTTTATGAACTTATTATTACCTAGGACGCCCACAAACTTTTGATGCGAGCTCCTAACTCAGGAGTATAATGCTCGCCGGGTATATCCATAAGCTCATATACTCTCTTCGTGTCCTCCGGTGTAATAACTTCCACATCATTTATATTGATGGGCTTTTTAATTTCATTGATGTAGTTGTCTTTGCTTTTCTGGAGATCATATCCTGCGCAGTCGATGACCAAAACTATCGGCTTGGCTTTTTTTTTCTTACTGCCTAATTCGTAATACACTAGTCTATTCTTTCCTTCTCTAGCCACAGAGATGGCGTCATAAATATCCGTCGAAACCAGAGTTCTCTTTCCATTCTCTATATAGAGACCTGCGAGGCCAAATATGTGTTCTGAAAGATCTAGCATAACTTTGTATGATCTTGTATTGGACCAATGAAACACGTACTTCGCATTCGCTTTCTCAATGAGTGGAAATCCTGATGCCGATTTTAACTTCAGCACATAGTCAGCCAGATCTCTGATGATCTTTTCCGAGAGAAATTGTCCATATTTCCAATATTGCGGGAAAAATTCTGTATCATCCTCTCTTCGGTCAAGTTCAGAGATGACGGCAGTACCATCTCTCCTAAAGTTGCAATCAAGATTGAATCCGTAGTTCTCATTGTAAACCATCACTCCTTCATCAGTGCACGCATTTAATAATCCTGAAAGTTCTCCAAATGAAGAGCAATTTCTGAATGAAGTCTCTAAATTTTCAGCTTTTTTTACACAGTATGGTATTTTATATAAATTTACGCCAACTTCAGAGGAGGGATTTATCTCTGCGATGCAACCCCACCGTGTGCTCTCATCACAGGTCCATTTCGTAAAGTTGACACCTAAGGACTCCAGCGTTCTCCGCGCATAACTCGTCCACAGTTCGTCTGGTCTTCGTTCAATCTGTTGATCATTTTTTGTTGAGGTCATTTTGTTTGTTCTCCGTATGTTTTATTACTTACCATTTTTCATTTTATTTTGGTTCTTACTGTGACGTAATCACATATCAAATATATAAAACTTACTGTTTGTTTTTTTACAAAAACGATAGTTATTTAAATAAATAAGGTCTTATAAGTAAAATTATGCTCAATCTTGACCTAAAAGATAGAAAAATACTCTTTGAGCTAGAGCTTAATGCGAGAATCCCGGAAACACAATTGGCCAAAAAAACAGGGCTTAGCCGGGAGGTCGTCGCCTATCGGTTAAAAAAACTCGAAGAAAGAAAAATCATTCTGAAATATCATGCTATCGTCAATTCTATGAATTTAGGGAAACTGATGTACCGTACTTATTTCAAACTTCAAAAAACAACTCCTGGCAAAGAACAGGAATTCGTCCAATACCTGCTTCACAAATTCAATTGGATCACAAAAGTAAGGGGCGTCTGGGATGTAGGAACGATGATTTTTGTTGACAGCAATTATGATTTTGACGAAATAATGAGAGACATCCTTTCGGATTATGGAGAATACATTGAAAACTATTGGTTTGCCATAATGACACGACTACACCACTGCAAACGAAGTTACCTCCTCGGTAAAGAGGATAACACAAATATTATCCTGGAGAAAGCAAAACATCAAATAAAGACAGATGAACTTGATATAAAAATAATTAATTATCTAACCCTCTTTGGACGGGCCAAGTACCAAGAAATGGCCAAAAAATTTAATGTCAATGAAAAACTGATCCGCGACCGTTTGGAAAGATTAATGGAGAACAAGATAATATTGGCTTTTACCACCTTTCTCAATATTCCATTATTAGATATAAAATACTACAAGCTCCACTTCACACTTAATGATAAATCCAGAGAAATTATTAAAAAAATGATTGCCTTTGGACTGGCACAACCAAACATTGTATATGTCGTAGAAGGAACAGGATGCGCGGATGTAGAAGTTGAAGTGCAAGTCCAAAGCATCACTGAATTATACGCTATAATTGACATCTATCGGAGCACATTCAAAGAAGCAATTAGAGATTACGTTTTCATGGAATACACCGAGGAATATAAATTTGAATATGCAAAATAGTTAATCAAAGCCGTATCTCTTTTTCCACCACTTCCGCTTCTTTTTCCAGCTCCCGTAATTCTTTAAAGATCAGCCTCTTAATCTGCTCCCGGAATACGGCGATACCCAATAACACCGCACTTAAGACTAACCACAAGATCGTCTGCACCGAAAATCCTGTCTGCAGATTCTCGCCCAAGGCGTTAATGATGATATAGCGGGGAATATATCCCACTAGCACCACCAACAAAAACGTGTGCCAACGCATCTTGGTCAATCCCAGCAGGAAATTCAGTGCATCACTAGGAAAGATTGGAATCGCGTAGGAGATTAACGCCGCATTCACCCCACGCTTTTTGAAAATGTGGTTGAAATGAATGATGTGATGTTTGCTCACGAACCGCTCCAGCAAGGGCTGTCCGAATTTCCGCACCAAATAAAAAGAAATCGAAGCCCCTATTACTGTTGCAATTAAAGTTAGAATCGTTCCGACAACCGTGCCGTACAAATACCCCCCAACCAAAGCAACCGGCGTGCTGGGAATGGGTAATGGGATACTCAATACGAACAAGATGATATAGGCGAAATATCCCCAGTTTCCCAAATGCAGCAGATAATCACGAAGGAAGGTCGGTGAGCTAAACTGTTTCCAAGCGGGGAAATACATGGCTAACGCCGCAATAATAAGAGCAATGACCACGACGACAGCGTAGCCAAAAAAGCGGTGCTTTTGTTTCATATCACAAAGAAAACATTTACTCCTCAAAAAGATTTCGATTAGGAATGTATATAAACCAGAAAATAATTCCTTCTTTATGAACAAAATCCTGCTCGCAGTGCTGTTAGCCGGCTTCGGCACCCAGCTGGTCAAGCTCATCATTCTCTACTTCCGGCATAAAACACTCGGCTGGCACGATTTGGTCGTTACCGGTGGCATGCCCAGTTCACATTCGGCATTTGTGGTTGCGCTGACTACCATTATTTATTTGATAGAAGGGACGTCGACCGCTTTCGCGATCAGTCTGGTCCTTGCGTTCATCGTCATCCGTGATGCCTTTGGCGTGCGCCGGACGGTAGGCGAGGAAGGTTTGGTCATAAATCAAATCATCAGGAAAATAAAGATGAGCAAAGCCACGCACTTTTCTATGGGTCATACGCCGCTGCAGGTGCTGGTGGGATCGGCATTGGGGTTGGGGGTGGCGTTAATTGTGTTTTATGGGTTCTAAGTATGGAAGAGCAACGATCAAAGATAAAATTAGAGGAAATCCACATTGAGATTATTAACGCCAACCAAAAGTGAGTGATGGCTGGCCGTCTGACCAACCGAAAACCAGATTTTTTCCAAGCTGCACAACTCACGTAATTATTCATAGTTTTCGGACCTTAACTTGAGCAGATAGTTCTCTTGGTCAGACACTTATTGGCCTAGCCTCACCTACAAAACGGATAGTGCCAGATGTAGGAAAAGTATTTAAAGTTTCATCCATTTTATCCACCATAAAAAAATATGGCCACTAGGGATGGTTATTTTATTTTTCACTTCTCATCATTTTACTTTGGTTAATTTTAAAGATAGTGGGAACATTACTGTAAGCCAAAACTATTTTAAATAGCCAATGAAAGAATCGTTCATGATCTCCTTTAGTCCTTTATGTCAACTGAATGGCGGCTGCATGGGCTGCTGTGGATATGGCTTCATCTCTGTGGAAAAAATCAAAGAAGCTGTTGCGGAAAATACTACAGAATTTCAACAGGCCAATCCCCAAGCAGAAGATGATTTTCTTCAATTCCGCAACCGTCGTCCGGCGATGGACTTGCGCCATGGCGTCTGCCGTAATCTAATTGAAGAAAATGGCTGTGTGCTCTGTCCGCTTCATCCGGCACGCCACGGCAAGGATTTACGCATGGGCCATTGCGATACCGATTATTTCTGTAAAACTGCAAAGACTTTTGCCAACTGGAGTCCGGAAAAACAGCAGCAGTTTGTTGACTTCATCAAACGCAAAGAATTGGATAATATTACCTATTCCTTGCAGATGGACAAGGGAATGCTGTTGCGGGAATTTGAGCGAAATGTCCCGCCGAATATTTAACTTCTCTCCTCTTTTAGATTTGGCATGAATCAAACTGAGAAAGTAGATGAAACAATAAAAGAAACGTATTTGTTTAGAGCCTATCCCATTAGGCGTTTAGCAGCATCAGGTCGAACACCTTAGACTTCGACAGCTGTGTGTTCAAAGCAAGAAGGGATCGTTGTCCCTTCTGCTCAGACGAGAAAACTATCCCGTCTTGAGCTGCTAAACGCCCTCCCGCTTTTCCTAGTGGGATAGGCTCTAAGAAGATTAATCTTAAAATAGGTGAGTCAGGAACTGTTCTAAGAATAGCAGTTTATGTAATAGTCAATGAAAAAGAATTTGTTGCCCAAAGCATATCAATAATGGACAGGAATTTTACCCCTTTTTAATTGAATCCTAATCTGATTAGTGGGAAAATGTTTGAATGCCTTCAACGAATATCTGGAAAGGTTCTTATCCCGGCATCCACCCGACTGCTTGATCAATGGACCAGGTTCCTGAGCCAAGCAAAAATAAAGTAATCAACGCCGCCACAATCAGCGCATCAAATTCCCAGCCCGTTTCACCCTGCTTGGTGAACGGTGCTTTCCATTTGAAAATTTTGAGGAGAGTGGCAACGCTCATGCTGACAATTAATAATCCTGCGACGACTCTGGATGCAAATCCCAGTAGGAGAGCAAATGCACCAACAAATTCGGTCACGCCGAGGACGAAAGCCCAAAATATTCCCGGCTTGAAACCTAATCCTGCAAGAAAACCCGCTGTTCCTTTGAAGTCTTTGAATAATTTGGGATAGCCGTGGACGAGGAAAATGGCTGCCAGTAATAGCCGTAAAGGGATTGGTGCCCAACTGACATCTATTGCGACCATGAACAGTGGAAATGCAGGGGAATATTTAAGGCTTACGGTACCGGGGCACAATCCCAAAAGTGAGTGATGGCTGGCCGTCTGACCAACCGAAAATCAGATTTTTTCCAAGCTGCACAACTCACGTAATTATTCATAGTTTTCTGACCTTAACTTGAGCAGATAGTTCTCTTGGTCAGACACTTATTGGCCTAGCCTCACCTACAAAACGGATAGTGCCGGTACCGAGTAATTGAGTTTATTGAATCAAATATCCACATTGACAGAATGCTTACTTACACATAGCCCCCCATAGTCGTAATATTTATATAATCACGCCTATCCTGTTAAAAAATGCCCCAAGAAGAGCACTTAGAACAATTATACCACTGGACAGACCTCGCCGCAGAGCGCGTGATTAAAGAGAAAGGCGACAAGAAACGATATACTCTAGCCGCCGGCATCACACCCAGCGGAACGGTGCACATCGGCAATTTCCGGGAAATCATTACCGTAGATTTAGTCAAGCGAGCGCTGGAAAAACGCGGCAAGAAAGTCCGCTTCATCTATTCCTGGGACGAGTATGACGTCTTTCGCAAGATTCCCAAGAATATGCCTAAGCCGGATGTGCTGAAAGAATATCTGAGAAAGCCGATTGTAGATACTCCCGATACCTTCGGCTGTCATAAAAGTTATGCCGAGCATCAGGAAAAAGAAGTGGAAGAAAGTATTCCTCCGGTGGGAATCACGCCGGAATTTTTATATCAGGCCGAAAAATACAGACAGGGAGATTACGACAGTGAAATCAAAAAAGCGCTGGAACAGAACGAAAAAATAAAAGATATCCTCAATCAATTTCGTGCGGAAGAAGTGAATGACCAATGGCTGCCCATCTCTATCTTTTGCGAAAAATGCGGGAAGGACACCATTACTGATCTTCAATGGCTGGGTGGATACAAAATACAATATGCCTGTGAATGCGGACAGAAAGACGAATTTGATTTCCGGAAGAAAAGGATTGTAAAACTGAAATGGCGGGTGGACTGGCCGATGCGCTGGAATTATGAGAAAGTCGATTTTGAGCCGGGCGGAAAAGACCATTCTACCGTCGGCGGCAGCTACGATACTGGGAAAGAGATCGTAAAATTATGGAATTTCACCGCTCCTACGTATGTGATGTATGACTTTATCAGTGTGAAGGGCGGTGCAGGGAAAATGTCCAGCTCCAGTGGAGACGTGATAACGCTAAAAGACGTGCTGGAGGTCTATGAGCCGGAAGTAGCGCGCTGGATTTTCGCCGGCACGAGGCCGAATAAAGAATTTTCCATCTCCTTTGATGCCGATGTGATCAAAGTCTATGAAGATTTTGACAAGTGCGAGCGGATTTATTTTGGCGCCGAAGAAGCTGATGAGAAGGAACGTATCAAGCAGAAGGTTGCCTATGAATTGAGCTATATCGGCAAAATTCCGAAAACGATGCCGTATCAGCCCGGATTCCGGCATTTGACCACAGTATTGCAGATGAGCAGGATGGATCTGAAGAAAGCTGTGGCCTATTTTGAAAAAGAGCTGAAGCATGAGCATGACCAGAAGAGGCTTCATACGAGAGCACTCTGTGCCAAGCACTGGCTGGAGAAATACGCGCCGGAAGAATTTAAATTTACTGTGCAGGAGAAGTGTCTGGCAGCGTTGACGGCGGAAGAGAAGAAAATCCTGCACGAGTTGGCTGATCGGCTCCGGCAGCGGGAATGGACGGATAAAGATTTACATGAAGAGATCTATATCCTCTGCCGTAATCATGCGATGCCGCCGAAAGACTTTTTTCAGCTGGCCTATCGGGTGTTGATCAACAAGGAACGCGGCCCGAGACTGGCGGCGTTTATCGTAGAGATGGGGCGGGAAAGAGTGGCGCAATTGTTAAAAGCCTGTTGACTGCTACCCAGCTATTAACATTTCAAGACTTTTCTAAACAAATAAAGATTTAATGTAAATAAAGAAAGAAAAAAATAAACATATAAAGATTAAACTTATAAATCAGACAGAAAAAAGTAAACAAATAGAGAAACATTTATATAGGTTAAGATTCTACGGAGTTAGAGGGTAATGCTTCGGCTTATTGAAGCGTTACATTAGAGGTGATAGGTGTGCAGACAGCGTCGGCTCTTCATTCTGAAACAGTACTTCGTGACATCTTAAAACAGTTCTATCGGGAACAGCATCTGGAACTGGATCAGCTGATTCACGTCTTTCAGGAAGTCAGGGAAGAGCAACTGATCCCTTTATCCATTTTTGCGGAAAATCTCCCGCCAGCTGAAGCGCTCTGCAAATATTTACGGGAGAAAGAGAAACTGAGCTATAAGGAAATCGCCGAAGGTTTGGGAAGAAGCCAAAAGAGCATCTGGGCCAGTTATCAGCGAGCGAAGCAGCAGACCAAGAAAAAGAAATCAAAATTTTCGCTGAAACCGCTCAAACCGCTGAAACAGGATCAATTCTATCTGCCTCTTTCCTTGTTCAGGAACCGTTCCCTGAGTCTGCTGGAGAATGCCGTATGGTATCTGCGGGAAGTCCATCGCCTGAAAAATAAGGAAATTGCCAGACTATTACATACCAGCCCGAATTCGGTAGCGGTATTGGTGAAAAGGGGTAGAGAAAAAAATGGGTAGGAAAAAAAGAATCTCCAACCTGAAACTCTGGTTGGCTGGAATACTGGTGCTGTCTTCCCTGCTTTTTGCCTTTCTGCCCCTTCTGGTGTTGGAAGACCAGGGAATACGTCTGGAAAAAATATCCAGATTTCCCTCAGAGTTCCTAACGGGGTTCCTGACAGGCGGAGCAGTGCAAAACACGCACTATGTAACCACAAAAAACGAATCCGGGCTTGCTCCACTCACCATTTCCGACTGCCCAGACTGCAGCCCCCTGAAAACATTTGCGGTTACGGGTTGTGCTAATTTAACTACACAAAATGAAACATATACTATTGGTGGTGAGGGACAAATTCTCAATTCCACGGGAACGTGCATCGAAATCTCAAACAACAGCATCACGCTTGATTGCGAAGGTGGAAGATTAAATTATTCTAATGGCGCAGGGACGCTGGGTTATGGTGTTGCGATTAATGGTTATGACGGGGTGACCATCAAAAACTGCAAGATTTACGAGGGAACCACAACGACATCATCTAAAAACGGCGTTTTCGGGAGAAATGGGGTCATAGGACTCAACATCACCAACAGCACCATCGTCACGGTCGGCGCTTCTTCGCTGGGAATATTCATTGACGGAGCTTCAAGCTCTCAATCCACTGTCGAGAATAACTCCATTAATACGACGGGAAGCTCGGCAATAGGGCTAAGGATGAGGAACACTCCTTTCTCGACAGTGCGCGGGAATGTCATCAACACTTCAGCAGCTTCTGCCACGGGCATAGATTTTCTCTCGCCGCAGAGCAGCAGTCTTATAGAAAATAATGTCGTTTTTTCAAAGACTCAGATAGCTTTATACATCGGAGCCAGTGGCAGAAGCAACACTATACGATTCAATAAACTGTTTTCATCAGGTGTAGGTACGCAAACTCTCCGGTTTGATGATTCTGTCAATAATACTTTTGTTGAATCGAATGAGATTACGGCTTTGGGATCGTCGACGACAGGTGTATTTTTTAATGGTGCAAGCATAGGAAACAATACTTTTCTGAATAATAATATTTCGGCGCCAAACGATGACCTGGAAATAAGTGATTTATCAGCGGCGGGAATGGCGAATTATCTTGTTTACAATAATTCTTTTGGGGAAATAAGATGGATTAATAATGGTACGGGCTCATTTCTTACAAATCTTACCTTAAATGTAAGCGGCAGCGGCATCGGTCTGGACCTCAACATTTTTATAGGGAATAATACTGCGGCAGTGAACACCTCCTCTTTTACCACGCTCACCGGCGGCTTCCTGCCTCGTATTAATGGCACGGCGAATATCACGCTGCGGGGATTGGCACTGCAGGAAGTAGAAGAAATCCGGAAGTATAGTGATTATGAAATCAGCAGTTCGCAGATCATCGGAAATGGGTTCAATTGCACCGGCTGCCGGATCGGAAGTTATTCGGGAGGTGTCTTGATTTTCAACACCACGTCCTTCAGCAGTTTTTCCGGATTGGATATTGATATACAGCTTCCGGTGATCGTCCTTCTGGCCCCCGCTAATAAGACCAGGAATACCACCGACGACACACCGAGTTTCTTTTTCAATGCCAGCGATGACCTGACCAATCAGCCTCGTCTGAATTGTACTTTGTGGATTAACGACACCAGCAGCGGGACGATAGCAGCCTACGGGACAAATAACAGTGTGCTGAATGCGACCAAAACCATTATTCTTTCAAATGCTACCTTAACTGATGGATATTATAATTGGTGGGTCAATTGTTCAGATGGAACCAACAGCAATATTTCTGAACCGAGAAACCTTTCCATCAGTGCCAATATCTGTGGAACACTCAACGGCCATCGAACATTGACCAATGATGTGAGTTCTGCAGGAACGTGTTTTACGATCGGGAATTCCAACCTCACGCTGGAGTGCGCCGGCTATACGATTACCTATGGCCAGAGCAGTGCTGGGTATGGTATTGACGGCGGGACGAGCGGCGGCTATGATAATGTTACCATCAAGAACTGCAATATTGTTCAGGGCAGCAGCCTGGCAGACAGCCCGGCTATTTTTGTAAGCGGCTTGCAGCCGGGTGACTCGGCTAAGAACTGGACCATCCGGGATAATATTATCACTACTTCAGGAAGCTCCTCATACGGAATCCATCTGGCCTTTGCCCAATACCTGATGCTGGTGAATAACACCATAACGATACAGAACAGCAGCACCAATGGAGCCCTGTTCCTGAATGACCGTTCTGCGTTTAACATTATTAATGAAAGCACTTTTCGGGCCATTGCCGGCGGTTCCGGCATCAGCCTTAACTCTTCTTCCGGCAATAACACCTTTACCGGGAATACCATCAATGTTTCCGGTTCCAGCGGGCGGGGAGTGGTCATCAACGATTCCGCGAATCTGACCTTCAGGTCTAATAATATTACCATTGCCGGACCAGCTGCGCCGGCGCTTGAACTATCCTCAGTCACGAACTCCACCTTTGAATCCAATGACCTGCGGGCGATCATCCCGGGCGGATTTGGTGCGCTCTATATCACGGGCACGTCAAACGGTAACACCTTCCTGAACAATAATCTCTCGGCAGATTCTGGTTTTGAAATTCTCGACATTACTGACGATGCGCAGATCAATTACATCCTGTACAACAATTCTTTGGCCACCATCCGTTGGCTGGACAATGGTACCGGGAGTTTCTTACGGAATTTGACGTTAAATGGCACGCTCGGCTATACCCTCAACCTCTTCCTGGCCAATAACACTGCCGCTCTCAATACCTCGGCCTTTGTCACCGCGCAGCAGACCAAACCAAGAATCAATTCCACGGCCAACATCACGCTGTACTCTCTGGATTATGTCTATGTTGATGAAATAAGAAAATGGAGTGACTTTACGACAGAGAGCAGAACCATCAGGCAGAACGGCGTGGATTGCCTCGCTGACTCCAGCTGCTTCAATTTCAGTTTCAGCGGCGGAACGTTGGCGTTTAATGTCACTTCGTTCAGCAGTTATGCGGCCTTCCAACATGCCCGCTGCGGAGAAGTGAGCGCCAGCATCACGGGAAGCAGAAACTTCACTTCCGGAGGAACCTGCTTTAATGTCACCGCCAACAATATCTATATTGATTGTCAGGGATATTATGTCAACTATTCGATGAATGGGTCGGTTGCCGGCTATGGTGTCATCATTGCCGGCTATAATAATGTCACGATCAAGAACTGCCGCATCCTGGAAGGGAATGAATCTACTGATAACAAATATGGCATCTATGGAACAGAAGGGTCTCATAATTTAACCATCATCAACAACTCCATAACGACTATCGGCACCGAGAGCCGGAATATCTTTGTTGAATCAGCGCCGAAAGAATTAGTCATCGCCAACAACAGCCTGAACTCTTCTGGCAGCAGCGCAGAAAACATCTTCCTGCGGGGAGCAGTGGAGGCCAGAATCGAAGGCAATACGATAAACAACACTGCTACTGGAGGTCCTTCGGGAATTTTCTTAGACCTAACTTCAGTAAGGACATATATCTTTGAAAATGTTATTGGTTCAAAAAGTGGAATTGGTATCTTTTTCGCCAGTCCTACCCAGAATAGCATCGTCAAATCCAATAAGGTGATTGTTTCCGGCAGTCAGGGAATCAGGCTGAATCCGGGAACGAATAATGACAGTTACTTTGAGAGCAATGAAGTCACTTCTTTAAGTGCGAATCCAGCGATTTTTCTTAATGGAGCAGGCATCGGAAATAATACTTTTGTCAACAATAATCTATCTGCTCCCGATAATGATTATGAAATTCAGGACGATACGGGTGCGGAGATGGCAAATTACCTGATTTATAATAATTCGTTCGGGGAAGTCAGCTGGCGCGGCGCTGTGCAGTCTAATTTGACCGTCAACGTCAGCGGCAATGGGCTGGGGTTGGGGTTGAGTATTTTTGTCGGAAATAATACGGCTGCTGTCAATACCTCTGCCTTCGGGCCGCTGGCCGGCGGTTTTGCCTCCCGCTTCAATAGCACCGCGAATATCACACTGAGAGGGCTGACCTTCTCTTCCGTCGCCCGGATCATGAAGCTGCATAATTATACGCCGGAAAATGCCACCGTCATCATCACTGCGGGATTTGATTGCCTTAATAACGGCTGTACCAACCTCAGTTACTCCGGGAGCGTCTCCAACTTCAATGTCTCCTCGCTGGGAAGTTTTGCAGTGAGCGACATCATCAGCAACACGCTGCCTACCGCGCCAACGGGACTCACTCCCCCTACCGGAAATACCACGACAAATCGCACCCCTACGTTCGGCTGGGCCAATTCCACCGACGCCGATGGAGATGTCATCAGTTATAATCTGATCATTGATGACAACATTGCTTTCAACAATCCGGAAGTCAATGTCTCAGCCATTCCTTCAACGACCGGATCGCCATCTGTAAACTATACTATCTCCACAGAACTAGATGTAGATAAGACCTATTACTGGAAAGTGCAGGCCAACGACACCAGCAGCAGTTATGGAGATAATTCTACGGTAAACACCATTACGATCAACTCCTATCTCGCGGTGTCGGTCTTGACGGGAACGGTAGCGTTTGGAAGCGTGAGCCGCGGGGGAAATGTGAACACCAGTTCGGGTAATGCGCTTCCTTTCCATGTGGAGAATTCAGGAAACATCCCTATTAACGTGACGGTGACAGGAACACCTTACTTTACGGCCGTGCCTTTCAACAACAGCCATTACCAGTTCCGCATCGAAGAGAATGAATCCAGTTCCTTTGACACCACTAAATCCACCACTGATTGGTTCAACATGACTAGCAGCAGCACCAGGACTGACGTTGCCGACTTGGACTGGCACGTCATCAGCAACGATTTCCTGACGGGATTATTGATAAGGGTTCCCGGCAATGAATCGGCAGGAGCAAAATCATCGACGGTGACGTTTGCGGTGAGTACCAGCCAATAAACGCAGATGAAACAGCAGATAAAACAACAATGAAACAACACCACCATTCCTGGATTGGCAGCATCGTGCTAGTTTTGATGCTTCTGCTGATACTTCTGCTGACACTTCAGCAGGCTGCCGCCCTAGGAATCCGTCCGGCAAAGACAAGTATTGATTCCGAAGAGACCAAGAAGCTGGACGGAACCTTCTGGATCGTCAATAATGACCACTTGGAATTTACCGTGCGTGTCTATGTGGAAGGAGAACTGGCGGAGTATGTGAAGCTGAACGATAAAAAAGAGATCAGTTTCCGTCAGGATGATGATGCCAAGCCCATCGAGTTTTCTATTAAGCTGCCAAAAGAGATTCCGCCGGGAAAAGCAACCGCTGACATTGTTATTGAGCAAGAGCTGGAATCACCCTCTTCGGATACCATCAGCTCAAAGCTCCTGTTAAGGCACAAGATAGAAGTCCTGGGGCCGTACCCGGACAAATATATCGTGGCAAAACTAAATTTCCAGGAGCAGGGCAAAAAAATCAGGCTGGTGGCTGAAGTCGAAAACAAAGGCAAAAAAGATCTGGGAACAGTCCAGACCAGATTCTATGTTAATGACCGGCAGCAGAAACAGCAAGTCCTGGAAACAGAGGCCGCTCCCTTAGCAAAAGACGAGAATAAGCTGCTGGCCACGGAAATCGATCAGGCCTTGTTTGGCGTCGGAGAATTTAACGTGCTGGCCTCGATATCTTACGACGATCAGAAGCTAGAGCTGGAGAAAAAGATGATGATCGGCAAGCCGGAAATTGATATTGCCTATTTTGACCGGTTCCTGATAGCAAACAAAATAAACAAATATTCGCTGGATCTGATGAATAAGTGGAATAAGGAGATACGTAACGTGTTTGTGGAGGTAGAAGTAAAGAAGCAGGAGGCGGAGGGAAAGAAAGAGGAACAGAAAGTGGATGAGTTCCGGACAAAATCGATAGATATAGAAGGATTAGCCACGAGAAGGATCAACGATTATTATAACGCTGAGGGAAGAGAGAAGGGGAAATACCATTTTGACATGGTGGTCAATTTCTGGAACAACGTGCGCATGGAGCAGAAAAGATTTCCGGTGGAGATGGTGTCCGAAGAAGAAATTGAGAACATAGACCTAAGAAAAAATCTTGCGGGCAAAGCAGCCGGTCAGTCCAGCTCCGGCACCAGTCCCTGGCTCTGGATCAGCATCGCTATCGGAACAGCCGTCTTTACGGCAGGAGTCATCTGGATGCTTCGAATCAGGATGCTTCGGAGAAAGAGGCAGCAGGGTGATGCATTTTAACTGACGAACCGTTCTAGACACTGAACTGTTCCAACCCTTAATCAGCCCTACCCAAAAATTTTTTCAAAGAAACTTTTACTGGGCTTTTCTTCTTGCAGCTGCCGGATCAATTCCAGCTGCTTTTTGCTCAGCTTCGCCGGCACTTCAATGCGCACTTTGACCATCTGATCTCCTGTCTCCCTGGAATAGTCGATCAAAGGCAGGCCTTTTTCTTTCATACGAAAAATAGTTTCGGACTGGGTGCCAGCGGGAATTTTCAATTTCGCTTTTCCAGTTCCGGTAAGCGTCGGCACTTCTATTTCATCACCGATAACTGCCTGTGTGAAAGAGATGGGAACGGTAAGATGGATATCATTTCCCTTGCGCTGGAAATATTCATGCGGCAGGATATGCACCACGACATACAAGTCACCGGACTGGCTGCCCTGGGAACTGACTTCACCTTCCCCCGGAATACGCAGGCGCATGCCTTCTTCCACACCAGCAGGAATAGTCACTTCAATTTTCTTGCGCTGCCGGATGAGGCCTTCACCACCGCAAGCGCTGCATTTATCCTGCCCCAGCTCACCGCGGCCATGGCAATACGGACAGGGTCCGACTTGCTGGAAAATACCAAATGGCGTGCGATGCGTCTGTTTGATCGAGCCGGAGCCGTGGCAGTGATGGCAGTCTTCAAAATGCAAGGCGCCTTTGCCCTGGCAATCTGGACAGTGTTCGAGTTTGTTTAATTCGATGGTGCGATCAGTTCCGGTAGCCACATCTTTAAGCGTTATTTTGGTTTCATAAAGAAGATCGGCTCCCCGGCGTCTCCCACGTCCTCCGCCTCCTTTTCCACCTCTTCCACTTCCGCTGAAGATCTGCTCAAACATCTCATCAAAGTTGCCGAAGGTTCCAGAACGGAATTGGGACATGATATCGGAATAATCAAACCCTTCAAAACCGGCACCGCCGCCAGCACCACCAGCTCCACCACTAAAAGCAGAGGAGCCGAATTGATCATACTGCTGGCGCTTCTTATCATCAGACAGAACAGAGGCAGCTTCACTGATTTCCTTAAATTCTTCTTCATATTCCTTCTTTTTATCTTCAGGAGCCCGATCAGGATGATATTTCATCGCCAGCTTCTTGTAGGCTTTCTTGATTTCGTCCTTGGCGGCGCCTTTTTCCACGCCCAGTATTTTGTAATAGTCTTTGTCAGCCATGTTATAATGAAATATGTACCTTTAATTGTTCAGGCGGATAGGGGAGCAGGCTAAAAAGCTTCCGCTCGTAATTGAACTGGTCTTGTTGGACAGCTTCCCAATCGATGTTTCTCTTTTTGATCCAGTGGCTATACCGGTTATAGATGTAATTCATGCGCTCACTGAGCGGAACTATTTTATTTCCCAGCACGCGCCAGTCAACGTAATGGATGAATTTGGTCTCTTCATGGACTTTCGCCTGTGGATTTTGCGTGAGTTCATCTAATTCGGTAAATAGTTTCGCAAATTCAGGATAGTTGTCTTGGAGAACAAGATAGGCAACCTTGGTTTCGGACATGCCGACGTATTGTTTTCGGAGCTGCTGGTGCATCTGTATTTCTTCCGCAGTAGGCTGGTAATGATAGGGAGGACCGTCGAGGCGTTCGAGAACCACACTTTTCATAAGATCATGGAGCAAAGAGAACGGCTGGATGATGTTAAGATCTAAGAGAAAACCTTTTTGAATGAGTTGTTCGGCAAGAGCGACCGCCACTTTATGCACCGCTTCACAATGGACTTTTACGGTTCCTGCAGGAACTTTATATGTATCAAAAAGTCCGTGGCATTCTGGGAGGGTGGGGGTTTTCATTGTAAGAGCTCCTGGAGTTGTTCTTTGGATGGAAGTTTAGTTTTATATTCTGCTACAAAAATCTCTTTTTTCAAATCTCCTAAAGCATAATGAATGGTTTCTTCATCCTTAGTTTTGCACATGATCAATCCTATTGGTGGCCGCTGCCCTTTATGTTGCTTATGTTCTTTATACCAGTTCAAATAGGAATACATCTGGCTGACATGCTTATGTTGGAATGGTTCTGTCTTTATTTCCACGAGAATGTAGCATAAGAGACCAGCATGAAAGAGCTCTAAATCTATTTTATCATAATTTCCCCCTACTAAGAGGGGAACTTCTCGCCTACCAACAAAGAAATCTGGACCAAGCTCTTGGGGGAATTTTTCTAATTTATGCAGTAATGCACTTTTTAGATCGTCTTCGCTATAATTTTTTTTCAAGTGGAGAAAGTCAAAATGATAGGCATCTTTAAAAACTGTATTTGGTTCTATCAGTTTTAGTGGTAGTCTCCTTTTGACAACAATACCGCCACTCTTAACTGCTTTTTGATAGAGTCCGATTCTCATTTGCTTTTCTAAATCTCTGCTGCTCCACACGTTTTCAATCGTTTGTTGTTCGTAAAATTCTCGCTCGGCTTCATCATGGATATAGATAAGGCTAACCATATGAGTCCAGCTTAATTGTCTAGGCACTGCCTGGACAATCGGGTACTTCTTACAAAAGAGGATCATATTATGCAAATTAGCCTTTGAAAAACCAAGATCTCGGGCTAAATTTTTAATTAAAAACTTCCCATAATCAGCCCTCTCTTTATGCTGCAATTCCTCCCTGACAATCCTTTCCCCCACCTGCCAGTAGGTTTGCACCCGAAGATTATCAACTGCTTTGTAGGCCTGGTATTTTGCTTTCGTAAGAAGGGATTGTAAATCCTGCAGAAGTTCTTTATAATTTGAAAGTTCGGATGAGTTCATATTTTCCCCACTATCTCACTTTTCCAGCGTCTATTCATCCTAAATGAAAATCCAGGATAAAAATAAAAATAAGAGAAAGATATTAAAAATCTTCCTGCCTATTTCTCCTTAAACTCCGCATCGACCACCTTCTCGTCGTCCAGTCCGGCGGCTTTCTTTCCAGCTTCAGCATCATTTTCTGCACCGGCTTTTCCCTGCTTCGCCGCCGCATCCTGATACATCTTCATGCCGATTTCCTGCACGACCTTATTCAGCTCTTCAATCTTTTTGTTGATGACGGCAGGATCGCCTTCCTTGCGCGCTTCTTCGACTTCTTTTATTTTCTCTTCAATTTTTTTCTTGGTCGCAGCATCCGTTTTGTCGCCAAACTCATCCAGCACTTTCTTGGTCTGATACAAAACCGCATCGGCATTGTTCTCAGCTTCGATCTTGGATTTTTGGCGCTCATCGTCCTGCTCATGCTTTTTCGCTTCTTCTTTCATGCGCTCAACTTCGTCTTTGTTGAGCGTACTGGAGCCGGTGATTTTTATTTTGTGCTCTTTTCCGGTTCCGAGATCTTTTGCATTGACGTTTAAAATCCCATTGCTGTCGATATCGAACGTCACTTCCACCTGCGGCACACCGCGGGGAGCAGGCGGAATGCCCACTAAGTCAAACTGCCCCAGCACTTTATTGTCGGCAAACATGGGACGCTCGCCCTGGGCTACCCGGATCGTCACGGCAGTCTGATTGTCCGCAGCTGTGCTGAAAATCTGCGATTTTTTCGTCGGAACAGTGGTATTACGCTCAATGAGTTTGGTCAACACGCCGCCTAAGGTTTCAATGCCTAAACTCAAAGGCGTGACATCGAGCAGCAACACGTCTTTAATTTCTCCGCCCAAGACGCCGGCCTGGATCGCTGCACCGACGGCAACAGCTTCGTCAGGATTGACGGACTTATCTCCATCTTTGCCGATAAGCTTCTTGACGAGTTCCTGCACTGCCGGAATTCTCGTCGATCCGCCGACGAAAATCACTTTGTTGATATCGTTGGCTGACAACTTGGCATCACGTATGGCATTTTTCACCGGTGTTTCCAGACGCTTGAGAATGTCAGAAATCAATTCTTCAAACTTCGCCCGGGTCAATTCTTCTTTAATATGCTTGGGACCATGCTGATCCGCGGTGATGAACGGAAGATTGATCTCCACTTTTGTTTTCGTGGACAATTCAATCTTGGCTTTTTCAGCCGCTTCTTTCAGCCGCTGCACTGCCGTCGGATCGCTGTTGAGATTGATGCCAGTGGATTTTTTGAAATTGGTGACCAGCCAATTCATGATCAGCTCATCGATGTCATCTCCCCCCAAAAAGTTATCTCCTGATGTAGACTTAACTTCAAACACGCCATCGCCTAATTCCAGGATGGAGACGTCAAACGTTCCGCCGCCAAAGTCAAAGACGAGGATAGTATGCGCCTGCTGCTGCTTATCGAGCCCGTAGGCCAGCGCTGCCGCCGTCGGTTCGTTGATGATGCGCAAGACATTTAATCCGGCAATTTCGCCGGCATTTTTCGTCGCTTGCCGCTGCGCGTCGTTAAAATAGGCTGGAACGGTAATCACGGCATTTTTCACCGGCTGGCCCAAGTACGCCTCAGCGTCGCGTTTCAATTTCTGCAGGATCATCGCGGAAATTTCTTCCGGCGTATATCCTTTACCATCGATTTCCACTTTTTCATTCGTCCCCATTTTCCGCTTGATGGAGCGGATAGTATGCAAAGGATCAACAATCGCCTGATTGCGGGCGACTTGTCCGACGATGATTTCATTTTCTTTTACATGCACCACACTCGGTGTGATGCGGCCGCCTTCGGCATTGGCAATAATGGTCGGCTTGCCGGCCTCCATAATCGCTACTGCTGAAAAGGTTGTTCCCAAATCGATTCCTATAGTTGCTCCTGAAACTGTTTTTGCCATGTTAGACCTCCTGATTGTCTGTTTTGTTTTTTGTGTTTTCTTGAATGGGGTTTTTCCTGCCCGCACTTAACTTCACTTTCGTATGCCGCAGAACTGCTCCGTGCAGGGTATAGCCTTTTTGCAGTTCTTCGATAATCGTGTTTGCGGGAAGATCGGATTCGACTTTTAATAAGGGTTCATGAAGATAGGGATCAAATAATTTATGTTCAACATTGATAGGTTGTACGCCCTGTTCTTCCAACATGCTGATAAGTTGCGAGTAGATGAGCTGCACGCCCTGAACGATGTCGTTCGTATTGGTATGCGCATTCTTCAACGCTAATTCAAAGTTATCAATGACGGGGAGCAATTGCATAATGATTTCCTTAGCAGCCGTCTGCCTGAGCTCTTCCATACGCTTCTCCATCTGCTTGCGGTAGTTTTCAAAGTTAGCCTGCGTGCGCTGCAGCAATTCTTTCATTTCTTGTACTGGGTCTGCTTGCGGTTCAGCCGGCACAGCGAGTTCAGCGTTTTTAGATTCTGGGACGTCCATTTTGGCGGTGTTTTGGTTTACTTAAACTAAACTTAGATTACTTAAAATAGTACTTATATATAAACCTTTTGGGAAAAATTTAAAAAGGAAGGTTCCTTTGCCTTAGCTATGGTACAACGAGTCACCATCATTAAACTACGGCATGGAAGTGCTGGCGATGTGAATCAGGAACTGCAGTGGTTGGGAAATTCTCTGGGTTTGTTTAACCTGCGAGACCGGGACAGCAGCTGCTTTCGGGTGTTTATTACGATGGTAAAGCGGACGAGAAAAAATGAGCCGATCAGTTCTGATGAAATTGCCGAACAATTAAAGTTAAGCCGGGGGACAGTGGTGCATCACTTAACCAAACTCATCGATGCCGGACTGATTATACGAGAGCGGGAACGATACCTCCTCCGAGAGCAGCATTTGCAAAAACTCATCCAGGATATCCGGCGGGATGCGGAAACGATACTGCAGGACATGGAAAACTTAGCCCGAGAAATCGATCTGCAGCTGGGATGAGCAGCACAATGGAGGCTACCAAGACCAGGTGAAACAGTTTGTGAAAAGTATACAGCTGATGCCTTTCCAGTTTGTGCAGAATGAAGAGAGAAGTAATTCACTACTTTTTAGAAATTCTTTTAAAGATGGTTTAATTTTCGATGCAGAATGAAAGAAAAAAGCAAAATCATCGTCGGTGTGGACGAAGCCGGACGCGGTCCAATCATCGGTCCGCTGGTTATCGCGGCGTTAGCTATACCGGAAGAGAACCAGAAGAAACTGGAATGGCTGGGTGTGAAAGACAGCAAACTACTGAGCGCGGAAGTTCGTGAGGATCTATTTGAACATATCCGCGAACTGGTGCGGGATTTTCGCGTGGAAGTGATTGAGCCGGATGCAATTGACTTGTCCCTGAAGGAGGCCAATACTAATTTAAACTGGCTGGAAGCGGATACCGCTGCGCGGATGGTCTCGGAGTTGGATCCGGATATGGCGATTATTGACTGCCCCAGCCCGAATACAGAAGCGTATCAGGATTATTTTTCGCGGCGATTGAGCGAAGGGGTGCGCAAGACAGTGAAATTGATTGTGGAACATAAAGCCGATGTGAATTATATCATTGTATCTGCCGCGTCCATTGTGGCGAAAGTGATCCGCGATGCGCAAATTGACCGGCTCAAGAATGAGATTGGCATTGATTTTGGCTCAGGATATTTGACAGATCCCAAGACGCAGAACTTTTTGGAAAAATACCACGATAAATATCCTGAATTGTTTAGGAAGGAATGGCAACCGTATAAGGATAAAGTGGAGGCGAAGAAGCAGAAGAGGCTGGGGGAATTTTAGCTAGTCATCTTGATTGAGATTTGGAAATTTCATGCAGGCAATACCGATTCTTTTTACTCTTCGGCATATGCCCTATCTTGTAAACGTAACATTTATATATCGTATGTTCTTTTTTTGTTACATATGTTACAAAATTATAACAAATGGCAAGTATTAAGGGTATTCTTCGACAGGCCCTTCGCCGAAGGCGGCTTTCAGCTACGGGAAATGAGCCGGCTGGTGAAACTGGCTCCCACTTCTGTTAAGAATTATCTGCAGGAACTGAAGGAAGAAGGGCTCATTGCAGAGCGCAAGAATAGGGTGGGATATCCCACTTACTGTGCACAACGAGATAATCCACACTTTAAATTCTACAAGAAAATAGACCTGCTGGCTCGTCTTCAGAGTTCAGGGCTGTTGTCATATCTGCAGGAGAAAGCTTTGCCTCAGGTGATAATCTTATTTGGCTCTGCTGCAAGAGGAGAAGACACAGAGCATAGTGATATCGACCTTTTTGTACAGGCCAAGCCGGAAAAAGTTGACGTTGAGAAGTATGAGAAGAAACTTAGTAGGAGAATTCAGGTTTTTTTTGAACCAGATCTCAAAACCTTGAGCAAAGAATTAAAGAATAATATTATAAATGGAATTATCCTCTCCGGTTATGTGAAGGTGTTTTGAATGCTGGTACAGATCACTCCTGACAGAGAAAAAGCAAAGTCCATCTTACAGATGGCAGATAATACTTTACAAATACTGGAAGAGATGGATTCTCAACGCTTTCCCTCACAAGTCGCCAAAGAGTATTATGAAACAATATGGGAATTATTGTCTATCGTATTCCTTCTTGACGGATATAAATGTATTGGCGAGTATGCACATAAAGAGTTGATTGAATCTGCTGGAAAGAAGTATCTGGCTGAATCAGAAGTGGTTTTCTTGGATGATTTGCGTATTCTAAGAAATAAAATATCGTATGATGGAATTTTTTTTCCCACGCAATATGTAGAAAGAAATAAAATAACTTTTTTAAAGATCATTGGTAAATTACAGAGAACAATCAAGGAGAAGCTATGACCGTCTTCGACAACGTCAAAAAAGAGGACCTTCGCAGATTGGGAGAGAACTGGAAGAAACAGCCGGCTAAAACACTCTATGAAGAAGTCCGCTACGGTAAGGATGACGTCATTCTAGTTCTTTATACCTCCGGGAAATTGTCTGTCCAGGGGAAAAAGGAAGCGGTGGAAAAAGCAGCTGCCCTTCTGGAGAAATTAGGCATCGGCGAGGAAGTGAAATCAGAAAAATTCCGTGCCGAGAAAGGCTGGCTGATCGGCAGCGATGAATCGCTGAAAGGAGATACCTTTGGCGGCATCGTGGTTGCGGCAGTGAAAGCCAACGAGGAACTGCGGCAGAGACTGGTGGAATTAGGCGTGGCGGACAGCAAGACCTTAGACGACCGGGAGATTCTGGCAATGGCGGAAAAGATCAGGGCGCTCGTCCCCTGCGAAGTGAAAAGCCTGCTGCCTGAAGAATATAATCATTGGAAAGGAAATGTCACTGAACTGCTCAACAAACTTCATGCCGAAGCAGCAAAGGACTTAAGTGGTGGGAAGCACGTTGTAGACAAATATCCAGGCTGTGCAGTAGGTGATATTCAGGAAGAGAAAGCGGAATCCAAATATGTGGAAGTGGCGTCGGCGTCGGTCTTGGCACGGGCTGCGGCCTTGAAGCAATTAGACTATTTGAGTATGCAGGCAGGATTTACTGTTCCGAAAGGAAGCACACACGTGAAAGAGGCGCTGCAACAATTAAAAGAGAAAGGATTGGAATTCCGGAAGTTTGTCAAGGTGGATTTTAGGAATGTCAAAGAGTTTTTGTAAAATTAAAAAAGAAAACAACTACTTCTTCCTTTTTGCATCTCCTGAAAGGGGTGCTTGATATCCGCTGTCTGATGGTTCTTCTGCGGGCTGTTCACCAGCTCCTTCTGGCGCTTCTGTCGTCTTCGGCGCTTCAGGTGCGCAGGCGACGGCGGTAAGAAGTACAATCACCAAGACACAAATGGCCATTATTCTCTTCATAGAGTTCACCTCTTTTTGTAGCAAAGAGAAGGACTATTTAAAGTTAGTGGAATTTAAACGATTTTGTATAATTCCGTAATTAGGTTACCTATCGTTTAGGGAATCCCCACCATTTATGCTTGGGGAGGATGTCAAAAAAAACACAATATCGCCCCTCTCGTGCCAAACCAACTGGAATCTCTCCTGAACTTCTGCATCAATAGGATTTATTCCCGAACCAGTAATGTCAAACATCTTAAATAAAAGTTCAACTTCCCACACCTGCCCGCCCTATGTTCAATGAAGATCGACTCTATGCTTCAATGCGCACCTACATTCAAAACGACCAGGTACGCGAACTTACTTCAGATGACATCATTACCATCTACAGCCGAATTCTTGAATTTGATCTCTATCTTTTGAAGCATCCCGAACTTGTTAACGATTATAGAGACGTTCTTGATGTTCTTAAGACAGCACAGCGAAACCACAATAGGGATAGTTTTCGTACTACCCTTGAAGCTCTCATTTCAAAAATCCTCAGAAAAAATCCTGCCCTAAAACCTATACCTACCGTATCCTAATCACTTCCAGATTCTTCGGCGTTACCGTCTCAATCCGGAACTGCTTGTGGATTGTGGAAGCCAGATCCAAGCATCGTGAGCTTTCTCCATGGATAATGATGATTTTTCGCGGCTGCGGGTTGCAGCGCTTGATATAATTCATCAATTCACGGCGATCAGAATGTCCGGAAATCTCTACCTTCTGCACTTCCATGTTTATCTTTAACACCTGCTGTTTGCCATTATCGCGCATCGTGATCTCTTTTTCCCCGGATCGCACTCGGTATCCCATACTTCCCGGTGGCTGATAACAGCTAAAGATCAAAGAATGCTTGTTTCCTTCCGCCAGTCCTTTCAGATATTCCACTGATGGCCCACCCATTAACATGCCGGATGTGGCTAAAATCATGCACGGGCCTTCATCTAGGATGATCTGCTGCCTTTCTTTATTCGATCCAACTTGCTTAAAGATATCCGACAGAAAGGGATTATTCTCTTTATGGAAAATCTGCTCACGGATATTGCGGTTCAAAAATTCCGGATACGCAGTATGGATGGCCGTGATGTCCCAGAGCATTCCATCCAGATAAATTGGCGCTTTGGGCATCTTGCCTTCGCGCATCAGGCGTTCGAGAATGATCATCACTTCCTGCGCCCGTCCTGATCCCAGAACCGGCATCAATACTTTTCCTCCTCGTTCAAAGGTGCGCTTTACCACTTCCATCATGAAATTATCAGCTTCGTTCTCTGCCAGGACATTCTCCTTTCCGCCATAGGTGGATTCAATCATCAATGTCTCCACCCGCGGAAATTGCGTATTCGCCGATTCCAATAGATTCGTGCGTGCATATTTCAAATCACCCGTATACACAAAATTATGGAGGCCATTTCCGATATTCAGATGAAGCACGGCACTTCCCAGAATGTGGCCGGCATTATAGAAGGTCAGCCGCACATCCGGCGTAATGTCATGCACTTCTTCATAATCAAGCGTAATCGTGTGCAGCACCATGTTGCGCACGTCTTCTGTCGCAAAAATCGGGTCTTGCCCCTCAGAGCGCTGAATCTTGATCATGTCCAATTGCAATAACGACATCACGTCTCTGGTCGGAGGAGTACAATAGACCGGCCCTTTATAGCCGAACTTAAACAAGTACGGCACTAAGCCGCTGTGATCCAAATGCGAATGGGAGATAATCACGGCATCAATCTCGCTGATGTTAAATTCCGGTGCATCCAAATAGGGATATTCTTCTGCGCCCTTCTCACCGGGATCGATGCCACATTCCAATAAAATGCGTGATTCCGGCGTCTGTAGCAAGAAACAGCTTCGCCCCACCTGTCGGCCCGCTCCTAAAAAAGAGATGCGCACCCATTCATGTTTCTTTTCCCGCAGCCAGCCGTCATAAATCCGGTGTCCGGTCCTATCCAGGAATTTCTTGCGGTAATCGGCATTTTCATATAAGACCGAACGGATGCTTTCAATCAGCTTGGATCGGATCGGCGGATTGCGCTCAATCAACGGCACCCACAATGTTTTTGCTTTAATTTCCCGCAGCAGCTCACCCTGCCGGCCGATGACGATACCCGGCTTGTCGGCATGAATCATCACCATCGATCTTGGCGGGTCAAAGATTATCTGGTCCACGCCGGCTTCTTCAGGAATGATCTTACGGATTTCCTTTTCCGCTTTTTCCACGGTCATGCATAATGAAGGGTCGGGACGCACTTCTATCCTTTTCTTGAACTCGCTGACAATCTCCCGAATCGTGCCCTGATTATCAAAGAAGTAATTCTTGTCTTTGGTATATAGTACAATATTTGCGCCTTCAAACGCGCCATCCGCAATTTTGCCTTCCGGCAATCGCTTGATGATTTCTTTTAATATATCAGCCATAGTAAAGTTCAGCCCTAGAGTACGTAATACTGGAGAATGATTCTACAAACTATATACTAATTCTTTCTCCATTACTCGCTTGATTTCTTTTTCTGTCACAAGTAAAACATCAATGCCATTGCCCGTGGCACTGTCTCGCTGTAAGGCAGCATTGACCGCTTTCACCGCCAATTTCACACCTTCGCTCACGCTTAAATCTGCAGTATATTGGGTTTCCAGCACACCATAGGCAAATACCGATCCTGAGCCGCTGGAGACATAGTCCCGCACTTTGGTAACGCTGCCATCAGGGAATAGATCATATAGATGCAATCCTTCGCTGTCCCGCCCGGCTAAGAGGAAATGGGCTATCGCCGGATAAAAGCTCATGCTGCGGATACCTGAATACTGCAATCCTGCCAACTGGTTGGCGACTTCCTTGACGGAAACCCGTTTTCCGGTGCGGACTTCTTTCAGCTTGATTTCTGCTTTTAGAATTTTGATGAGGAGCTGGGCGTCAGAGACTGATCCGGCTAAGGTCAAGGCATAATCATCCCAGATCAGATGGACTTTTTCCGCTTTCTTGTCTACGATCATCGTGCCTGCGGTGGCCCTGCGGTCAGCCGCTAAGACGATACCGTCCTTACAGTAGATTCCCACTGTTGTCGTTCCTGTTTTCAGTCGTTCTTCCATGATTCAAACCTGAGAAGGCTTCACACCTATCAGAGGCAGTAAAATAAAGGTTGTTTTTAAACCTTTCGAAATTCTGTAATACTTCACTATTCTAAAGAAGAGATGACTACGCTGCAGATTAAAAAAGATTCATTATTACCCAACTGGAATTATACAATTCTCCCGAAAATTTAATAAGAGCCTATCCCACTAGACGCCACACCTTTTGGCGTTTGGCGTTTAGCAGCTTCGAACGCATCGCTGTCGAACTCCAGAGGGCTGCGTTCCCGTAGGGAGCATCCCCTCGCAACGCCCTCACTGTACCTATCGAAGGTGTTCGACCTGATGCTGCTAAACGCCTAATGGGATAGGCTCTAAGTTATTTTGTCTCAAGTTCTTAATTGTCGGCATATGTCTCATGTGTTGGATTTTTGGCATTGATTCAAAAAAGTCATCCGTCGATAACCATGTACTCTGTCCAGAAAGTGCTCTTTACAGAATGTAAATGGAAAGAAAAGGTTAATCCTTCTGATATTCTCCGAGGACTAAAAGAAAAGAGTAAGCATGTTCAATGGCGACAGAATGAGAGAGAGGAATATTTCTGCCTTATGGCTAAGTCTTTCACAAAAAAAACAGAAGAAAAGAATGTTCTGCTCTTTGATCTGCATGATTTGCAAAGACTAACACGATGACTGTTAGGCTACGTCATTCACAAATTGTGATAGCGCATATGTTTTGTTCCGCGGGGAGCTGTGTTAAGAATTTCCTGTTTTATTTGGGCGGTTTGTAATGGAGGATGTCGCCTCCTCCCGTAGCTACAAAAAGTTCACCGTTTTCTGCTCCCCAGAGCCCCCAGAAGTTTCCAACTTTTAATGATTTAAAGTTTGCCATCGTCTGCCAGGTACAACCATTATAATAATAAACGTAGGATGGAGTATCAATGGCATAGGCCTCCTGAGGCGTTTTGGCCCAGATTCCAGTAATGGAGGCAAGAAGACTAGTAGGAACATCCATTTTTGTCCATTGCTCACCATCAAAGTGAAGGATTATGCCAGACCCATCTTTGTCTGAGTCGCCACCAACAAAGATATCTTGCGGGTCTGTGCCATTCACAGTAAAGAATGGAAACATACTTTGGTATGGAAGGAATTTCAAAATCTCTTCCACTTTGCTGCAGGATTGCGAGTTGCAATGAAGTAGCGTCGCATCGTGTCCGGCGATGTAAAAGTCCTCCGCTGAACTTCCCCAGATTGCAGTTAAATCTGGAACGGGTCCAATTTCTTTTTGTTCAAGTGTGTCTCCTTGTAATTGCAATAACACGCCTCCTTTGTTCGTGTCTCCCACAAAATAGACCGTCTCTGAATTGGGAGGACCCCAAATCCCAAAAATCGCCGGAATTCCTTGATTTATCTGTTGAGTGATGGTTCCATTCTCTAGTTCTAGTATAAGACC
>JACPND010000037.1 GCA_016185625.1 Candidatus Woesearchaeota archaeon | reverse complement strand
GTACCCGCTTCCGTTACCGTTCCAATATCAACACGAGGAGAAATCCAGACGTCCACTCTCGGTATATCCGCAGTATAACAATCCGGCGCATCGCCGGCATCAGAACAAGTGGCATCATCACTCACTGGAGATCCTTCGTCCACATACGTCTCCGCGTCATTTGAATCATTCCCGTCGTGTTTCGCACCCAGAATATCGTCACCGTCGTCTGTAACTCCAGCGTCATCCTTCTGATATTGAGAAACCACATCACCTACCGTTCGCAGAGAATCCGTCGTTCGGTATTTCGTAACTGCCGTCCCCTGAACGCCGGGAGTACAGGATAACAGCAGTCCAACCAATCCACTGACAATGCCACGTCTCATTCGACTCTAAAATACGCCTTTCTTTATAAATCTTTCGCAACTAAGAAGTGGTTAATAGCCATTTCCAGAGAGGAAGATATTCAACTGTTCCTGTAAGGCCAAACCATTCCACTTTTTCCTTCCCTTCCCGCTCCGCGGTAATAATCAAAAGACTCTTGCACCGCAAGGCTTTGCTTGCTTTGAGCAAGGCGCGAATCTCCCTCTTTGTAGAACTTTCGTCAAGATGATAGCACACCTGAATGAGCTGGATGACCCTCCTTTCTGCACGGAGAACAAAATCAACTTCCTCCTGCTCAGGATTCTTCCAGTAATAGGATTCCCTTTGCCGGCGCAGTAATTCCAGCGCAACAATATTCTCATAGAAGTGACTCGATTCGCTCCCGGTTTGCAGACTCACACTATTGGCCATTCCCGTATCAATACTATACACTTTCTTTTCACTTTTTTCTATCTCTGCCGGCTTAAAAGAAAATTTACTCAGAAACACAATAAGATATGCTTCTTCAAGATAGGAAAGATAATTCTTAACCGTGTGATCGCTTCCCAGCCCAAACTGGCGCCGCAGTTTCCCATAGCTTAGGTATCTGCCAGGATTGCTCATGACACTTCCGGTAATTTCTCGCAAGGTCTTCTTATACATGATATTATAGCGGCTCACTATATCCCGCTCGATAATTTTCTGGTATAATTCTTTGAGGTACGAGGCGGGTTCCTCTCTTCCCATCACCACTTCGGGAAAGCCTCCCCGTTGCATATATTCCTGAAAATGCCGGGCGGCTAAACTTTTCCCTTGGGTTGTTCCGAGATCTTCCTGAAAATTTCGTGCCATAAGATATTCCCGAAAACTGAATGGCCAGAGTTCTATCGTATGATGGCGACCAGTGAGATGCGTGGCCATCTCTCGCGCCAAAAGTTTGGCATTGCTTCCCGTCAGGAAAATACGAAACCCGGCACGATGGAGCCGATTGACAAATAATTCCCAGTGCTCAAGATTCTGGATCTCATCAAAGAAAATAGTGTTCAGTTGCTTTCCATACATCTGATACAATCTCCCTAGAATTTCATTTGGCTTTATCTGTAAGAGACGGTCGTCATCAAAATTTACGTAGCCGAATTCCTGGCCTTGCAGGATTTTGTAAATGAGAACTGATTTCCCGCAGCGCCGCACTCCACTGACCACCTGTATCAGCCGTGAGTGGGAATTTATTGTTTTCTCTGCTTCTCGTGGCACTAAAACGGTGTTGCGGATCCCGCGTTCAAGTTCTTGGCGTTGATCTTTCAAGACCTCTAAAGTCGTCATGCTGAAAGAGAAGAGTTTCTTTATTTATAAATATTTGCATTATCATGCAGAAAAATAGATAAAATTATGCAGTTATTTGTAATATAAATGGAACTTCGCCACAGCCCAGCACTGCCAGTCTAATCAAAGCTCTGGGCGTCATTCGACTCTAAAATACGCTTTTCTTTATAAATTTTCGCAACTACCAAGTGATAATACAAAAGCTTCCCTAACATTTATATATACTAAACCTTTTTACTTTATTATGGAAAAAAGAGCCCAAGCTGCCGGTGGAGCCGCCGTACTCTTAGCCGTCATCGCAGGATTGATAGTCATGTTCATCATTCTCATCCCGCCCACCGAACGTGCCCGCTTGCTGGAAGATGAAAGCCAGGCCATTCCTTCGTCAACAGTACAGACTGCCGTTCCTGCAGTAAACCTGCTCAAAGAATCGCCAGGACGATTAGATTATCTCCCGCAAAAGGAGATTGAACATCCGCTTCCGGTCGTCAACATCTACACCAAGAAAGAAACCAAAGTGTTAGCAGAAAAAAATACAGCCTATGCGAAAAAAGGAGCGTTCTCTGAAGAGGTGAGTGAACTCACCTTTCCGATTGCCGATGTCACGAACACTGATACTGTTCTTCTTGCTGCCAACATAAAATCATTATCGGGCAGACTGATCATCACCTTCAATGGTGAAGAAATCTTTAATGATGTTGTTGCCGGCTCTTTCAGTCCGGTCAAAGTCCCTAAAAGCCAGCTTCAGGCTGAAAACAAAGTTCTCTTTGCTGTGGCTTCTCCCGGCGCCGCCTTCTGGAGAACGAATGAAGCTTCGTTAGAGAATGTCAGAATCATCGGGGATGTCACCAATACTCAGGCGCAATCTTCCCAAAGCACGTTCCTCATCTCTGATCTTGAAAAAACGAATCTTGAGCGTGTCACCTTAGAATTCCAACCCAGCTGCCAATATACGGAAGTTGGCGTACTAACTATCACGTTGAATGGTAAAGTTCTTTATCAAGCTGTTCCTGACTGCGATCTGGCATTAGTTCCTCTCGAGATTGCTTCCGATGCACTTAATAAAGGCGAAAATGAGATTATCTTTGCCGCCGGAAAAGGCACCTACATCCTTTCGCATCTTATCATCACTTCGAAACTGAAAGAAGTTGAATATCCAACTTATTATTTTGAACTGAGCAACGAGCAATACCAAGACATCAAACAGCAAAACAAACGGGCGCGTGTGCAGCTGGACTTCGTCGATGTTATTGAGAGTAAGATGGGCGACGTGTTGATTAATGGCAAGCTTCAGTCGTTTGATACTAAAGAATCTGCCTATACTATTGATGTCGGCGATGAAGTGGTGCTGGGCAATAATGCCATTAAAATCAAACCGAAGAAGACGCTGGAAATACGCGAGTTGCGCGTTGATTTGCTGAAATAAATTTAATCTTAAAAAATAGTGAGTCTATCAAAAGAGAGGTTATTGGATGGGAAAGTTCTGGGATGCACTTAAGAGTTTTGGATTTAAAGCGGCGCCGGCTGCCAAATCTGCTGCGTCTGCTACAGTAAGTGCCGGAAAAGTAACTATGGGCACAACAGTAATCAAAGGTGCTGTTGCGGGCGGTGCGCTTGCTGCGGGCGCAGAAGTGGTACAGGCTCTGAAAGTCGAAAGCTTCATCTTGATGCTGCTGGGTATCGTCCATTTCGTATTCCTGCGCGGCACGGGATTTCAGATTCTTACCTCAACAATTCTGCTGATCATCGGCACACTCGCGACCACGGCGTACTTTTCCGACAAGCTGGAAAAAGCCAGAAGTGCCTGGATCATTGTCCTGGCTTTTCTCGTTTGGTATTTTATGCTGGGAAGAACTGCTGATACTCTGCCCTATGTTGGTGGAGTGGCAGCCGCCTTTCTCGTCATCTACGGTTTTGGCACCCAAGGAAAAGGCTTCTCGGCGCTCATAGCCATTGTTCCCATCCTTTTCTTTTTCCTTGATGTGGGTTTGCTGGCCTGGGCTTTTCAGCAGTTCGGGTGGACCCTGACTCCGATCATACAGACGCTGGTTTTGTTCATGCCTTGGTGGGCGCTTCTGGGATTCTTCTATTTGCCTTCGGGAAATGTGGTGGTTACTATATTCAAAATTCTGGGAATCGTTTATCTCATTTTTGTACTCTTCATCCCCACTCTTCCGGATATTGGCCATTCCGGGGCAGCCTTGCCCGGTCCCGAAGAGCTATTGCAAGCCCAAAAAACAGTGACAGCACAACTCCCTCAAAAAGAAAATCCCGCCTGGTCAAATCTGGCCTGCATCTTCGGCGGTGAATATACTAATGTCCAAGCCTGCGTCGACCGCCGTCAGGAAGAATCTGGGTTCAATGATCTCTGCTCACGCGTCGAAGGAAAGAAATCCGGAACGGTCGAATTTACGGAATGCATCCAGGAACAAAAGCAGAAGAAACAACGAGAACAGCTGATTGTTGCAGGGGTTACCGACCCGCTCATCCGTGCGCCGACCAAGGCCGAATTTGTCATCGGTGATTTTTTTCCGAAAACCAGCTATCGCGAGCCGAATAAGGAATTTAAAATCATCTACCCCGTAGAACTAAAAATTAAAAACCCACGCAAACTGCAATTTGACATCGATCTGTCCTGTACATTTGTGAATACCAAAACCAAACAAAAAATTTCTGGTGAAAGCATGGAACCCCTAAAGATTCTTGAAGAAGAGAAATCCATCACTATCCCCTGCCAGCCGACAGACACCCTGGAAGGCAGCTATACCGCGATATATGAAGCCATCTTTCGGGGATTGACCACGACGACCCGATTGAGCCGCGCCTTTATCGGCACAAAAACACCAGAGCAGAAGAAGACACTTATCCCGGAAATCAGGCAAAGCAAGTTCCCAGGGAATACGCATCTTCCTCAGTCGCCGGCAGAATTTGCCCGGCTCAATTTTGCCTTTGGCAATCCCCCTGAAAATCCCATCGTCGAAGAAGGCAGTCTCTTTCTGGTCGGATCGATTGAGAATATCGGCCCCGGAAAAATTCTGGCGATTCATAGTTACACTCTGCAGTTAGACGGGTTTGAAACCGACCCGCCTGCCTGCAAGTCCGGTGCCAACATTATAGTCCCTCTTTTGCCCTCTTCATCCGGAAAACAGATTATCTACCAGCCGACCTGCTCAATCAAAAAACTTCCCACTGATCTCCAAAATCCGAAAGATTTTGAATACCGGGAATTCACCGGTGATCTGGAATACGATTATCAGCTTACCAAAGAAGTACCCCTGGAAGTAAAAGTGATTGTGGGGACATCATGAAATTTTGGGAGGGAATTCTCATTCTGTTCACTCTCCTGCTCTTGCTCGGCTGCGGGCAGTCTCCGGAATCACTAGCCCAATATAATTTTAAGCAAGGCGTCGCTGAACTTCAGCTGCAATTTCTTAAAAATGCGCCTCCGGAGAAGATTTTTCCGAATTCTGAATTCAAGATCATCATCGAAGCTGATAATCCTTCAGGCTACGACATCGCCAATGGCCAGATTAAAATCGTCGGTCTCGACCCAAAATATTTTCAGCTGAACCCACTACAGCAGAATTTGGATCCTCTTAAAGGGAGAAGCCTGACCATTCCTGCCGGTGAAAAACAATTTTTGGAATTTGATGGATTCGCAGGTAATTTACTTTCAGGGATGATGGAATATCCTGCCAACTATTTCCTCAAGCTCTCGTACCAGTCAACGCTGGAATTCGCGGACACGATCTGCGTCAATCCGAACTTCTATACGGTCTATGACGCCGGCTGCATGGTGCAGGACCGCAAATCCTATGCTGGCCAAGGTGCGCCGGTAGCAGTTACGGAATTACAGGAAATACTCCTTCCTGGATCTGGTGCGAGCGTAGAATTCCGTCTTCGCCTGCAAACCAGAGGGCGGGGAAAAGTGAACATGGTCTCTCTGACGTCGGCAAAACTTGGCGGCGATGATATTCCCTGCCAGTTCCAAGGAGCATTATTTGAGCCAGGCAAAATGATCTTCACACCAGAAAAACAGGAAGCGGTTGTCGTCTGCCGGCAGTTCCTGCCAGACACGCGCTCGTATACAACTACTCTTTCCCTCGCTTTCAGTTATGATTACGAATTAAAAGAACAGCATCGCCTCTCGCTGGTCAATCCAGACATGCGCTCGGCGGGTTTCTTTTCATAACTAATTTAAACTACCTCTTTATTTGTACCGTTATGAACATCACCATTCTCGGCGGCGGATCGTGGGGAACAGCCTTAGCCGTCCATCTCGCTAAAAACAATCATCCCATCAAAGTCTGGGAATTCTTTGAATCGCAAGCACGGGAAATGCAGGAAAAAAGAAGCTGTCCTCTGCTTCCGGATGTCGTCATTCCCGGCAATGTCTTTATCTCTTCAAAGATGGAAGAAGTCGTCCCCAACAGCGAACTCCTTTTCATCGTTGTCCCCTCTGATAAAGTCGAATCGACACTCGAAGCTGCTAAAAATCTCATCCGGCACCAGCCTCTCATCATCTGTTCCAAAGGGTTGGCGGGCAATCTGCGGCTGCTGAGCGATGCCGTCAAGGAAAAGGTGGGGGGAACGGCCTATTGCCTGTACGGTCCGACGCACGCGGAAGAAATCGGACAGGGGTTGTTTAGCGGGATAGTATTGGCTGGCGGGAATAAAACTGAACGGAAGAAATTGCAAGAAGTCATCCAGAGCGATACACTTAAAGTTGATTTGAGCGATGACATCATCGGCGTGCAAGTCTGCGCGGCTCTCAAAAATATCCTGGCCGTTTTCGTGGGAGTCTGTGATGGCCTGAATTTAGGTGATAATGCCAAAGCGTACATTATTACCAAAGGGCTTGACGAAATAAAACAAGTTGGTCTGAAATGGGGAGCGAAAGAAGAGACGTTTCACGGTTTAGCGGGCATCGGCGATGTGATCGTGACCTGCATGTCCAAGCATTCCCGCAATCGGCACGTCGGCGAGCAAGTCGGCAAAGGACGGTCCTTAGATGACGTTCTTACGGAAATGAAGATGATCGCCGAAGGGGTGACGACAGCGAAATATATTCCTCTGCTGAAAGAACGTTTTCATCTGCAGCTTCCGCTGATGACCGGATTATACGACATCCTGTTCAACAGCAAGAAGCCGCAGCAAGTGTTGCACGAATGGTGAGATTACTCTATTTTGCTCTTAATCCAGTAATGGGAGAGGATGTCTTCCCTCAGGTTAATGGTAAATTTGGGATAGAATCGGATCCAGAAGCAACTCCAACCGTTACAATTCAGTAAAGATGGCGCTGGCAGCTAAAATTCCTCACGCCGCTTTCTTCCTCAACCTCACCTCTTCAAACGGCTTGGCCTGAAACGTTTCCGATTGTTCATTTTCCCCATACATCTTATTATTAAATTGTAGGGGGAAAAGTTTAAAAATGCGGGCTGTTTTTAGTCGCTGATGGTCTATATCCACGTTAAGAAAGTAGGGGCTAAGAAGTACTATACGCTGCGCGTTTCTTATAGGGATAAACAGGGAAGAATTATCACCAAAGACCTGGAGAATCTTGGGGATGATCTACGTCTCATAAAGCTGGATACGTTAGAGAAAAAATATAAGAAGGAAATCCGAAAGTCCCACAAAGCACTTCAGAACTTTTTGCAATCAAATTATTATCTAGAGAAAGCAAAAAAGAAAAAACTTAAAAAAAGCGAATTTTTCAGCCAGGAAGAAGTAGAGGAAATCGAAGCCGTCAAAATTCATTTTAGAGAGAAGTTCCCTACACTTGATCCGCTGACCCGGCAGGAGGTGTATGGGTCATTTCTCATTAAATTTGCGGTAAGCAGTTCAGCTATTGAGGGAAACACCATTAATCTGGCCCAAGCCAGCAAATTGCTTACGGAAAACATTCTTCCGAAGAATAAAACCTTGCGGGAAGTATATGATCTGCAAAATACACAAAAAGTATTTTTTAGCCTGCTCGGAAGGAAAACCAGCCTTAGGCACGAAACAATACAGGAAATCCATGATCAGTTACTTGAAAACATCGATGCCAGAAAAGGCTATAGAGGCCATGACATCCATATTCTCGGGCAGCCGTTTAAGCCCAGCCCGGCAAGATATGTAAAAGCAGATATGGATTTACTTTTACGATGGTATGAACAGAACAAAGACAGGATTCATCCTTTAGCTTTGGCCATTTTTTTCCATCATAAGTTTGAGAATATTCATCCTTTCTCGGATGGGAATGGCCGAACGGGTCGAATGATACTTAATTGGATATTGTTGACTCACCATTATCCGGCGATGATCATTCCTCAAACTCTTCGGGAAACGTATCTTCGCCTCATGAATGAAGCTGATCAGGGGCTGGAGAAAAGCCTGCTGAGCAGGGAGATGAAACATTACCAACCTCTGTTTCGTTTTATGGTTACGGAATTTAAGAAGACGTACTGGAATACTTTTTTAGTGTGAAAACGCGAGAATTAAGAAGTTATCACCTTTGACGGTTCATTCTTCAGCAGCTTAATATAAATTCTTCAAACGCCTTCGGCTGCTCAGTTTCTATCTTTTCCAAACAGCGCCTTTTCCAGCAATTCTTCCTGAAAACCAACGATAACCTTGCCGTCAATCTCGATCACCGGAACGGCTAATTGCCCGGACTTCTGCAGGATCTCATCATAATATTTATCGTCATCTTCCAGATTAAATTCCTGATAGGCAACTTTCCATTTTTTCAGCCATTCTTTCAATTTCCCGCACCAGGTGCAGACCGGATTGGTATAGATGTTTACTTGCATAAATACTCCTGAGAGGAAGCTTTATATATATATTTTTTGCTTCTGTTTTGCATATGGCCTCAAATCGTGTCTGGAACATTCTCAACGTGTTCCGGCGGTGCGGAAGGAGTAACATTTAAAAACCAATCCTATTTACTTTACTTTATGAAGTACATCTTAGCCATTATCATCGCTTTGTTTCTTCTAGCCTGCGCTCCTGTGGCTCTGGAAAAAACATCCGAAACAGCGCCTGCGCCCATCGAGCCAAAAGTCATTAAGCCGGCACCAGCTCCCACTTTTGAGCCTGTCGTGGAAACGACTCCGACGGTCGTAGAGGAGCCTCCATTGCCAAAAGATATCGCTTATATTGTAGAAAAAGGGTTGGCGGTAACGTCCTATCAATACGAATTTGACAACAGTAAACCAGATACTTATGAAGTCTATCTCCGTGATACTAAGTTTAGGAAAGTATATCGTGACACGATGCGCTTTAAAGAGGGTGTGTACTATAATGAGGTGTATGTCAATCCATCCCAAAAGCAGGCTGTTGGTGTCTGTACCAAGCTGGGCACGACCTGCGGGCCGATATGGAATAAGGCTTTCAAAGTGAGTTACGAGAAAGAAGGCGAGTTGCTTACGCCGCAGGATGTTCTGCGCCTGATTCGCCCTGATGTTAAGAAAGTAGGTGATCAGTTATTTGATAATCAGAGAACGCTTATTTTGCAATATATCAATGCCCAAGGAAAGAAAGAACGTGTCTGGGTAGATGCGTATAATAACCTCCCACTGAAGCAGGAAATCTTTGCATCCGGCGATCCCGAAGAGGAAAGTATTAAAGAGGTCCATACTTTTACTAGGGCTATCATTGGTGTAAGAAAGAGCGATGTCACTCTGCCTGAGAATTTTCAATTGAGTTAAACTGAGTGGATGAGGTGTTGAACGCCACGATCTGCCTCGGGGATAGGTACAAAGTCAAGGTGCTTCTTTCCTTCTACCATTAAAAATAATCTCTTTTATCCGCTTGTTCCCATTCCAGTCCAAGGCGTGCTCCAGTACTTCTTCAATGGTGGTTACCGGGATGATCCTTACTTTCGCTATCTTATCTTTATCGACCACAATATCCTGCAAATTCGATCTGGGTACGATAATGGTCTTGATTCCCGCATCAATCGCCGCTTCGACTTTGGAGGAAAGCCCGCCAATCGGCAACACTTCCCCGCGTACCGATAACGAGCCGGTCATGGCCACATCCTGCCGGACAGGGATTTCTTTTAATGCCGAGATGATGGCCGTCGCTACCGCGATGCTGGCGGAATCTCCCTCCACGCCTTCGTATGTCTGTAAAAACTGCACAAAGATGTCCCTTGTTTCCTTGATATCCTCGCCAAAATATTTCATGATGATGGCGGAAACATTTTTGACTGCTTCTTTGGCAATCTCTCCTAATTTTCCTGTGGCAATGATTTCTGCCTTTTTCCCGCCGACTGTCACTGCCGCTTCGATGGGAAGCAGGATACCAGAATAGGCTGCGCCGCTGCCGATGACTGCCAAGCCATTCACGCGGCCGACCTGTTTTCCCGTGGTCACAATGACTTCGTATTCCTTCTTGCGTTCGATAAACTGGTCTGCAATTTGCTGCTCCAGCGGACGCGCGAGTTTTTTGGCCGTCTGCACATGTTCTCTGGTTACGTATTCGGCGCTGCCTTCCTTCGCCAGATCACCCGCTGCCCGCACCAGCCCGCCCAAGCCGCGCAAGGCGAGCGTAAGATGGCCTTTGCGATTCGCCTGCCGTCTGGCTTCCTCGACAATGGCGTTGACTGCATCGACCGTAAAATGAGGGATTTTGCCGTTTTCTTTTTTGATTTCCTGCGCCACAAAACGGGCAATCTTATTGCGGTTCTCCGGCGTATCAAGCATCGTTTCTTTCATATATACTTCATAACCATACCCGCGGATTCTGGATCGCAGTGCCGGATGCATATGCTTGAGTGTTTCGATGTTGCCAGCGGCGACCATCACAAAATCACAGGGAACTGCTTCCGTTCTTACCATCGCACCCGCAGATCGTTCCGATTGGCCGGTGATGGGAAATTTTTTTTCTTGGAGGGCCGTGAGTAATTCCTGCTGCGTTCGTGGATGCAGGGTACCTATTTCATCGATGAAGATGACACCCAGGTGTGCTTTGTGGATCATCCCCGCAACGACACGCTGGTTGGCAGGCGTGCCCAGTCCTCCTGACTGGAAGGGATCATGAAGCACATCGCCAAGCAAGGCGCCTGCATGCGCGCCCGTGGCATCAAAAAACGGCGCCTGTTTCTGTCCGAAATTATCGACGATTAATCTGGGCGTGATGATCTGATGTCCTCCCATCAGGCGGGGACCCATGCTCATCATCATCGAAAAGCCCATCAGGAACATCATGCCTCCTAAGAAGAAAGCGGTAAACATCAGGTCTGATTTGTAATAATATCGAGCCCACCAGGGAGCAATCAACGCCAAAATTGCCAGCATGAAATACAGGAAGTTATTGCTCTTAAAGACTTGTTTTATTTCCAGCTGAGCTCTTTTGACTTCTTCCCGGCCTTGTCCTGCGGGAGAGAGTTTGATGATGGGCTTATTTTCGTCGTTGGGATTGGGGTAGGCAATCGTATCCTTGAGTTCTGATTTGGGAAGAAGTTCCGCAAGTGCCAGCCCCATCATTGATTTCCCCGTCCCGGGTTCGCCGATTAGCAGAACGTGCCGGCGCTGCAGTGCGGCTTTCCGGATGATATTCACCGCTTCATCCTGGCCGATGACCTGGTCTACGATACGTTCCGAAACCTTGATATCTTTGGTTGTTTTCATAAGTTTATAAGCCTAGAACACACCGCGGAGAAAAGTTTTATAAGCCAATGATTTAAAAATGTTGCGGTTTTTGATGAAGTAAACTTATCGTCACCTACGTACATTCGGGGTTGCCGTATCCAATTTTTAACAAGTAAACAATAATTACTTAACAAACCAATAATGCGTATTCTCGTCGAACATTTCAAAAAGAAATAAATTCAAGGCATTACTATCAAGCAGGCTATGAATAAGAAATAGCATCAAAAAGCCAGAGATGACGTTTAGGGCTTAACCTAAATTATTAAATACTTGATTGATTTCATAATATTTCTATGACTACTCCTGATAGTAATGATTTAAGTAAACTATTAAGTAAACTACTTTTAGCTTCCCCGCTTCCTCCCAGGGGGATGGTTCGCAAGGAATGCGTTTCGCTCGATCGGTTTTTGGAGGAAACTACCAAGCCTGTTTTGTTATCCAAACTTTACGAAGGCCCCGAAGGCGGCCTAATGGCAGATCCTTATTTGAGTCCAAAAGCAAGAGAGTCAGCTTCCAGAATAGGTCAACATCATTTAAAGATTGATAAGAGTTTTGATTTAGAAAAAATCCCTATGGGATACCTATACTTAGCCGTTGACTTAAGCGACCTGAAAGGTCATGGTTATATGTTACGACCCTACACACAGATGGGCGATTTGGGAGAGTACGGTTATAAGTCAAGATCATACACCTTTTCTCCCGATAGAACTTTATGTTACGAGATTCTTGATTCTAAAGATAAACCATGTTTTGTTTTTCTCATCGCGCGGAAGGAGTTCGTCCAGTTACAAGAAAACCCTCATTCCCCCTACCTAATGCCAGAGATGTGTCGTGGACCGGTGTATGGTGATACGCAGAGGCAGTGGGAGGGGCCTCCAGAGGGAGATACAAGCTTTGATTTTGCCGATTCTTGAGTTCCGTCATTTTAAGATTTAATCACTTCTGCTTATTCTGTATCATCAAATTGATATTCTTAAAAAACTTCTCTGCATTATCCAAGCTTTCTTTTGCCGGCTCCAGATTTGCCTGTGGAAGCTTTTTGTAGGTGAATTCTCCCCTTTTCGCTTTTTCTTTTCTGAAAATGCCCAGCAATTCATCAGCTTTGATGACCACTGACTTGTAAATAGTAAGCGGCTCAACATCTATCTCTCCGGAAAGGGTCAATTTTTCAAATTCGTCTAAAGTTTTTCTATGTTCTTCCGGTGCTTCGGTGATAATATTTTTAGATTGTAATAGGGCTTTGGCTCCGTAGAAAACACAATAATAAGAATTACTGATAACATTGCTGTAAAAAGTGACTTCCTCCCTCAATTCCAGTTCTAACTTTATTTTAGAGTTAGTGGAAAGTTTGAAAATTGCCCGCGCCAAATCTAATTCATTCTTTGCCCGTTCAAGGTACAACATTTCTCTACGGTCTGAATCCATGCTTATATGCCTCTCTTAGTAGTTGATAATAAATATCGGGATTATAAAAAAGGATGTGCTTATTTAAAATCTGCTTCGCTAAATTTTCTTCGGGATGTAATAACATCTTTATAAACTCGTCGAAAGTGATATAATGTACGTCAATGGATACAGGAAAACGCAGCTTTATTTCGTTAAAGTAGGGGATTATTTTTTTTTTCTGGGCTTTACTTTCAACCAAAAAACAAATATCCAAATCAGAATCCCGGCGTTGTTTCCCTTCAGCATAACTTCCAAAAACTAATAAGCAGTAGGTCTTAACTGGGATAATAGAGATAGCTTCCTCTATAACCTGAAGCTGCGGGAAGTCCATATTTTTTTGTACTTCCAGGTACTGCAGAGTTTGAATGAGAAAGGGGTTAGGGAGATTCAGGCTGTAAAGATTTAAATTTCCTTTCTTTTTGGATAATAATAGCTGATGTTTCGTCAGTTGCTTTAACGTGTTGAAGACCCAAGGTTTAGTCTTTTTGCCGGAGATCTTCATTATTTCGGCGATGCTGAGCTCGTTAAAGAGGTTGTTTTTCCAGGATTCTATCAAGCGCATTTGTGTAGGTGGCAGCATCAGCCCATTTAAACATTACTTATTTAAATAATTATCGTTATTTTTTTAGATAACATTATTGTAGGAGTTTGCTATCACTTCCGCTGTTCCTAAACTCTGCTCCAGCAATCCCTTCAAATTTAACTTCTCCAGTTCTTTCCCGATCTCTTGCCAATCGGATTTGGTTGCCGGATGCTTCGGCCCCAGAGGATATTATTGTGGTACTGCTGGGCACGTATCGGCTGCGCAAAAGGCTAACGCCTTTTTGCGTAGGCTCATTCATCCCCGCTCTCTGAGAGCCGAGTCTTCTGAGCCAACTAATAACAAATCATCACTCTTATTTTCCTAATGCAAACCTGATAATGTTTAAAGAGTTATGACCCTCGGGCACCTTCTCACTAAATTAATAAAACCGGCAGACAGATTTTTAAATTCCTGCTCTTTTACAGAAAAACATGACTGTCAAAAAACTAGGAAGAATAAAGGAAGTAATTGTGCCCATCCTGCGGCGAAACGGGGTAGTAAAAGCTGGCATCTTCGGTTCCTCTGCCCGAGGAGAGCAAAATAAAAAGAGTGATGTTGATATTTTAGTTAAATTTAAAGGTGATGTAAGCTTGCTGAAAGTTATTGGCCTGGAGGGTGAAATTGAAAAAAAAATCAGGAAAATGGTAGACCTAATAACATACAGGTCACTCCATCCCCTTCTTAAAGACAGAATACTTCAGGAAGAGGTGCGTATCTTGTGAAGAAAGATCCACTAGTCTTCCTGTACCATATATTAGATTGTATTAAAAATATTCAGACAGATGTAAATAAGTTGACAAAAGAAAAATTCTTACAAGCAAGAACTGAAGTAAATGCAGTTTTGTGGAATATAGAAGTTATAGGTGAAGCTGCTAAGAATATTCCCAACACCTTTCGGGGAAAGCATCTGGAAGTTCCGTGGAAACAGATAGCTGGCATGCGTGACAAATTTATTCATGAGTACTTTGGAATAGACATTGGAAATGTATGGAAAGTCGTAACTGAAGACATCCCTGTGTTAAAAAAGAAAGTTAACCAAATGCTTAAAGAGGAACTTAAATGATTCTCTGAAATTCCTACTCATGGCTCTCTTCACCGTCAAATACGCCCCGCAGCACTCCTCCCAGATAGTAGGACAGCAGCTCGCCATAACCCAACTCAAAGACTTCATTCTTCATTACAAAAAGCAAAAACACAAAGCAGCCTTACTGCACGGCCCTATCGGCACGGGAAAAACATCTTCTGTCTACGCCATCGCCAAAGAGCTGAACTATGATATTCTGGAAATCAACTCTTCCGATGTCCGCGATGATGAAAGCATTTCCTCATTTCTATCCGCAGCCTTGGGCCAGCAGTCACTGTTCTTCACGCCAAAAATAATCCTGATTGATGAAGTAGACAACAGTTCCGGCACGGATGACCGTGGATTTATTCCAGCTCTCGTCAAAGCTCTGGAGAAATCGCCATTTCCAGTCATCCTCACGGCCAATGATCCATACGAGAAAAAACTCAAACCAGCCGTAAAGCTTAGTTTAATGATTGAATATCCTGCACTTCTCCATAAAACCATCGCCGAGCATCTCTACTCCGTCGCCAAAAAGGAGAATATTGCCGCAGAAGAAAAAGCCATCAATTCGTTAGCCCGTCAGGTGGACGGAGACCTGCGGGCCGCCTTGCTCGATCTGCAAATCTGTTCTTTAGATAAGAAATTTTCCTACGACAAAATTCACTCGCTCTCTGACCGGAAAAGAACAGAATCTATCCTTCAGGCGTTGGCCGTCATTTTCAAATCGTCTTCCGTAGATAATGCGCTGCCAGCTCTCGATGACGTCGATGTGGAGATGAATGAAATATTTTTATGGATGGATGAGAACTTGCCGAAAGAGTATCAGACTGCTCTAGCGCTGGCGAGGGCGTATGAGCATCTGTCCAGAGCGGATGTATTTCAAGGAAGAATTCGGAAACAGCAGCACTGGCGGTTTTTGGTGTATATCAGCAATTTATTGACGGCAGGCATTTCTTCGGCGAAAGATGTTAAAAATACCCAATTCATTCCCTATAAGCCGACGATGCGCCTGCTGCGTATCTGGCAGGCTAATCAGAAGAATGCGCGGAGAAAAGCGATAGCCCAGAAATTAGCCGCGGCCACGCATACGTCAGCGAAGGCGGCAGTGGAGCAGATTATGTATTTAAAGCCGGCGTTGCCTTCCCTGGCGGCCGAGTTGGAATTGACGGAGGAGGAAAGGGAGTGGGCTAGCAACGGAGTCTGAAGGGTTAAAACATCGGACTTAGCAGGACTTTTGTAACACTACTTTAATAAATAATCACTTCTTCCTTTCCAAAAATGCCCCCCACTACCCAAGAATTAGCCGCCTTTTGCAAGAAGAAAGGCTTTATCTATCCCAGCAGCGAGATTTATGGAGGAATGGCCGGCTTCTACGATTACGGTCATCTGGGCACCAAGCTCAAGCACAATTTCGAGAACCTTTGGCGGAAATATTTTCTTGGCCTGAACGACAACTATTTTGAGATTGACGCTGCCACCATCATGCCTGAAAAAGTCTTTGAAGCATCCGGGCATCTCAAAAATTTCATTGATCCGCTCGTTAAATGTTCCAAATGTGACTATCACGAACGGGCTGACCATCTTCTGGCCAGAATCCTGAATAAACGATTTGAGGGACTGGCGCCAGGCGAATACACCAAACTTATCCAGAAGAATAAAATCCATTGCCCGCAATGCAAATCTGCCCTCCAACCCGTTTCTATTCATAGCCTGATGTTTCCTGTCCAGCTCGGCACGGGGGCGCAAACCGCCTATCCCCGGGGGGAAACGGCGCAATCCGCCTTCGTCAATTTCAAACTGCAATATGAACTCCAGCGGAAAAAATTACCTTTGGGCTTAGCCATCATCGGCAAAGCTTACCGTAATGAGATCTCACCCCGGAATTTCGTGCTACGCCAGCGGGAATTCACCCAGGCCGAACTGCAGATTTTTTTCAATCCGGCAACCATCAACGAGCATCCTGATTTCCAGAGCATCAAAGACGTCAAACTGCGCACCCTGCTGGTGGAAGACCGCAGCAAGAATAAAGTGGTGGAGCGAACGGCTCAGGAACTCCTCAAAGCAGGACTTCCTAAATTCTATGTCTATCATCTGGCGAAAATCCAGGAATTCTATCTCGCCCAACTCAGGATTCCGGCAGAAAAATTCCGTCTCTATCAGCTCAATGATCAGGAAAAAGCCTTTTACAACAAATATCATTTTGACTTAGAGATTGATCTCCAAGAGCACGGTTTTACGGAAGTAGGCGGATTGCATTATCGCACAGATCACGATCTCAGCGGCCATCAGAAGATATCGAAGCAGAATATGGAAGTGATGGAAGAAGGAAGTACTCAAAGATTCATTCCTCACGTGTTAGAATTAAGCTTTGGCGTTGATCGTCATCTCTATGCACTTCTTGATCTGGCGTACCATGACGACAAACAGCGCGGGAATGTGGTGCTGAAGCTGCCGGCGCAATTAGCTCCTTTTTATGCTGCGGTTTTTCCGCTGGTCAAAAACAAAGAGGAAGTCGCCAAGGCGGCTGAAGAAGTCTATAAATCGCTTAAAAACTCGTCTGTGTGTTTCTATGATGATGGCGGTTCGGTCGGCCGGCGCTATGCCCGAGCTGATGAAATAGGCGTGCGGTACTGCATCACCATTGACTTTGACACGCTGAACGATCATGCCGTAACCATTCGCGATCGGGAGACGACCAAGCAGGAACGGGTGCTTATTTCCCGGCTTGCAGATAGGCTGCGGGAATTATCGAGGAGTTTCTAGGCATTATCAGTTTTGTAAGTGACGGCTTGGCCAATACGTGTCTGACCAAGAGAACAATCTGCTCCAGTTAAGGTCAGAAAAAAGTCTAGTTTTCGGTTGGTCAGACGGCCAGCCATCACCCACTTTGTGGATAGTGCCAGTTTCTGAAAAGCTTTATATATCCTTCCCCTCCTCTTTACCTATTATGAAAACAACGAAAAAAGCTTCGGCCGTACTCTCTCTTTTTTTCCTTCTGGCAGTCTTAGTCCTCTCGGCAGTCCTCTATTTCACGCTGAAGTCAGAGCTGCAGAGACTTATTTTGCTGGTGGTCTTCATTATGGCGATCTTGTTTAGCGGTTTCCTGATAGGATATGAATTCCTGACCCGAGCGAGCAAACTGCGGAGAAAAGTCCGACGCATTGAAAAGCTGATTCAGGAAGAGTCTTTGGAGGTGATCAGGAAGCTGTATGGAGAGATGTATGATCTTTACCTTAATCTTCCGGACCGCCACAAAGCGAATTTTTATGCCCGGCTGCTGAGAATTCGAGAGCGCATCGAAGAGCAGCTTCAGGCGGAAAAGCAGGTGCAGATGCTGCTCTCGCGAGCGGGTATGGGAACGCTGTCAGCCCAGAAAAAAATTCTGGAGGAACTCAATCAGTACGCGCAAAAGCTATCAAAAAAAGTACAGCAGAAATACTCTGCCGATATTCTGCGCTTCAAAGAGAAACTGGAAAAAGGTGCGTAACATATAAAAAGAGAACATCGTTTTTTTGTTTCTGATGCCCCGGTAGCTTAGCGGTGGAGCGGTTGGCTGTTAACTATTGAAAGATACCAACAGGTCACCAGTTCGAACCTGGTCCGGGGCGCTTTTATTTGCTTTCTGGCGCCGGTTCTACCTTCATCACTACATATCCTAAATTTATAGTCTTTCGTTCTCCAGATAAAACCATTTCATCTTCAATAGGAATTCTGCCACTTTCATTAATTGCCCTTTCTAAACTATCATAGAATTTTTGAGCGGATTTATCCCATTCTTCTGGTGTTGCATTGGGTGGTGGAACTGGTGCTTTTACCCAAACATTAAAAAAATAACCGTCGTTCACTGGTCTCCATGCATCAGAAAATTTATTCCCATCAAAAATATGAAAATAAACATCAGCATGTCTTCCAAAAATAAAACCACCATCGGGACAACCACTACATAAATCATCAAAATCCCTTCTAGAAAGAACTAATTCGTAAAATCTTTTTCCGTCATAACTAGATTTTGTTATTCTCATTTTTTGTGGCAGAAGGCCTAGGCCAAGCCGACTTTATAAATCTCTTCTGCTATCTTCTCCATCAACGCCATATCGTTTCCGTTCTTGAACATCAATTCACCATAGCTATGGACAATGACCTCCATCCCTTGTATCTTCACCACCAGTAAAATCGGTGTTTCTAGGATGGTCTCAAATTTACTTTTTACCTTCTGCAAGTCTAACTTCCCTTTCTGCAGCAATCTGGCTGAGTAGGCTGCCTTGGTCTTGCATTTGGCGAGCGAAAAACGGTTCATCTCTCTTCATTTTAGCGGCATTTTTAAAAATCTATGGGAAAACGAGGCTTTGTGTAAATGGCTTAGCGTCGCTAACATCTTGGGCTAGACGCACGAAGGGATATTCCGCTCGGAGGGATAGTTTTCCCTCCGGCGCAAGAAGGGGTAGTTTCCCCTTCTGCGCAGAAGGGACAACGATCCCTTCTTGCGACGACCTTGCTTCACGACACTGAAGTATTACACCTTACATATATTATTAAATAGGCCTAATCTTTCCTTCGTCCATGCGAACGATATCCTTTCTCCTTCTTCTTTCTCACCTCGTTGTCGCTTTGGATATCACTGAAGTGATGTACAACCCTTCTGACGGAGATGAATGGATCGAAATCCACAACGAGAAGAATGTTTCCATCGACCTGACAGCATGGAAACTCTCAGATACGGCCACCACAGATGAAATCAAGTGCTGTGGAACTGCTGCCTGTTCCCTGCAGATCTCACCTTTTCAATATCTGGTGATCGCCGATCAGGACAGCACCTTGAACGTAAGCCATCTCTGCGTTGATGACAATTCTATCGGCAATGGATTAGGCAATACGGGCGATACGATTAATCTGAGCAACGGGACGGTACAGATTATTTTTGTTTATAATCCTGGCTTGGGCGCGAATGGGAATAACAAAAGCCTGGAGAAGAATAAAAAAGGCGAATGGAAAGAAAGTCTTGCCGTGGGTGGAACCCCAGGGAAACAAAACAGCAATTATGAAGCAAGTTATGATTTTTCTTTGTTAGAAATAACGGAGATCATGCCCGATCCATTTGGCAATGATGATGATATGAAGCCGGGCGGAGAATGGGTGGAACTGTACAACCACGGAAGCGCCCCTCTTGTACTCGATGGCCTGTATCTTTATGATTCTTATGACGATCACGAATTAAAAATAACGGATGTGAATACGTTTAACGGAACTCTTCTCTGCGGGAAATGTTATACTGTAGTGTACCGTGACGGTGATTCTGACTTTGGATTGAATAACGATGCAGACGATCGGGTGCGCTTGGCGACTGGATATCCTCTCTCTGGGCACACTATCTTTAGAGATGTTTCTTTTGTCCAGTCCACTGAAGGCATGAGCTGGAACATCTTTGATGGCCAATGGTTTAGGTCGGCGCCCACGCCCGGAGCAGTGAATGTCTATACTGGCGGCTGCGACTGGGAATTGTCTGTCGAGATGAACGATTCTTTATCTAATAGTTCTGAGTTTTCTGTCGCGGTGCAGCGCCGCTATGGAATTCCGCAGATCATGACCGTTCGCGGGCTGATTGAAGATTATTTCGGGATTCCCATTAAAGAATATGCGCCCTGGACGAACGAGGCTATCACTACCAGTTCACGCAAAAGCTATTCTCCCCATCTCGCTGAAGGAGTGTACCAGCTGCGTTTTTGGATTTCCAATCTCTCCTGTACCGATGATGATTTTCAGAACAACAACCTTTCACGGCTGTTTGCCATCAATCCCAGATATAATCAAAAACAATCCACACTTTCGATTGAGAAAGTCTATCTGGGCAACGACAACCAGGCTGAATGGGGAGACCAGATATCTGCCCGCGTGAACGTGTATAAAGGTGATGAAACAAAACAGGAATTGCAGTTGTACGCAGAGAAAGACGGGGGAAAAGCCAGCAAGACGACGGCGGTTAATCTGGCTGACAAGTATCAATATTATACCCTGACGCTGCCATTGCAACTGGAGCCGAATTGTGACGGAAAAATTGCTGAAGGTAAGGCCGATATTATGGTGGAAGCGTTTGGATTGAAGGCACAACAGTCTTTCACTATTCATGGAATCGATAAGAACGTCTGTAAGGAAATCGAAGTAGAAAAGAAATCAAAATCCAAAGCGAAAGAATCCATCCAGTTTCTTGATCTTCCAGCGTCCATCCAGCCCGGACAGATCCTGCGGCTCAAAGCGCAGATTCATAATCCGGATGACATTGCGCACCGCTATGCGATGTATGCCTATCTGTATCGGGGCAGCAAATGCTACTCTTGTGCTGACAGCGCAAGAAATGAATCGAGGCAAATCGTTACAGTGCAGCCGCAGGAAGCGAGAGTGGTTGATTTCTTACTCAAGACTGATGGGAAGATGGACGATGGTGAATACCATCTCAAATTGAAATACAAAAAAGATGAGTTGAAGACGGAAAAAGAGGTGATTTCATCAATCTATATTCAAAAAGAGAATCAGACCGTACAGCAGCTTGACGCAAATTTACCGACATTAACCGGACAGGAGGAAGAAAAAGAGCTTCCGTTATTTTCAGAAAAAAAGCAGAGGTATAATGGATCTCGGGGCATAACCGTCTATGAGACGACGGATGAAAGGGCGAAAGGGTTACTGCCATACATACTGTTAATGACTCTGGGATTGTTAATCTTCGTGCTGTTGAAGAAAAATATGTAATTCTCTTCCGAAATATTTATATAGTAGGGATAACTAGTAGAAATTACTATGGGTATCTCAAAAATAACGAGAAATTACCAAGTGACAGTACCCCAAGATGTACGAGAACTGAAAGGCTTAGATATTGGCGATAAAGTTCTTTTTGTCATTGAGGGTGAGCGTGTGGATTTGGTAAAAATGGATAAGAAAGTTATCAGCGACGCCGCAGGACTCTGGTCTGATCTTAAAGAAACAGGGTTACAATACGAAAAGCGATTACGAAAAGGCTGGAGGAAGCGCACGGCATGATGCTCCTAGATACAAATATTTTTGTAGATCATTTACGTAACTTTCCGCCAGCTATTCATTTTTTTGACTCACTAGGACAAGAAGAGGTGTTCTTTTCTGTAGTAACTGAATCAGAACTTCTCGCTGGAAAAGCAAATAATGATGAAGTTAAAAGAGAGAAACTGTTGCACTTTCTTCATCGCTGCATGAAACTTCCACTAACTGACCAAATCGCTACTCTTGCGGGTGATCTAGCCAGACAATACGGCTTAGAAATTCCAGATGCGGTCATTGCGGCAACAGCACTTTCAAAAAATTTAGAACTGATTACACGAAATTTAAGTGATTTCAAAAAAATTAAAGGATTACGTGTTCGAGCGCCGTACTAAGAAGGTTATCCCGCGATTTTTGAGTAATTTTTTTTTGAATCTGTTTCCCAGATCTTCCATAAGCCTACGTTTTTCCTTCCCCACCCATACAGCCCTTTTGCCCCGTACGCTACAAAATATGCGCCCAGGACATCCATGGTATAATGCACGTGCAGCAAGAGCACGCTGATTCCCATCACCAGACTCCACCAGAACATAAACCATTTCAGTTTCTTATTTTTTATTAACAGGAATCCTAAAAATGGCAAGGCGACATGCCCCGACGGGAAAAGATCCTTGGTGAAATACAGTCCAGAAAACAAGAGATTAGCAATAGGAATATCATCAATTCTCAGCAAGGGCGCTCCCATCGGCGTCACGTAAATAAAAAGCGAGCGGATGAGGATGAAAAGAGCATAGATATTCATCGCCGAGGGTAATTCTTTAGGACGATGTACAAAATATCCCCAGAAAAGCAATTGTACGGCGGCAAAGCCGAAAGTGGCAAGAAAGGTGACGTCTTCCAAAGGTAGAATATTATGGATAGTATCAGGTAAGGCGGGCGCAGCACTCTGTTCAGCATACTGGCCGGAGAGGAGCATACTGACAGTAGCCAGAGCAAAAAAGCACAGGCTGAACGCTAGGGAAAAACAATAACTCCTTTCCTGTAGTGTGGATTTCCAGCGTCGGGTAAAAGCCATGGTGATGTTAAAATCATCTCTATTTATAAATCTTTCTGTTATTTATCACTTTATAGTAGTTATCTGTATGTAGAAAGACATAAAAACCCGCATTACTGCGCTGCCATTATGCTTAAACCAATCCTCTTCAGAGCGGTGATTGAAGTACTTGGCAAGCCGAAAGAGCACGTCGAACAGGCCCTTCAGGGCTATCTGGAAAAGCTGAAACAGGATGCCCATTATCAACTGATGCATACCGACAGAGCGGAAATCCAGAAGCAGGAAAAGCAGGACCTTTGGGCCATTTTTGCCGAAGTGGAAGTCCGCACCGACAAAATCGAGTACATCATCGATTTCTGCTTTGAGTACATGCCCAGCAGTGTGGAGGTTATCGAGCCGACGCAATTCTCGTTGTCTGATACACAGGTAACGGATTTTCTGAACGACTTACAAGCTAAATTACATACTGTGGATATGATCGCCAAGCAGGTCAAGCTGGAGGACGATATCTTTAAGAAAAATCTCGCCTCGTTGCTGCACAATTACGTGCGCGTGCTGCTGGCTAAAGGCCCGCTTACCTCGGAACAGCTCAGCAAGCTTACGGGAGTGAGTAAAGACCAGCTGGAAGACTTTATGGACCAATTGATCGACAAAGGTGTAATAGATTTAAAAAAAGGAGTGTATTCCCTTATCTACGATGGACGAGAAGCATAAAAAAATGGAAGCGGTACTCTTTGCTGTGGGAAAAGAAATCACTGCTGAGCGTCTCGCAAGTTTGTGTTCTCTTGATGTTACGGAAGTGGAATCTATCGTTAACGACCTCATCGCCGAGTATGGTGCCCGGGACCAGTCGCTGCACATCGTTAAAAAGGATCAGGGCTGGAAGTTAACAGTGAAAGATGAATTTGTTCCTTTGGTGAGCAGCATCGTTTCCAGCACGGAACTGGAGCGGCCGTTGATGGAAACGCTGGCCGTCATCGCCTGGCGGTATCCAGTCTTGCAGTCTGACGTGGTGAAGCTGCGCAACGCCTCGGCGTATGATCACATGAAACAACTGGAAGAGCGCGGCTTTGTGGAGAAAGAGAAATTTGGGCGTTCATTTAAGATTAAATTAACGAAGAAATTCTTTGAATACTTTGATCTTCCTTCGGAGGAAGCCAAGCAGGCGTTCCTCAAGCAGGTTCCTGTGGAAGTATTACAGGAAGCTGAGCAGGTAAACAAGGAAGCCGATGAAGTGGACCGCCTCGTCGAGAAAGAGAAACAGGAAAAGGCGGTTCACGACGAGATTAAGACAGCGATGGAAGAAGCGAAACGGGTTTAGGGTCTTTTTCTGCCGCTCTCGGCGGTGTGGTGAGCCTGCAAGGCGAACGATAGGGGAATAGCGACGGAGACTATGACGCAGGACTAATTTTCCCGTTATGAGTTTTTCATTGTAATCCTTTAATCAGTCTCCTGCATTTTTCTATCGCTTGTTTTGCCGTCTCATAATCCATCCTGCTTCCGTAATAAGTAAGAGAGTTTCTCTTGAATCTTAGGTCGTCAAATAATGAGTATAAATCTTCTCTTTGAAGAATATCTTTTAGATAAAAGCCTAAGCAAACATGGTTTAAAACATTATATCCTTTCTTGAAAGTGATTGCTTGCAGTAATTCTAAAATGGAAGTGTAATAATCTTCAAATACAAAATTACAGTTTTTTTCATTGATCTCTTTAATCAGGCTTATCCTTTCGTTTGCAGTTTCTATTAACGATTCTGCCCTGTTTATGTCTGGTGTTATATTTTTTGCCGATTTGTTGGTTAAGCAGTCATTCCAGTTTGTTTCTTTCATTTGAACACCTCAATGTAACTGTTTACTATTATGCCGTTTATGATATTATTTGCTAAGTGCGGATTTGTTATTTCCTTTAGGTCTTTGTACCGGAATATTTGGATTTCCCTCTTTAGGATTTTTTTGAAGTTTTCTAGATCTACTTGTTTTTTTGAGGGTGTTTCTAGGTATAAATCGATATCGCTGTTTTCTATATCTTCTCCTTTGGCGAATGAGCCGAAAAGAACTATGGCCGGGTTACTTAATTCTATTTTGAGATAATTGATCAATCCTGATCCATATACTTGTTTTATATTATAAAGCTTTTTTTCTAAAAGATAAGTTTCGCTTCTGCTGGCAGTGTAGAAACTAACGCTCCCAATTCTGTTGATGGCTAAAATATCCTCCTGTTCTAATTCCTTACAGTATCTGATGACCGATGGCAAAGGCAATTTTAGGATTCTTTCTATTTCTCTTACTCTGTGCTTAGCATTCGGCTTCATGAAGAAGTATTCCCTGATTGTTTTCTTGATATCCTTTCGTTTCATTTGATACCAAAAAATATCGATTGATATTTAAAGCTATCGATTTTCTGCAATCATTCAGCCACAAACTAGCTATGCGCTTACAATTTAAGAAGCACTGGAAGAAGCGAAACGGGAATAATTGGGAGGTATTTTAGGAATATTTTCTCAAATCGATCTTTTCGTAGGCAACTTTTGTGTCGTCAACAGAAACCATTCCCACCATACCGCGATCAAGACAACTGGCGTTATAAAATAAGCTGTTGACAAACAAGCCGTCTTCTACGACCTTTCCGTTTTGGTCATGTGCTCTTCCGGCTGATTCGTGAAAATGCCCATTTATACTTTTCTCGATCCCCATTTCAGCAAAGAGTCTACGTAATGCTCCATTGCCGCGGTTTTGTTTTTTGAGTGCAATCGGCGCTCCTTGTTGAACAAGAGAATACGCTGCCTGCCCCGGAAGGACGCTTCCTGCTTCTAAAATCTCATCATTAACTTTAAACGGCTTTATCACTTCTCCGAACTCAGCCACGTCGACCGCGCCATCAAAATTAAATTGCGGCGGAACATGGCTAAAAACAATCGTTCGTTCCGGATGAGTCACTTGTCGGCGCAGATCATTCATATTGACCACGCGAAGCTCATCTCCTTCCTCGTTTTTATAAAATCCGCTCTCATGTTCATCCTGCAGAGCGTATCCTTTCTTAACCGCATTGCCGGCTCTCCAGTCTGACCCTTGCAGAAAAACCAGATGGTGGTCGTCATGCTCAATTTTAGGATGCTGGAACGTGTTAATAATATTGCCATGCTGAGAACACAGTTGCCTAACGACCGGTTCAAATTCCTGCACTTCTTCGTGGCTGCCGGGCAGGATATAAGTAGAGAATCCAGACTTGCCGGCGATATCGAGAACAGCAGCAAGATATTCGTGGGTATGAAATCCCGACTGTTCTCCTACTAAATCTCCATTAAGGACGAGTGCGTCAACTCCTTCTTGCTCTAATGCTTGGATAGCCGGAATTACTGCTCGGTAATCGATGCGGTGCAGGTCGGAAATAATTCCATAGGTAGTTGTCATGACCAGCTATTTGTGTAGCTATTTATAAATCTTT
>JACPND010000036.1 GCA_016185625.1 Candidatus Woesearchaeota archaeon | reverse complement strand
TGTTGCTGACAAGCAACTGTTACCGTTAGGTAACTCACGAACGCTAGTGACTTGACACGAACGGAGCAAAGCGGAGTGACTAGACTTACGGAGAACGCACGAAGGGAATTCCCCTTCGGTGCAGAAGGGACACAAGGAAAGAAACAACGATTTCTTTCCTGTGCAGACGGGAAACCTATCCCGTCTTGCAACGATCCCTTCTTGCGTCGGTTCTCTATTTGCACTTCGAAAGCGAGAAGATGACAGTGCTTCACTTCAGGATACTGAAGTATTACTAAAAATCGGCTGCGGGACAGTAAAGTTGTATTCTTTCTAAAATAAGCATCCGAAGTCTGTTTTTATAGTCTATTTTTCTTAGCCTCCCTGTTTTGAAGAGGAGGAGGGGCTTTTACGACGGATAAGGTAGTCTTCATCCGTAACTTCCTGAATGAAAGAAGACAGAAAATTTTATCTTCTTTTTGGTCATTACTGAATATGTGGAAAGCTAGGGAAAAAGACTGTCTTTCCACAATAAATGCTAAATATGTTTTTACTGTCCCACAGCCCTAAAAATCCAAACATTTAAAAAGAAGTTACTTGTTGATGAAGGCCATGAAAAGATTTTCGTCGGCGATAGCGGTGTTGTTATGTTTAGCCCTGTCTGTTCACGCAGAAGAACTTACCGCTGATACCGTCTCTATCTTTGCCGATCCAGAAACAGGAACGGCGCCCTTGCAGGTTACATTCAGCGTAAATACTGCTAAGGAAATTTCTTCCTATGCCTGGGATTTTAACGCGGATGATAAAATTGACAGCCGGGATAAGATGGCTGCATACCTGTTTCCGAAAGAAGGGGTGTATATCGTCACCCTCACTGTCATGTCGCCGAGCAATGAAACAGTTACTGTGACGAAAAAGATTGTGGCATCAACGGTGATGACGGCTTCTATCTCGGCAAATCCATCGTCGGGAACTGCTCCCCTGATTGTGCAATTTACCGCGGCAGCGACCGGAAAAGAGCCTTTGAGCTACTCCTGGGATTTTACCAGTGATGGAAAAATAGACAGCACTCAGCAGAATCCGACGTTTACGTATGATGCTGACGGGGAATATACTGTGACGTTGACGGTGATGGATGCTACAGGGAATAAAGTCACCAAGACCGTGCCTGTTACGGCCAGCAGATTCGATTCAAAGCTGAGCCTGACATCGTATTTTCCCACGACATTAAAAGAAGGAGAGAATCAAATCACGTTTATCGTTTCTAATGGCGGGAAGGAGGTCTTGAGCGGCATCAATGCAAAGGTGGTAGGTGGAGGGATTCAACATTTGACTTCGACAGAGATTGCGCGATTGAACCCCGGCGAACAGGATTCGCTGACGGTGAAAGTCAATATCTTGCAGAGTGGAGCGATTGAGGGGACAGCCAAGGTTCTGGATAAATTTTTTCCCGTGCAGTTTACGGTTACCGGCGAAATAAAATATGACAAAGAACAATTACAAAAACGGTTGGATGTGCTGAAGGCAGAACTGCAGGAGCAGGAAACTATCTATTATGATAAAAAATCACAGGAATATCTGGTTGCGGAAATTTTTGAAAGCATTAAAGGGGCTAAAAAACAATTGCAGGATATCCAGGAGAACATCTTAACAGAAAAATTATCTTCTGCGAAAGTGAATCTTGATTTGGTTGGCACGAGCATCGAGGATATTGAAACAAATTTAGCGGTGTCGAAGAAGCAGGATCAGACGTTTCTGCAGTGGCTGAAAGAGAATGCCGTGGCGATTACGGCGATTATCGCAGCGTTGGGAACGGTCAGTGGGCTCTTAATCAAAGCCAGCCATCATGCCAAGAAGCTGGGCGAGAACGTCAAGATGAAGATGACCAAGAAGCCGCTGGAAGAAAAGAAAGAGCATCCACTGGAGGAGAAGAAGGAAGAGCCCAGGCAAAAAGAAGAAAAGAATCCAGAGGGTACGGAAGGGAATGAGCGTTGAAAAAAGGTCTGGCCGCAGTTCTTTGAGAAAATTCTATCCGGAGAGAAAATGTTTGAACTGCGATTAGCAGATTTTGAGTGCAATGCCGGAGATGTCTTGATCTTACGAGAAGGGGATCCGGAAACAAAGGAGTATACGGGAAGAGTTCTAGAGAAACCGGTTACTTATGTGATCAGAACCAAGAACGTGAAATTCTGGACGAAGGAAGAAATCGAGAAGTATGGATTCCAGATTATTGGATTCAGATGATTTTCTGGAAAAATGGACCCAGCCGGACTTTCGCGCAGCAACCAGGAGCTGCTTGCATTTGAACCGGCGACCTTCTCCGTGTAAAGGAGACGTCATAGCCGCTAGACTATGGGTCCGTGGTTTGTTTATTTAATCAGATGTTTTAAAAAGGTTTTTAATAAAATAATACTATTCATTCAAAATGGACATCTACGAACCTGCTGAAGACTCCTACCTCTTGCAAAAATATGTCCGGCAATGCGCCATTGGCCGTGTGCTGGATGTGGGCACCGGCTCAGGCATCCAGGCCTTTACTGCGATGGATGTGAAGCTCGTCCGCGAAGTGGTGGGCATTGACATCAATCCCAAAGCCGTCGAGATTCTTCAAAAAGAAGTGCAGGAAAAAAAATCCAGAAAAATAAAATTTCTCCACAGCGACCTGTTTGCCAACGTGGATGGGCAATTCAATACGGTAATTTTTAATCCCCCCTATCTGCCCCAGGACAAGGGGATCCTGGATCCCGCGATTTACGGCGGGAAGAAAGGCCATGAGATCTTTGAGCGGTTCTTCCGGGACGTCTCGGAATATTTATTTGCCGACGGGAAAATCCTCTTGCTCTGCTCTTCACTCACGCCGCACACCAGAGTGCAGGAAATCGTGCAGCATTCCTTGTTTGAATTTGAATTGCTGGAACGGGAAAAAATGCCGATGTTTGAGGAATTGTTTGTCTATCTCATCTGGAAAAGCAAACTTCGTCTGGAACTGGAACGGAAAGGCATCAGCAAAATATCTTTTTTTGCGCACGGAAGAAGAGGCGATGTTTTTACCGGATTCTGGAACAAGAATTTTCACATCAAGAAATTCTTGAGCAAGCCGGAGGCTATCAAAGTGGCGGTCAAAGTAAAGCGGGCAGAAAGTACTGCTACAGAACGCATCGAGAATGAAATCAACTGGTTACAAGCCTTAAATAAAAAAGGGATTGGGCCAAGGATGCTTTTTTTTGGTGGACACTATCTGGTGTATGAATTTGTCGACGGCGTATATATCAGCGATTGGCTGGAGAAGAGTGGGAAAGAAGAGACGCGAAAAGTGTTGGGGGAGGTGTTGCAGCAATGTTTTCTCATGGATAAACTAGGGGTAACCAAAGAAGAGATGCATCATCCACTCAAACACGTCATCATCGCAGCAGGCGGCCCGGTATTGATTGATTTTGAAAGAACCAAAGAAACCAAGGAGCCGCAGAACGTGACGCAGTGGGTGGAATATATCTGCCGGAATAAAAAAGTATTGTCGGAAAAAGGATGGCTTATCAACGTGGAAAAACTGAGAGATCTGGCCAAAGAATATAAAAAACCCCACGATCAAGTCCATCTGCAGGCCATTTTGGCGGGGTTAAAATTATAGAGAAATGCGTTTTAGTACAAATATTAATGCATTTCTAATATGAATCTTTGCTTAAAAATTCAACTAATCAACGCAAAGATTCATAAAATGAAGATGGAAATAAAGATGGAAATGAAGATGAAATACTCAGACATCCCCATTTTGATGTATCATGATATCGGTGAGGAGAAGAGCCCCTGGAGTGTCTCTCCCCAAGCCTTTTATGAGCAGATGAAATTTTTAAAAGAGAACGGCTATCAGACTATTTCTCTGTCCCAATTGAAGAGAGGAGTAGATGAGGGAAGAGAAATAGAAGACAGAAAAGAATCTGATTTGAAAAAAATGGTGATTACTTTTGACGATGCTCGGAGAGGAGCATACAAATATGCTTTTCCCGTGCTGCAAAAATTTGGTTTTACCGCCTGCATCTACATCGTTCCGGAATGGATCGCCGGCGTAAATGTCCCTGCCCTTGAACAATACTCCGGATTCTGCAGCTGGATGCAGCTCAAGGAACTCGCGGACCACGGCTGGGAATTAGGATCGCATAGTTTTGCGCATAAGAACCTGCTGCAATTAGATGCTACTTCGTTAGCCAAAGATTTGGATTCAGCTAAGAAGGAGATTGAATTCAGAACGGGACATACGGCACGGCATTTTTGTTATCCGTTTGGGAAATATAATGATGAGGTGGCGGAGGCGGTGTTGCTTCGCCATGAAACGGCCGTCACGGTTGAGAAAGGATTTGGTAAGGGATCAGGACACTATGCGCGGCAGTGGATGATGCGCGAAACGACTTTAGATACCTTTTCCCGGCTGCTGAGGAAGCCGACGATTTCACTCTGCATGATTGTGAAGAATGAAGCGCAGTTTCTGCAGGGTTGCCTGGAGTCAGCGTACTCTCTGGTTGATGAGATGATTATTGTTGATACCGGATCAACCGACCGAACTATTGACTTAGCCAAGATTTATACTGATAAGATTTACTCTCTTGCATGGACGGACGATTTTGCTGCGGCCAGAAATGAAAGCCTGAAGCATGCCACGGGGGACTGGATTTTATTATTGGATGCGGATGAAGTTCTGGATAGCGGCAGTAAAAGGATTATTGATGAAGCAATAAACTGTTGGGAGATTGCCGGATATCAGATCTTAACGCGGAATTATACTTCCGACTCTGCGGTGAGCGGCTGGAAGCCGGCAGAGGATGCAACCCTCTCTTGCGGATTACCTGGCTGGTATCCTTCATTAAAAGTACGCTTATTCCAGCGAAAAGAGGGAGTGAAGTTTGAAGGAGCAGTCCATGAAATGGTGGAAAAGACATTGACGGCATTGAACGGAAAAATCCAGGCTCTTCCCGTCGTCGTCCATCACTATGGCGAATTGCGGCCGAAGGAAGAAAAAGTGCGGCGGAATGTACTGCTGACGAAAAAGAAAGTCGCTGATAATCCTCAGGATGCCAAAGCCTATTGCGAATTAGGGATACAATACAAACAGCTGGGACAATTCGCAGAAGCAGAAGAAGCATTACGAAGATCGGTGGAACTTGACCCTCAACCGCTAACTCCACTGCTGAATTTAGCCATCACAGTACAGAAACAAGGGCAATATGATGAGGCGATGAACTTGTTCTGGAAAGTGCTTCAACATGACGAAAAGAACAGCGAGGCCTATTTCGGATTGGGTTTCTGTTATTTCCAGAAGCAGGATCTGGAAAAAGCAAAAGAGAATTTTGGATTGGCGGCATATTATAATCCGTTGTTTGTGGAAGCGTATGTGAATTTAGGCGCAATCGCGGAGAAACAGAATAAGTTCACGGAAGCGATTTCCTATCTGAAGCGGGCTTTACAGTTGCATCCGCAGCATGGACGGGCGTATTATAATCTAGGCGTGGCCTATGAACGGCAGGGGAATCTTGAAATGGCGCTGGTGCAGTATGGGGAAGCGAAGGAGTTAGGATATAAAAGAGAAGAGGTACAGGAGCGGATGGAAAAACTGACGGCACTTGGATCGGTGGAATTCTAATTTCTTCATCTACCCTGCTTTCCATAAAACTCCGTCTTTCCCTGCAGATGAATTCCTTGCTTTAATTCCACCGGCCGCCAACTATCGATAATTAAGGTTGCCTCCAGCCATTCCGCCAACTGCTCGGGGTTGCCAATCGTGGCCGACAAACCCACAAATTGCGGCTGGATGAACGTTTTGAGAAGAGTAAGGATAATTTCTAATGTTGGTCCTCGGCTCTGATCGTTGAGCAAGTGGATTTCATCAACGACCACGGTTTTGACTTTATTGATCCAGGGGACCCGGAAGCGAAGCAGGGAATCTAATTTTTCGGTGGTGAGAATCAATACCTCATACTTAGCGAGGTAATTGGATTCTGAATCCATGTCGCCAGTGGAGAGCATGACTTTATAGGGCGTGTTCTGGAAGAGCTTCTGATACTCTTTATACTTCTCGCTTCCCAGCGCTTTGAGCGGCACAAGATAAACGGCCTTGTTCCCCTCGCCGATACTATATATAATAGACATGGTGGCTACAAGCGTCTTCCCGGAAGCAGTAGGAGCGCAGGCGACCAGTGACTTTCCTTTAAGGAGTCCGGCCTCAATCGCTTTCTCCTGGATGGGTGTTAGAACCGGAAATTGGGCATAATAGGATTTGAAGAAGTCCGGCAAAGACAGTTCGGCAAGTTTCATAGCTATTCTAAGAGCTGTCAGAAAGCGCACTCTTTATATTCCTTTGTGCTTTACTAGCCCGTACCATGACCGATTTAACCCCAATAAGGAACACTGTTCTAGGTTTATGGTTTTTGTTATCTGAGGATGATGAACGTCTGAAAGTCAAAAAAATAGAGGTATTAGGCTTTTAACGTAAAAATCAGAGAATTCAAAAAGGAATTTTTGCGAAAGGCTTATAAACGGATTTTAGGTCATTAGCCCTACAGCCGAAGGTAGCCGTCTGTAAAATCGAAAAGGGGTACCAGAAAAAGTACTTCTTTCGGAACTTTTACGGATGGTAAGGGGCTGAAAAAGAATCATATTTAAAACACGGAGGTGTTTTGAGACAATGGAAATAAAACGAATGGTGAAGCGATTATCAGCGTTTGCTGCGGGTTCAGTTATGCTCGGAGCGACGGTGTCCGGAGCATTAGCAGCAGCGGACTTAAATACATACCCAAATATGTTCGTGACGGATGGAACGTTCAACGGCTTCTTTGTGGTTGGGGAAAAGGCAGCGTCTGTGGATAACTTGGCGATGACAGACATTGCGGCCAGCATGATGTATAAGAAACCCAGCGACAAGAAGACGACCACGGTAACAGGAGATGCCTGGAAGGTGGGAACCAGCTCGAAGAAATTGGAGATGGCCAACAGCAACATCACTGATACCAGTATTAACGGAGAGCAATTTCGGGATATCGTGACGTTTATTGGTGATGAGGAATTGCAGGCCTTGGCAGATGGCGGTTGGGCGACCAACGAGCGAACCTACGACTTTCAACAGTTCCTCTTCTGGGATGAAGAAGGCTATGGTGGCGCTTCCCGAAGCAGGATTGTAAAGTATGCTGAAAGTGATGACAATATCGACGCAGATTACTTCTTTTTAGGGAATGGCCGACAGATTGGACGGTATAAGATGGAATTCAGCTCTACGGCGCAGTCAGACGTTACTGATTCTGCGGGATCTTCTGATACCACAGGAACCTATCTGGATGACTTTGAGAATACTAATCTGGATATTATGGGGAAACCATATACGGTCGTTCTGGCGAGAAGGCCACTTACTTCAACGACGGCTACCGGCGGTGAAATGGGCATTAAATTAATCTTGATGGCTGGATCTGCCCGGGACACCCTTTTAGAGGGGGAAAAGAAAACCTACAGTGTGAAGGACAAAACCTATGAAGTGCAGCTTAGCTTTGTTGATGACGACGAAGCCAAGTTCATCGTCAATGGGGAGTCCACCAACAAACTCAAGGTTGGAGAGACCTACGTCCTGAAAGACAAGAGTGAGATTGGTGTCAGTGAAGTCCTCTACCAGAGCTATGCGGGAGGGGTGCACTCGACAACCTTCTTTGTGGGAGCTTCAAAAATGGAGATTCGGGATGATCAGGTAACCGATGTAACCGGTTCGTATAATGTCAAGATGGGTTCGGAAAATATTGACGGAACCAAAGTGATCATTACCGGTACGGACAACAACTCAACGTTTACTGTCAGCACCATTGAAGTCAACATGACGGCTGAAGATGACTTCTTTGTCGGCGCCGGCAAAAAATTAAGTGATGTCATTGCGGCAGCCAGCGAAGAAAAAGAAGTGTTGTTTGGCCAGAACTGGGATGTTGAATATAAAGGCCTGTCAGATGAAACGACGCACGACCTGAAAGTGAAGACGTCATCATCACGGCGCTACCAACTGCATCTGTTTGACGGAGATGGGAAAGCGATTGATGTACCGATAGCCTACGCGGAAGGAAATCTTAACCTGAGTATAGGTGAAGAAGCCTGGACTGGTTCAAGAGCAAACAATAAGAGGTTGATCCTTACCGAAAGTGCATCAGGTGGTACTGCCACGGATGGAGGTACGGGTGACAACATCTACAAAGATGATTACTTTGTGGTGACCGGAGGTACGGCTACAGATGGTTCGGCAAAGAGCTATCTAATGCAATACAAAGGATCAGATAAGCAGACGAAATCCAGCCCGAAGATTAAGTTCAAAAACTTGGGAAATGGTGAAACACTGGAGTACTCGGTATCGTCAGTATCTACGAGCGGAACCGGGACCGTTGCGACCATCAAGTTAGGGGGGTACTCCTTCTTTGTCGAGAACGCGAGTTCTACACTGGCGGATGACTTCCAGTTACATGTGGACCTGGATGGAGGAGCTACACTTGGTACGAACACTGTTACGATAGTTGATTCGTATGGTGCGCGATGGACGCTGGATAGAGCGAATGTGACGGCTAATGAACCAGGCTTAAGTGCCACAAACACAACTGCTCAGGAATCTATTCAGTTCTCGCTGGATGCGCCAAATGGAGATGACTACGACAATGTTGCACCTGCTGTTGTGAGGGTTAACATCACCTCGACTTCAGATCCGGAAGTCCGGGCTGCGGTAAGTGGTCTAACATTGCGAACACCAGACGGGAAAACTGATGTGAGTTACGGGTATACATCCATGGGTTCGTTCATAACCTTGAATTCTCCCACCAGTGACCCGCAAGAGCTAACCTTGGCATATCCTGAGAAGCAGCGAACGGCGCAAGTATACGTCACGAGCGGAGCAGTTACATCTGCCACGTCTGCAGCAGGCGACCTGACTGCAGTGACCGTGGTCGATGCGACGAAGCTGGACACGGAAGTTGCCGATGCGACAGCCCAGAACCTGATTGTTGTGGGTGGACCATGTGTCAACAGTGTAGCAGCAGAATTGCTGGGCAATCCGTCGGACTGTACGGAAGGCTTTGCTCCTGGAAAAGCTCGAGTGAAATTGTTCGAGCAGACCAATGGCAACGTCGCCATGCTGGTAGCAGGTTACAGCGGTGCGGACACCAGATTAGCCGGTAAAGTTGTGGCACACAGAGCCAGTGAACTGTCAGGAACGGAAGTCGAAGTGGAAGGGACGACCTATAGTGATGCCACTATCGGAGCGCCTACACCAGTGATGAAGAAAGAAGAAGCAGCCGCAACGACAGAAACAGCGACAACCACGACAACAACCAGTTAAAGCCTTTTGGCTTTTTTTCTTTTCTTTTTCTAAATCTTTATAAATGTCAGCAGTTTAGTTGAGGCTATGGAACGATACCGCCAATACATCCCGCTCATTGTATTTTCTCTCTTGTTAATCCTCTCTTTTTTCCTGATAAAACCATTTCTGATTGCACTCGTTCTCGCAGCATTGTTTGCCTATCTTTTCCATCCGCTTTTTCGCTGGATACGAAGCCAGACCAGGCGCCCTACGCTGTCCTCGCTCATCGTCTGCGGGATTATACTTCTTATTCTGGTTGTGCCCTCGGTGTTTTTTATTGAAGCGGTGGTGAAAGAATCGTTTGCGTTATATGTTCTTGTAAAGCAAAAGCTGGCTATTGGGCTTTTTCGTGACTGTGTTAACTCTTTTTGTTTGTCGGTAAAGGGAATGCTTCATAATCCGTCCATCAACCAGCAGGTGCAGCAGATTATGAAAGCGGCGACGGAATGGGTCGTTCAACGTGGCTCACAGTTGCTGTTGAGTGTGCCGCGGATCGTACTTAACCTGATAGTCATGTTTTTTGGCATATTTTATTTTTTGCGTGAAGGAGAGCAGCATCTTGCACAGATGAACTCATATTTTGGCTTCCATCAGCAGAAATATGCTCTTTTTTTACAGCGGATACGGGAAATTGTCCATGGCATCGTTTTTGGGTATCTTTTAGTAGCTTTTATTCAAGGCGCTATCGGTGCGGCCGGTTTTTTTCTCTTTGGCGTGTCTTCTCCTTTATTTTGGGGGATGATGATGGCGCTCTTGGCTCTGATACCCTTTCTGGGTACGGGACTGGTCTGGCTGCCGGCGTCTGCCTTATTGTTTCTGGACGGGATGTTTCAGAATTCAAATGGCATGATGGCCAAAGGCATCGGCCTATTCTTCTACGGCCTGATTTTTATCGCCGGTATTGACAATATTTTGAAGCCTAAATTGATAGGTGAGAAAGCAAAGATCCATCCTGCCATCGTCATGGTGGGCATTTTTGGGGGGTTGCTGATGTTTGGGCCGCTGGGCGTGATTATCGGCCCGTTATTGCTTTCTGTGACCTGGGTGATTATAGAGACATCAGTGACGAAGGAGTAGCCCGCCGTGCATAAGCACGCATTTGCTCTAAATACGGCTGAATTTGAATCCCCTGCGGGATGTTCTGCAGGGAGAAATCAGGTGCCAGTTTAATGCTATATGTCTTCAAGATTTTATCTAAAATATTTTGCTGAGGGGCTGTATTGGTGATGGCAGCGTAGGAGAGCTGTTGCGTTCCAAACTGAATTTGGCTCTGGAAGAAGAGGTAGGATTTTTTGGCACGCTGAACATTCACAATAATCCCTATAATCAAGAGAATGACCAACGCTATGAGGGAAGAGGTATTTATGATCGTTTCCTGCTGGGCTCGCAGGTCGAGCAAAGATAAGTTCAGAAGAATACCGAGATAGAGAATGGTTGTGAGAATGAGTTGCACCAGCAGAGGTGCAAGTGCTGCTCTCATCTTACTCTGTGGTAATATATAAAGTGGCTGTTCGTCCATACTGAAAATGGGCCCGCCCGGACTTTCTTGCAGAGGTTACATGCATTCGAACCGGGGACCTTCTCGATTTTGAGTGTTCCTCGTCAACGAGACGTCATAGCCGCTAGACTACGAGCCCATCCTTTGGACGTACATCTATCCCTTTTATAAATTTAGCGAAGTAAAATATAAAAAGGGGAGCGGTTTTGAGAGCCTATGAACATCAAAGACCTTAAATCCAACCAGGGAAATATCGACATTACGGCTGAAATCGTTTCTAAGGAAGAGCCACGCGCATTCGAAAAATTCGGCAAGAAGGGAAAGGTCTGCAATGCCTTGCTTAAGGACCAGACCGGGCAAATAAAGCTTACGCTTTGGAATGACGATGGGGATCTGATTAAAGTAGGCGATACCATTCGTCTGCAAAACGGCTGGTGCTCGGAATACAAAGGAGAAAAGCAGCTCTCGACGGGAAAGTTTGGGAAAATAGAAATAGTGCAGAAGGAAGTTCTCAGCAATGATCCCGGCCTGTTTGCGCCGCCTCCCATCGATTTTGAAGCCGCAGGAGAGGGTGAAGAGCCGGAATTCACCGAAGAAGACGTGGAATAGATTTATAAATAATCTCATTTCTCTTCTCTGCTATGAAGCTCCTCCCATCCCTGAAACAGAAAAAGCGTTATATCGTATTTAGTGTCCTGACAGATAAAGCCATCGCCATTGATGAGCTTCGTTCAACTATCGAGAAGGCGTTGCTTCAGTTTCTCGGCCAGCTGGGCGTTGCCAAAGCCTCTCCGTTGCTGGTCAAAGAGCAATTCCATGCCGATACCATCATTCTCAAAGTCAACCATACTTATGTTGATGAAGCCAAGGCAGCTCTCACTTTAATCAAAAAGATTAAAAACACCTCCGTACTTTTACGCTCTATAATTACTTCCGGAACGCTTAAAAAGGCCGGAACATATCTATGAGGTGTGACCATGAACAAGCAAATGATTGATAAGATGGGTTATGATCGTTCTATTACGATGTTTTCGCCTGACGGCAGATTGCTGCAGGTCGAATATGCGAAAAAGACAGTCAAGCAAGGCTCAACCGCCATCGGCATTACATATAAAGACGGTGTCATGCTGGTTGCCGATAAACGCATCACCAGCAAATTGATGGTGCCGGAAGCGATTGAAAAGATGTTCAAGATTGATGACCATCTTGCAGCCACGGCTGCGGGGATAATTTCTGATGCCCGTGTCTTAGTCGATCGGGCGCAGCTTCGCGCGCAGCAGCACGCGGTCACCTATGACACCAAGATTGATATCCTATCCATCGTCAAAGAGATCTGCGACTTGAAACAGATCTGCACGCAGTCCGGCGGCTTACGCCCTTTTGGCGTCTCGATGTTAGTCGGCGGCGTGGATAATGATGGCACGATCAAATTATTTTTGACTGAACCCTATGGTCTTTATTTTCAGTATAAAGCGACCGTGATCGGCGAAGGCGATGCGGACATCGAGCCGGTTCTTTTGAAAAAATGGCGCGCAGGCATGAGCTTTGATGAAGCCCTGAAAGTTGCTGTCGGTGCACTAAAAGATTTCCTTAAAGACGATTTCAATTTTGAGAGGATTGACGTCAGTTATGTCAATGTGAAAGATAAGAAATACACCCGTCTGACGGAAGAAGAGATGAGGCGGTATTTGAAATAAAGTATTTTCATCTATTTTTTAATAAAATGTCCGCTAAACTTACCATCGCCCGCCTGAAGAAGTTCGGCCAGACTTTTGAGATCAGCGTCGATCCTGATCTGGCGCTGGAATTCAAGCAAGGAAAACGGAATGATATTCACGAGGTCCTGCATGCCGAACACATCTATTCTGATGCCAGCAAGGGATTAAAGATTTCTGAGGACTTGCTGCAAAAAATCTTCAAGACCACTGATCCTTTAGTGATTGCTGCCGTCATTGTGAAGGAAGGCGAAATTCAGCTCACGGCCGAACACCGGAAAAAAGAACAGGAGCAGAAGCTGAACCGATTGATTGATCTGATCCATCGCCAGGCCGTTGATCCCAAGACGGGCTATCCGCATCCTCCAGGCCGGATTCGTGCGGCCATGGAGCAGGGAAAAATGCATCTTGATGACCATCGCACTGTGGAAGAGCAATTTGATGAAGTTATTTCTAAACTCCGGCCTATTTTGCCGATTAATATTGAACAGAAGAAATTGACGCTTACTATTCCTCCTCAGTTTACCGGGAAGGCGTATGCCGTAGTGAAAAGTGGTTCTAAAATTCTTTCTGAGACGTGGAATCCCGATGGCAGTTGGACGGCGACGGTGGAAATGCCGGCAGGATTGAAATTTGAATTCATTGACAAATTGAATGCGCTGACGCATGGGCAGGTCGTGGTCAGGGAGTAAGAGTTCTCTTAGATCCTTCTTTATTTTGAAAGGAATTTCATAATTATGCCTAGCCATCGAAAAACTTGGTTGCAGTAAGTTATCGGCTGTTAAGTAAAGGCCGGTAAATGAGGGAGGGGTTATTGGTTTTCTTGTATTTGTTTAGCATCTTCAAAATTCTCGACGTGATAATCGCAGAGCGACATCTCCGTAGGAGCCGTCCCTCTGTCGCTCTTGTTGAGATTATCGAAGGAATTTTGACTTTATGATGCTAAACAAATACGTTTTCTTTAGATTTCTCCCTTATTCTCTAAGTAATACTTTAAATGCTCTAAAAATTCTTTTGAATTTGCAAAATAATTTAAATATGCTCTTTTCAATTCTTCTATAGATTTTGCACCAACAAGAACAACATCTTTGTTATGGCTACCACTCTGTAATTTTTCTGCTTCAAGATAATGCTCCGTTGCCAGAGACTCCGCTTCTTCGGGATAACCCCTAACGCTTAATTTTGCATTATTCTCTTCTGATACATCTAATTCAAGTAAAAAGAAGTGCAATTGTTTAAGTTTTGGTTCTATTACTTTTAATGCTTGAGACCAATTCTCCATTTTTGAAAAAATCTTTAGCTTGTCCACTTTTTCTTTAATTGCCTTGTAAAGTTCGCTGTTATCAGTGGGTGTTCCTTCTACTTCTTTTTGTTTTTCCATTTTTGCAAATGCGGAACTGACTAATTTAAAGAACTCTTTCCATTCCTCTTCGCCTTCATTAGATTTAATTGCTTGTTTCGTAAATAAATCAACTATCTCTATCGCTGTAGCCCAGGAGTGCTGAATTTTGCTTCTAATTTGAATTTCAATAAGTAAACCATCATAGGTGTTTATTTTATCACTTCTGTATTTGTAAATTAAATGCATGCTTCTATATCCGTCTTTTTTAGGATTTTTTATGTAATCTTTTTCCCTAACTTTTCTATGTTTCAACCCACGACTTTTCCGATAAATTTCAGTTAATTCATTTACTTTATCAACATCCGATAGCACAGACCTACATCCAGCAATGTCTTGCATTTGAGATAAACTCATAGTTTTTGTTTGTTCTCTTTTGAGTTTTTTTATGACAGATGGAACTCTTTTTAGTCGCTGAACAACTAAAGCATTCTCATCAACCTTTTTAGACATTTGTCTTAGTCTTGCTTGAAAAGTATTCATAGGATACCCATGAGAGGAGCGCCAATTATTGAGAATAGTTAATGCTTCCTCTTTTGCTTCTTCCGTAGAATCTTCATCCATAATTATGTGTCCTGCTCTGTCTACCTTTGCTTTTCCATATACTGGTTTCGTCCAGGCCATACTTTTTAGTAATTGTGCAGGGTTTATAAATTTTTGCATGCGTTAGCAAGTTCTGCATGCAAAGTTTAAATGCCGCCCGGGGATCATATTGCATGCAGAATAAAAATAGCATGCAAGAATTAATAACTATTAATCAAAAGGCAGAGTGGAAAGAGCTTCTTACAAAAGCTCTCCAACAGCCGATAGTTACCAGCTGAGATTTAAGAGCTAAGGATTAACCAGAACCCAAAAACGCAATCTTTTTAAATAGGCCCTCAATTTAAAGACCGAACGAGAGAAGAACATGAGCTTACTTACGAAAGAACGCGACATTGTCATTCCTGGAGAGGCCTTAGCAGAAGGTATGGATTACCTTCCAGGTGAAAACACTTATAGAGAAAGCGAAAAGATTTATTCTAAAGTCCTGGGCTTAGCGTCTATCACCGGAAGAGTGCTCAAAGTGACTTCCTTATCCGGACCGTATATTCCCCGAGTCGGTGATAAGATTATCTGTAAGGTGACCGATATCACGTTCAGCGGCTGGCGCATCGACACCAATACTGCCTATTCGGCGATGCTGAATGTGAAGGATGCTACCGCCCGTTTCATCCGCAAAGAAGAAGATTTAAGCAAGATTCTCTCCATCGGGGATTATGTGGTGGCGATGATCGTCAACGTGACCTCTCAAAATCTCATCGATCTCTCCATGAAAGAGCCGGGCATGCATAAATTGCTAGGTGGACGCATCATCAAGATCAATACTCACAAAGTACCCCGCGTCATTGGAAAGCAGGGCAGCATGATCACACTTATCAAAGAACGCACTCAGACGGAAATCACCGTCGGCCAAAATGGCTTGATCTGGCTCAAAGGCACGCCGGAAGGAGAATTGAAAGCCGAGCAGGCAATTCATCTGGTGGAAGAGAAATCCCATCTTGAAGGCCTGACGGAAAAAATACAACAGTTTTTATCATAATCGGTCATCATGGCATACAAAAAACGAGTAGACGGACGGAAAGTGGACGAGCTTCGCCCTATGGAAGCCAAAGCTGGCGTCATTCCTAATGCAGACGGCTCGGCCTATTTCAAGATAGGCAATACGGTTGCCTATGCTGCCGTCTATGGTCCACGGGAATTATATCCAAAATTTTTGCAGAATCCTAAAACAGGGATTATCCGCTGCTTTTACAACATGATGCCTTTTTCTGGTTCAGGTGAACGCATCCGACCAGGCGGTAATCGCCGCTCTAAGGAAATTTCTCTGGTGATGACCAATGCGCTCGCACCCGTGATTGACCTCAGTGAATTTCCTAATACTGTGGTCGATATTTTTGTGGAACTGCCTCAGACCGATGCCGGCACCCGCTGCGCCGCCATTTCTGCCGTGGCTATCGCTCTCGCTGATGCGGGCATTCCCATGAAAGACATGGTCAGTTCCGTCGCCGTCGGGCAAGTTGATGGCACGGTGGTTGCCGATCTAAATTATAACGAAGAAGCCTATCCGGCGATTGTCTCGGATATTCCTGTAGCGATGCTGCATAACAGCAAGCAAGTCACGTTATTGCAGATGGACGGCGAGATATCTAAAAAAGATCTCTTAGTTGCCTTGGAGATGGCGAAAATAGCTACTGAACAAGTCTATGCTGTGCAGATGAAAGCACTTAAGGAGCGATTCCAATGATCATCGTCAATAAAGAAACTATTGCACAATTAGCGTTGCAAGATAAAAGGTTGGATGGAAGAGGTCTGACTGAATATCGTACGCCAATCGCAATAGAAACTAATATTTCTAAGACTGCGGAAGGTTCTGTGAGAGTGCAGATTGGGCAAACGATCATTCTTGCGGGATTAAAGATGGCCATCGAAAAACCGTATAACGACACCCCCGATGAGGGCGGCATCATGATCAATGCTGAGTTAGTTCCCCTGTCTGGTCCGCAATATGAACCCGGTCCACCTGGAAAAAAAGCAGTGGAGCTGGCGCGCGTAGTTGATCGCGGCATTCGTGAAGCCAAAGCTATCGACATGAAAAAGCTCTGTCTGGTTCAGGGTGAAAAAGCCTGGTTTATCACTATCGATCTAGTCACGTTAAATGACGCCGGCAATTTATTGGATGCTGCAGGATTAGCTGCTTTAGCGGTGTTGAAAGAAGCAGTCTTCCCAGCTTATGAGCCCCACACGGGCGTTATTGATTACAAGACGAAAACTGATCAGCACCTGCCGCTGATTAAAGAGCCATTACCTGTAACCGTCTATAAAATCAGCGGCCAGCTGTTGGTTGACTTGACGTCTCAGGAAGAAGACGCTTTTGAGGCCAGACTGACCGTTGCTTCTGATGAAAAAGGGATACTGTCAGCGCTGCAAAAAGGCGGCGAGGCTCCGTTAAGTATAGAAGAAATAGACCGTATCATCGATTTAGCGTTGGAAAAAGCCAAATTCCTGAGAGGGCAATTAAAATGAGAATCCCAACTACCGCCAGCGGCGGTATCTATTATGAACGTTGGGATTTTCAATCTTCACTGGGCAACCAGCGAACAAAAAAGGAAGGGCGCCAAAATGGGCGGGGTATCAACCCAGTGAACAAATGAAAAAAGAAGCTTCTGAAGAAGGAATAGAATATACCAAATACGAAAAAGCCCGCATGGTCGGCTCTCGCGGGCTGCAGTTAGCCATGGGCGCGCCATTCCTGATAAAGTTAGAGCCGGAAGAATTGGAAAGAGTGAGATATAATCCCATCCAGATTGCGCTGCGGGAGTATGACGAAGGCGTGCTGCCGATTACAGTGAAAAGGCCAAGTCCTGGGAAGAAGTAAGTTTTATTTTTCTGCTTTTACGAGAATATATTCGATCAATCCTTCTTCAAAGGCTTTCCAGGTCACGTAATCAATTAGCAAACTTCCATAGGCATTTACATATCCCCGTATTTTTGCTGTATTTCGCACCGTTCTTTTTTGCTCCGCATAATACCTCGGAATCGTCAGGTCTCCCACTTCTTCTATGACTATGTTCCGGAATCCCTGCCGTGACAATTTATGCTTATATGATTCGAGCGTGTCATAATTCTCTTTTGGCACATGCCATGCTCGTCGTGCGGTTTCTAACATTATTTTTTCTTTCGCTGTTTTTGGCTGGCGCTTCAGGACGAAATCTCCTAATCCTAAAACTCCTCCGGGAATCAACACTCTCTGGGCTTCTTTCAGGAAATCTTCCCGCGTCGGAAAATGCTGCGCCCCTTCGATGCACAAGAGATGCGTGAAGGTCTCTTTTTCAAATGGCAATCTCGTTGCCGTCCCATGATGCAGATGAATATGTTCATCCAGCTCTTCTTTCAGGATACGCTGCTGCGCGCATTCAAGATGTTTCCAGGTCACCTCCAGGGCTTCGATCGTACAGCCGAAATTCTTTTGGAGGAAAAGCAGTTCTGGACCCATTCCGCAGGCGACGTCGAGCAGACGACCTCGTTTATTGAGACCGGCCAACTTTGCGAGTTTCTGTACCATGTGTTCTGCTGCCTGCTGGTAATTCTTAGCCCCTTCTTCCCATAAGCCGAAATTCAGATAGCCACCGTGATGATCGCCGTACTTTTCCACGCCTTTCTCGTAGAATTTCTCGACGGCGTATTCGTGTTGATTCTGTTTCCAGACGAGGCGATGGAGAGGCATACTAGCTCAGAAGAGAGAAACTATATAAAAGTGGGGGATTGATGGCACTATCCAAATACTCCCTGCAAGCAAAAGTAATTCTCAGCACACACTTCTAGCCAAGCCATCAGGCACAAGATACAAAAGAATTGAGGAAACTTCTCAAGAGAAAGATGTAAGGAACACAGCGAAGAAAAAAGTGATAAACTCTTTCTTTGTTGGTACATACGTGCTCTAAGTTATGCAGTTATCTATACATCATTTTCTTCATCTTCGGCGGCGGTGGCAATGGCAATGATATTTCCGGCACATTCGCTTTTAGCATCACCGGCTCAAATAAGACCTGATGCTGGATTTCTGCCGGGCCCATCTTCCCTTCAAGAACCCGGACCTGTTGTTCAATCGCCGCCAGTTTTCCATCCTTTCCCTGCTTTTTCTGCATCTCAATTTCCTGTTTCAGTATTCTCAGCCTTGACTGCAGCAGGCGCTTGTGTGCTTCAGCGTTACTCTGTTTTACTTCACGTTCTGGCTTCAATTCCCTTTCCACTTGCTTCTTAGCAGCATAATCACCTAAGATATGCGACAGTTTCTCCAGCTTCTTCTGCACATCCTTCTCTTCACACATCGCCAAACGCCGGCGCATTTGCGCCATTTGCTTCTTCAGACTAACAATTTTTGCATTCTCGCGTTCCTTTCCCATGGCCACTTTCTGTTTGGCATTCATCATATTCTGCAGCTGCTGCTCTAGGTGAAGAATTTCCTTACGCAGTGAAAGACGGGGAACTTTTTTCTGCGCGGCTAAATATTTTATTTCTTCTATCTTGTGTCGGATTTCCTGCGCAGAAGATACTGCCCTTTCTCTAGAATAAAGCTCGGCGGCAGTTCGCAGCAGATGCAAAGTGGCAAAACTCATCTGAAGATGCCCACTCGTTTCTTTGCAGATGGAGGTGGCGGCGGAGTTTCCATTTCCAAGGATGGACGCATTCCTGGCATTTCCGGCGGCGGCGCCATTCTCATTCCCGGCATCGCTGGAGCGCCCATCGTATGCATGACCGGGCGCGCCAGAGCAGAAGCTGACGGAACACCAGCCGCCTGCGACACAAATACATCTACTTTGTCAGAGACCGCAATCATCCCTTTGGCGATCGTTTCATTCTGACTTAGCACGGAATCTAATTTCTGGTTGATGCTCTTCAACGACAATGTAGCATCTTCGTCCTTGGTCATCTCCAACGCTTTTTGGAACACGGAAGTCAGTTCATGGATAGAGTCTTTCAGGCTTTCGATTTCCAGAATCAGCTCTTCAGCTTTGGCATCTGGCTGCACCAATTTTTTCTTTAGTGCTTCTACATCATATTTTAAGTCTTCCAACAATTGATGGGGGAGAAGTTCATATTCTTGCATAGTCATCACCACTTTTTTAATTTATAAATATCATGAGGTATATAAAGATTACGCCAAACAAATTTAAAGGAGTGTTATTTTATCCTGCCATGGCTTTAGATCTGCTCCTTATTTCCATCTCCGCAACAACTCTTCTTATCGCTACGTACACTGATCTTAAAACCAGAGAAGTTCCTGATTGGCTGAATTATGGGCTGCTTATAGCTGTCTTTGGCGTTCGCGCCATTTATTCTATAGAAGGGGAATGGCACATTTTGCTGAGTGGTGTCTTGGGCTTCCTGGTGAGCTTTGGATTAGCTTCCTTATTTTATTACACTCATCAATGGGGTGGCGGTGACAGCAAACTCTTGATGGGATTAGGTGCTGCCATTGGCGTGAGTTACCCTTTCACGGGTTTGAGCCTGAATTTATTTTTTTTCTTGTTTGGACTGCTGATCCTTGGCGCATTCTACGGCTTATGCTGGATGGGATATGCAGCGTATCTGAATAAGACAAATTTCCTGCCCTTATGGAAGGAATCGCTGCACCTGAAGAGACACCTGCATTTAACAACAGGCCTAACGTCGTTGCTGTTGCTGGGCCTCACGCCGATTCAGCCTTTACTGCTGATACTTGCTCTGATTCCATTTCTCTTATTCCATTCCTTCATTTTCATCAAATCGGTGGAAAAAACCTGCTTTATCAAACACATTCCGCTGCATAAAGCGACGGAAGGAGACTGGATGGTAGAAGATGTGAAAGTAGGGCGAAAGATACTGGTATCCTCCAAGACCCTGGAGAAGGAGGATTTGGCGATATTACGGGCTGCTAACATACCTAGTATTGTGATTAAAGAAGGAGTGCCTTTTGTGCCCAGTTTTTTGTTGTCGTATGTGCTGTTACTCTTTGGCAAGGAGCTTTGGGCGTGGGGACTGAGACTGGTTTTTGGGTAAGGTTAGGATAGGAAAACCGCTCCCGATACGGGCAGGTTCTTGTCTGGAAGTAACAAAAATGATCGAAAAGAGACCGTAGAATCGCTGTAAGAAAAATATTTAAGACTATCATCAGCCCAGTCTATCATGGAAATCATTGAGAGACCATTGAGCGGGATTTGAAGCAATGCGAGGTATTAAGCAGGACAGAGGATCTTAAAACGCCGGAGGGAGAGTATCCTACTGCTGACTACTTGCGCACATTTATAGGAAGAGGTCTCTTTCTTGTAGCAGAAAAAATAAAGCCGTGGGGGATATATAGCCGGAGAAATTTTAAATGGGGGGAGTAGTGTACTTAAATGGTCTTGTTGTTGACCCAAAGGAACGGGGGAAAGGAATTGGAACAAAATTACTTTTTGAGTTTAAAGCCAAAGTTCAACAGCTTCGAGCCACTATGATTTTCTTTTTTGTACCAGCTGCAAATCGTAGCTCCGTTAATTTCTATGACCAGAATGGTTTTATAAAAGGCAAAGAATATGTCTTTTTCAGTAAGAATCTGGAGCAACGAGGCTCGTGAAGAAGGCGCGGGCACACTTTGCGTTTAGTTCTGGATTATAACCTCCCTCTTGTACAAGAAAGAGAGTGATTTTTAGATCAAAAAGCTGGATGGCAATCGAACTAAAGCAATCCTGAGACAAATCCAAACGTCCAATGGGGTCGCCCTTAGCAGTATCAAAACCAAGAGAAACAACCACAAAGTCCGGATGGTAGTCTTTAAGGATAAACAGAGCTCTGTTAAAGTTTCTTAAGTAGCTGTCTTAGTAATACTTCACATTACTGAAGTATTACCTGTCTTAGAAACCTTTTTATACTAGAGAATATCTTCTTGGTAGTAAAAGAGGTGTTAGGATGCGAAAAGGGTCTCTCAATTTATCGATCGAAGCGATTGTTGTAGTGGTGATTGCATTTATTGTGTTAGGACTTGGACTTGGTTTTGTCAAAGGAACTTTTAAAGATATTACTGGAACTAGTAAAGAGGTACAAGCTAATATAAAAGAACAGATTTTGAATGATTTGAGAGCATCCAACAAAAAATTATCTGTACCTGGTCAAATAGTGTTAGAAAGAGGAGAGGAGGTTGTACAAGGGATAGGGGTTATGAATGGTGGAACTAGTACTCTAATTTATGGAATAAAAATAACTCCGGTAAAGAAATTAAGTACTACTGGTGCAACTACTGTTTATACCAAACCAGAAGACGTAGGGGGAGAAATTATTTTCTTTTACAGCGATGAAATTAATCTTAAACTTTCTCCAACAGATGCTAATGTTATAAAAATTACTATCTCTGCTTCTAATCAAGCATCTGGGAATTATTTGTACAAAGCAGATGTCTGGCAGGAAATTACGGAAGGAGGATGTAGTAGTGGATCCATTGTTAAAGGGGCTTGTGAAATATATGATACACAAAGTTTTTTTGTAAAAGTATCATAAGCTAGGTGTAACATGGTAAAATCAAAAAAGAGAATGACGGAAGAACATGAGTTTCAAATCATGAAGCTAGTGTTAGATAAATTCCTCTGGTTAGGCTTCATTATCATGGGCTGGGGAATGTATCAGTCATTGAGCCAGACCAGCGTACTTGCAGGATTGTGGTACATGATCGCTGGTGCGGTGGTATTGCTTCTCTTCGTCATTATTATCGTCAAAGAATATGAAGTCTGGAAGTGAATTTTTCTTTATGGACAGAAAAGGTTCTATTGAGCTGTCGATAAATACATTAGTAATTATAATTATTTCGTTGGTCATTCTGGGTTCAGGAGTAGCTTTTTTATATCAATTAGGGGGTGGAGCGACGGATATAAAGACCAAGCTCGACCAGCAAACACAGGAAGAATTAGAACGCCTTCTTGTTGATCAGGGCAAGCAGGTAGCGTTACCTTTACATGTTGCGGATGTTTCGCGGGGTGAGAGCCATGCCTTCGGATTAGGGATCCTTAATATTGGCGGCAAAGGAGACCAATTCAGAATAAAAGTAACACCCTCAAAAGCAGCTGATGAGCAGGGAAATGAAATCAAAGGAGTTGACGCCGGAGCCTGGCTTCTCTACAACGAAGAACCAATGACTATCCTAAAAAACGAACACCGCAAGGAATCAATTCTTGTGAGCGTTCCTCAAGATGCACGGAGAGGGATGTATATTTTTACTGCCAAAGTGCTCGTTGGAGACGATCCATACGGCAATCCGCAGAAATTTACGGTTAATGTGAAATGATCAGGTTATGAGTTCTTTCAGTGCTTTTACCGGATCTTTGGATAAAACAATGGCGTGTGCCAGAAGCACTCCTTCTGTCCCTAGCGATAGCGCATGGTGTAAATCTTCCGATGAATGCACGCCAGCACCGCAGAGCACTTTTGTTGCCGGGGAGATCTTCTTGGCGGTTCGTACCGCCTCCTGAATGATCTCCGGGCGGGCTTCCGTTACCGAGATATTTCCGCCAATCAACGCAACAGGTTCGTAGGCAAGATAGGTTGGTTTCAATGGAGCTATATTCTTCACTTCCCGAATGGTTGATGCACAGACACAGGTCTGAAGCCGTAATTTCCTGCAGAGGCCTATTGTTTTCTGTAGTGTTTTAGAGGATAGTTTTTTCTCCGAATGATTTAAAATTGTTCCGGTGACACCCAGCATTTTAGCTTCTGCTGCGGAAAGGGAACCTGTATGCGGGCCAAATCCCACCGGATCAAGATGCTGGGCAAAGACGGCTATAGAAATTTTCCGGCAGACTTCCGCTACTATTAATGATGATGGTGCGATAGCCAGTGTGTACTTTGAGGATTTTACTTGCATAAGCTTTTTTGTGAGTTCAAGGCCATCTGTTCTTTTTAGATAGGTCTTGAAGTTAATTAAAATCAATGGTTTCATTGTAGGCTTCATTTTTTAATGTGATACTGGACATCGATGGTCTCTTTAGAACGACCCGTTTTCTTGGCCTGGCCATCTGCTTTATGCAGATATTTAAAAAGATAATACAAAGCTATAATCAGCAAAATAACCGGCAGCAAAGCCAGAAGCAGGGAAAGAAGGAAAGTAAGGAAGATAATGACCACGAGTACTATCACGACAATGATCAGCCAGACCTTAACCCCTTTGAACATGACGTAGGTAAAAGCTAAGGAATATAAAAAGGCTTCCTTCAAAGAGAGTTACGAGAAAGATGATGATACTTATTTTGATGAAAAAGATGGAAGGAAAGGTTTGAATCAACAGCGAATCTGCCGGAAATATCCAATTGCCCTGCGGAAAAAAGAGGGTATGGAAGGCAGTAAAAAGAGCGTCAAAGCCAAAGATGGCCATCAGAAGTATAAAGAGCGTGATGATGGCCGTGCTGATGCCGCCGTAGAATAATAAATCAGGCAACTCTCTCTTTTTCCAATACAGGATACCCATAAGCCCTATGAATAAGAGAACAAAGACAACATCAACAATATTCATAACGCGCGCCACATCTTCTAGATGGGAGACTTCAGAAACAGTATAATTAATCTGTACAGTTCCTTTGCCTTTCAAGAGATCCATAGTTTGTTGCTGATTTGGTGTTACGTTCCAGAAGGCTACCGTAAGATAATAGGAAAGCAATAAGAAAAATACTACACTAAAAACGGAGAAGATAACTTTTATGAATTTAGCCATGCGTAATCTCAATAATTTCTATGGCAAACGTGAGATCTTTTCCTGCCAGGGGATGATTTAAGTCAAGGGTTATTGAATCGGCATCGACTTTGACGATCCTTGCAGGAATCTGCTGCCCTTGGCTCTGCATGACTAATTGCAGGCCAACCTGCGGTTCTGGTTTTGCCGGGAATTTATTTCGCGGCACGGCCTGAATCTGCTCTGGTCGTGGCTGGCCGTAGGCTTCGTCTGCAGGAATGGTGAATGTTTTTTTCTGTCCCTGCTGCATTCCCTGAACGGCTTTGTCGAATCCTTCAATCACTTGACCTGAACCGACGGTGAATTGCAGCGGTTCACGGCCGGCAGAAGAATCAAAGGTGGCGCCGTCAGCTAATGTTCCCGTATAATGAAGCGTGACGGTATCCCCGTTGTGGATGAGATGCATAAATCCATTTTTCAGCTGTACTTTATAAGTTTATAGGGCACTTGGCACTCTGTCTACATATTTCAGATAAATATTAAAACACCGCGCTTTTTATTACCCCCATGCTCAAACCAAACTATCATGACGGCAGCCTCGTCAATCTGACAAGTTCCATCCTGCAGGCCTTCGGCGGAAAGAGCCAGTATGACCCGCTCAAAATCCTTCCCCCGCAACAAATCACGAATCCAAAAACCGTCGTTTTATTTCTCATCGACGGCTTAGGCATGGAATTCCTGAGGAACTATGCTACTGGCAGTGTCATTCATCGCTATCTGAAAGGAGAAATAACGTCAGTCTTTCCTTCCACAACTGCATCGGCCATCACGACCATCATGACCGGATTGGCGCCGCAGCAGCATGGCATCACCGGCTGGTTCACCTATTTTGAGCAGCTGGATGAAATTGCGCTTGTTTTGCCGTATATCACCAGAAAAGACAGAAAGAAAATCAAAGTTCATCCCTCAACACTGCTGCCGTTCAAAACCGTCTATCAGCAGATAAATAGAAAGTCGTACTGCATCCTGCCCAAAGGGTATCTAAAATTAGGGTACAATAAAGCGGCCTGTGCAGGCGCAACACTTGTCGGCTATCGAAGCATTGCCGGATTATTCCATAAGCTCAAACAATTATGCCAACAGGATCATCCAAAATACATTTATGCATATTGGCCATTATTTGATGACGTCTGTCATGCCAAAGGCTACAACAGCAAAGAAGCGCGGGAACATTTCCGGCATCTGAATGACTATTTTAAAAAATTAGTCAAACATCTCAAAGGGACAGATACGACTCTTCTCATCACCGCCGATCATGGACAGATGGAACTGGAGCAGGGCCTGATGATGCAACCGGAGAAATTTCACTGCTCTTCGTTCTGGGGCGAGCCACGGGCGGTCTTCTGCATCGTAGAGCAGAAATATCAACTGCAGTTTGAACAGTTCTGTGAGACTAAACTGAAAAAATACGCCGTATGGTATCGTTCTTCTGATCTCCTTGAACAAGGATATTTTGGCTTGGGGAAAGCGCATCCCGCTATCAAACACAGAATCGGAACCCATATCCTCCTCCCTAAACAGAATTATGCTCTCCGTGATTTCATGAAAAAAGAGAAGCAGCATTTTTTTCGCGGCAATCACGGCGGCTTGAGCAGAGAAGAATTGATCATTCCCCTGAGCGTGATTCACACATGAAAACGACACCAGAATATGCGTTTTTTCGGATTCTCGACTTCTGGCAGCCCGTAAACAAAATTATGCCTCTCTCTGCCTTCTTGACCGCTATCCCGACACCTCAATCACGATTATTCTCTTTTCTGTACACCAAAACAAGAAAGGAATACATCCATTTCCCCCGGCGAAAAAACGGCAAGAATGCTTTCATTCATCCGCTGAACATCGTACTCTACCTGCAAAAAGCAAATATTATGGACTATCTTACCTTTAGCGCGGGGTTGATCCACGACCTCATTGAAGAAAAAGTAGACCTCTTCAAGAAAGAAGAAAATACTGCTGACATCAAAGTCCTCGAACAGTATGAACGCCAGGTCATCAGAGAATTGCAGGAAGGACTGCTTGCCGAAGCGAGCCAGAACCGGATTCCGGAAGACGACATTCGCGCCATCATGGAGCTGGCAATCGTACTCACGAACCACAAGCGCCATGATTATTACCATTACATCACTGAAATTTTCACCCATCCCGATAAAGCCATTCGTGAGCGGGCGATTCAGGTAAAATTAGCGGACCGCACCCATAACGTCCTTTCCCTTAACGAATTTACCGACGAGCAAAAGCTGTATCAATGCTTTAAGAATATTTTTATTTTGAACAGCGCCAAAGAGCATCTGCTCGAGCAACATGAATTCGTGGGGCTGGGTTCACGGCAGAAATGGTCTTCGACAGAACGCTTGTTCAACAAATGCTGCAAGGCGACCTATGATGCCTTTGTGAACATCTGCTATCAGAATCTGCAGAAAGGCATCCGGAAGACAGTTCCCATTCTTGAATTGGCTTTTCATCGCTATACCTTCCAGACCAAAGGCCTGTGGGAAGTGACAAAGTGGGATCCGCAGGAGATGCATCCGATGAAACTTTATTCTGAAATCGTACGGAAGTATGACTGCCGCCTGCATCATCAGTGGAAGGAATACGAGAAGCACGCCGAACGCGAGAAAGAATATTGCCATAAGTTCTTTCAGGATTTTCACTATTCTGAGAAACAGCTCCAGGCGTTATTGAATTATAAAGATGCCTTTGCCTTAACCGAAGTATTGGTTCGCCTGCTCTACCAGAAGGAATACGTGTTAGGAAAATTCAGCAGTTCGGGATTGTTTACGGTGTGAGATTACCATACTTCAACTTTTAAGTCCGGTATGGTATTGAAATGTTTGGCATTCCTCGTTACGAATATCTTTCCTTCTGCCTTGGCGACACTGCCAATAAGCAAATCCAGTTCTGGTAATGGAATTCCTTTCTCTTTAAGGTATGCATAATCCATTGCAAACAATTCACAGCTCTTTCCGCTTAGATTGAGAAGAGTAATATTTCTTGCGAATTCCTGAATCAAGGCTAAGGCTTCGTCTCTCCTTGAAGAAAGATACGCTCCTTTCAGCAGTTCACATAGTGATAATAAAGTTATGGAAACATCGACGCCCAGTTTCTGAGCCAGTTCTAACTTTCTTCGCAACGCCCTATCTCCACGGAAGATATCTATGGCGATGTTTGTATCAAAGCAGTACATTAGAAAGCCACATCTCTTGTTTTAAACGTTCTCCTAGCCGCTTCCAATTCCTTTTTTATTGAATCAAGTTCCGTTTTACTTCCCGGCCATTTTCCAAAAAAATCCAGCAACGATTTTCGTTTTTCCTTCTGCACGACTCGCAAAATTACTCCTGAAAAAGACTCTCCAGTATTTTTAATGCCGCTCAACTCTCCATATGCTTGATCGGAAATAGAGATTACTTTGGTCATAGCTGTATGTATACATGTATGTATTTATAAATATTCCGGCTATTTTATTTGTAGTACTTCAGCAATATGAAGCGTTACCATCATAAGGTCACGCCGCCAGTTACACTAGGCGAGTCGTACGTCAGGGGGATATTTCTGCGGAAAAATCCCCCATAGTGCAACAACCTATCGTCGTGGGGTCGAACGGAGTGAGTGCCCCACCTGAGAATCTCGCATAGGATACTTGCAGGTCGAGCCTCTTCAAAGAAAGTATCGAACAGACAGAGGGTTGTCTCTTACGGAGATGCATGAAAACAAACAACGATTCGTTTTCAGCACAGAAATGAAGTTGTTGCTTCATTTCTTGTGTCTGTCCTCGATAAAAACATCCAGAGGCGAGAAGATGGTAACGCTTCACTTCAGGATGCTGAAGTATTACGGCTATTTCTGAGCGGTCTCCCATATTATTTCAAAATAATTCTGAAAACTGGTTGCGGCTCTTTCGCTTTCCAAGGCAAACGCCACCGGCGGCAGGCGGACATCCCCTAGGGAAATCCCTCGGCTGACCTGGGTTCTGGCCTCTTTAGATTCTTTTTAAAAAAATGGCCAGAGCCAGTTATTCTTTTTCCATGGCTATACTTACTTATAAGAAGAACATTTATAAATTTAATAAATAGAATTTAATTTTATTTATATAGGTTCTCATCTTAATAGAAACATTTATAAATAAATGAGAAATATGCTAGGCTATGGATACCTCTATCATCGTCGAAGTGCTGCAAAAATGGAACCCTTGGCAGAAACCGCTGGATGCGGGAATTCCCCGCCCAAATTACCTTAACTGGATTTATCCTTTTATAGACAATAAAGAGGTACTGATCCTGCAAGGAATCCGCCGTTCCGGCAAGTCTATGATTTTGAGGCAATTAATACAGGAACTGATAAGCCAGGGTACAAATCCGCTTCAGATTTTATATCTCAACCTGGAGGATTACAATTTCGCCCCTCATTTAAAAGTTGACCTTCTGGAGGAAATTCTCAAAACGTATCAGAAGCATACCAAAAATCGGGAAAAAGTGTATATGTTCATTGATGAAGTGCAAAAGATCAAAGGTTGGGAAACATGGATTAGAACGTACTACGACCGCCAGGAAAAAATTAAGTTTGTGGTGACTGGCTCATCTTCGGAGCTGATGTTGCGAGAATCGTCTACCGTGATGACCGGAAGAAATCTCACTTTTATCGTTCGCCCGCTTTCTTTCTCAGAGTTCTGCTCTTTTAGCAGTACCGGGACCCTGCAGGAATATTTAGAGTTTGGCGGTTTTCCCGAAGTGGTATTGCAGCCTTCAGAGTTTAAGAAAAGGACACTGCTTCAGCAGTACCTCACGGACATTATTTATAAAGATGTGGTGGATAGGCATGACATCAGGAATACCAAGCAATTGATGGAAATTGCAACGTATTTGATAAGTGCGGCCGGCGGTAAAGTAAGCATCAGCAAACTCGCGAGAATATTTGGCATTTCTCAGAAAGCCGTCTCATTATATGTCAGCTATCTCATTGAAGCCTATCTTCTGTATGAGGTTTCTTGGTTCTCTTATTCTCTCAAAACCAGGCACGACGTCACCAAACTGCCAAAATTATACGTGCTGGATAATGGATTAATTAACGTGGTGAGTGTGAAGTACATGAAAAACAGGGGGCAAATGTTTGAAAACACTGTTTTAATTCATCTGGCTGCGAGATATCCCGATGTTCATTATTGGTCATCTGCACGAAACGAGGTTGATTTTATTGTAGAAAAGACCGCCATTAATGTCACTGCCACAGACGAGATCCCCGAACGGGAACAAGAGGGATTAAAAGAATTCCTGAAAAAACATAAAGCGTTTACTCCTTTGCTGATTACAGCATCGACGAGCGGGAAGAATATGCTTCCATTGAAAGAATTTATTCAAAAGCCGTTTTAATGCCGGTAACCGGATCCAACATCATAGCCAGTAGAAGCTGCATACTTTCCCGGGAGTGCTCCCGGCGAGATTGATATCTGATACAGATCTGAAGTTATGCCCGTTGCAGATGTATACAAATCCGTCGTTACATTTCGCTCCGTTCTTATCGGCGTAGATGTGCCCATCGCTCTGCTCATCGCCCGATTCAGATAATTGTCCTCTGGACTTTTTCCCATGTAGCCTTTCGGCTCACTAAGTACTAAGTACTTAACCACTGCTGCTTGCTCGTGAGGTATGAAAAATCCCATGGGACATTCCTATTGGTAATAGTACAACAAGGCCTTTCTCATTAAATTTCTTGTGGTAAAAAGTGAGACAAAAAAGTCAATAATTTGTGCAACGCCACGCACAAAACCTTTATATATCCTCATTCTTTCCTTACACCTATTACAATGGACGTACAAAAGAGGCGCGGAGATAGTACTAGTTTTAGGAATTTTGATAACCCCATCGGCAGAAAAAGATCCACTAGGAAAGGACTTGACAGAAAAGGACAGGTAACTATCTTCATTATTATTGGCATCGTCATTCTGTTTACGTTTGCCGGCGTAACCTACGTCACGAAAAAAGTGGTGAAAGAGAAAGTAACCGCCGAAGGCGAACCAGTCATTGCCCAAGTACCGCAGGAATTCCAGCCCATTCAGACGTACACTGAGAATTGCCTTTCCCAGGTGGGCATCAAAGGCCTGCATATTCTCGGCCAACAGGGCGGCTATCTTTATCCAGAGTTAGTGGGCACGTATTCTGCAACCAATCCCACCGACGCAGACGGCCTTAATCTGGAACCATTGAAAGTGCCATATTGGCATTATAATGTGAAACCAAATGCTGAGCTGGTGGTGCAGTTTGCGACCTTGCAGCCGAAGCTCTACAACAAGGAAGATCCCGTCCTGAGCATTGAAGCGCAGCTTTCACGATTCGTGGAAGAGAAGCTCGCGGACTGCCTGCAGGAGTATGCTCCCTTTACGCAACAGGGATTTACCGTAGAGCTGCCTGAGCAAAGTGAAGAGATAGGAGGGAGGGAAGTGCAGGTTATCATCGGTGATAATACCGTGAATTTCTGGCTGGAGATGCCGCTGACCGCAAGGCGAGGAACAGCTGAACAAAAGATGGAACAGTTTTATGTTAAAGTGCCGCTGGAGTTGAAGAAATATTATGAGACAGCAGCTGAGTTAGCCGACGTAGAACGCACTGCCAGTTTTATCGAGCGGCAGGCTTTGGACTTGATCTCCAGTTACGGCGGTGTGGCAGTGGACAAGCTGCCGCCGATGGAAGCGATGACATTTGATTTGATTCCGACAGTGTATTGGAGTGAAGCGGAGATTAAAGAACGTATGAAAGGCTTATTAGTGTCGTATGTTCCGGTATTACGGTATTTGGCCAGCAGGGATTTTTATCGCTTTGATTATCGAAAAGGTGCGGTTGCGGAACTGAGTGATCTGCATCAGAAGAATTATGATAATACTATTATCCCTCTGGAGAAAGGATCCGGATTAGAAGTGAGTTTTGATTATTTCGGCTGGGAGCTTTATTTTGATGCGAATGACAAAAGCGGACAGATTGGCCCGAGTTCTACGCCGGTGAATTATTATGCACTGCAGTTCGCGACGCAGCATTATTACACGACCTACGATCTGAGCTATCCGGTGCTGATTACCATCCGTGATCCCGCAGCGTTGAAAGGGGAAGGCTTTACGTTTCTGTTTGCGCTGGAAGCCACTATCCGCAACAATGAGATTCCCCGTTCGGGAGAGGTCCTGCCGCCGCCGATTGTCGCCCTGGGAAAGAGCATGGTCTGCGACAAGCGGAACACGGAATTGATAAAGACCGTGGTGGTAGACAGCTTTACCAAAGAGCCGTTAGAAGCGGTGCAGATCGGCTTTTCTGTTCCGGAGCAGGGCGACTGCGTGATGGGATTGACCGATGCTCATGGCGGGCTGGCGGTGAAATATCCAGCTGTCTATGGCGGGGTGGGAAGCGTCGTGAAAGCCGAATATTTGACGAATTTTTATCCGCTGGATACCTATCATTATAAAGAAACGCCAGGAGTTATTGGCTATGCCGTTGCGGGATGGACAGAGAAGGTCATGGAGATGCATAAACTGAGAACTATTAAAGTGGACGTGAAAAAGAAAAATCTGGAGAAATGTGTTGGTGTGAAATGCACGACGCAGGGATTATTTGGCGGCGAGGAATTATATTCTTATACCCCCACGATACTGAAGGAGAAACATCGCTGGGTTTTTTCAAATAGCGTCCAAAATCTGAATGAGAAGGAAGATGCGACTATTATGCTGCGGCGGGTAGGCGATCTGAATCCATTTGTCTTAGGTGATGAGCTAATGGCGAGTGCGCAGCTGAAAGGAAAGGCGGAGGCGGAAGTGCAATTAGTCCCCGGACTGTATGAAGTGACAGGTCTGGTGACGAGTACAGAACCAGTGGCGATTCCCAAAGGAGAACGCTGCACCAGCGGGATTACGGAAGCGGTGGCCTGTTTTGATGTTGATGGCTGCTGCTTTACATTTCAGGAGCAGGTGTTAGATTCGCTGTTAGTGGGGCAGGTGAGCTGGGATACGCCCAAGACTTATGTGAAAATAACACCTGAGCAGCTCTATGGATCAGATAAAATCACGTTTTATGTGTTAGGATTTGATGAGAAGAATGTGCCTGCCGATCAACGGGTGCTGGAAGATCTGCAGGTGATGGGGCAGTTAGGCAATCTGTCTCAACAAGTGCGAAAAGAATTGGAGCCAAGCTTTACATGAAGTGGAACATGAACTTGAACTGGAGAAAGATGCAGGCACTGTGGATTATTGCTTTGGTAGTGGGTCTTCCACTGTATTCGGTGGATGTTTCTGCGGCGTCGGTGCAGATCACGAAAAATACCGGGAAAGTTGGCATCGAGAATTTTATTGACGGCGCAGGCGATGTCTGGACAGTGCAGGCACAGGTATCTGCCGTGGAGACAGTGAACCCGGAAGAGATGAAGATTACGATCGGGACTAATGAGGTTCAATTTAATTCCTGTTCCGGTGCGGAAGCGTTTGGCGTGAGCTGCGAATACGTCAGTCCATTGAGCAATGGTGTGAAATCAGGCTCGTATACATTTGAGGTGAGTTATGTTCCCGGAGGAGTTTCAGATAGCACAGCGATTCATGTTGATGGCGATGCTCCTACGGTGAATCTGGAGAGCGTGATCCAGGAGAAAGAAAAAGTAAGGATGAGTTTTACGGTTGAAGAAGGAACGCCCTGTGTGGGACTGCAGAAGATAGAGATTGTGGACGCTGGCAGTAATGAGGTGCTGCAAACGATTTCTAGTTTTGGAACTGAGCCGGGAACTGAGCAATGCAGTTATAATTTTGCAGAGAGCGAGTCTGCGGGAATATTAAAAGCGAGTGTTTCCGGAGAAGGAACGCGGTCGTTTAAAATCCGCGCAGAGGATAGATTCGGGCATAGCGCGACGAGCAATCCGCTGGCGCTGACACTTGATTTTGTGAAGCCAAGTATTCAGGAAAATAGTCTGTCATTGGTGGATTTTGGGAAATTCATCGGCAGTTTTGAAGCGGAAAGTGATGTTACGATTAATGTGACGGAGCACGCGCTGAAAGAGGTTCTGGCGAGTTCGGAACAGGGAGCAATGAAGGATGTGCCGGGGAAATGCGCTCTCACCGGAACGCTGAACGTCTATTCCTGTACTTGGGAAAAAGTGAAATTCCAGCCGGCGGAAAGCATCTCCATTACCTTTACGGCAGTTGACGATGCAGGCAATGAAGAAGTGAAGACCATCACTCCTCCTTCGTTTACTAAGGATAGTGCCGCCCCGGAGACGGAGTATTTTGGGACGCAGCGGAATTACGGGGAACAGAGTTTTGTGAAAGATGGCGATAATGTGTTTGTGCTGCGGGTGAAAGAAGTGGGCGCCGGTATTGATGAAAATCATGTGAAACTGGATTTGGGTGAAGTCGGAGGAAGCACCGCGCAGAAGCCGGATGCCTGTGAGCACGATGGCGAGGCGTTTGAGTGCCGCTGGAAAGTGAGCAAAGGATTTGGCTCGCAGGATACAGCTCGCGTGACCATCGCACAATTGGAAGATAACGTCGGTAATGAGGGTAAATTGGAGACTATAGAAGTACAGGCGGATAATACGGCTCCGAAAATTGCCGGCGTGGAATTGTACGGTGTGACTTCTGGTGCGAAACATAATTATTTCCAGAGCAAGGATGTTTTTCATGTGGAGTTGAGAGTGGAAGAGTTTAGTGGATTGCGGATGCTGCTGGATGCACGTGAATTGGTGATGGACGCGGAACAGTTGTATCTGGAAACAGGGGATGTTCCTGCGGGTTGGATCGAATTTACGGAAGAGGCTTGTGAGAAGAAGGAAGCGGCTTGGAATTGCGTGCTGGAAACGCCTGCGGTGAAAAGCGGATACGATAGTTTGGTGCCGCTGGAGATACGGGTGTCTGATACAGCAGGAAATGCAGGCGTATGGACAGTATCACCGAGGAATGTGAAGTCCGGCGAGAGAGGGAAGTATAATGTTGAGTTGCTGGGTGTGGAGGAGGAAGCGAATCCTGATTTCTGGGGCGTGGCGAAAGTGACGCCGTTGGTTCTGTTTGTGGATTTAGATGTGACGCAGCTGGCCAAAGCGCGCATTCCGATAGAAGTGAAGTTAAAACCGGCTACGGATGAGGTGAAAGTGCTGGAGATGGGATTGGCAGGCGATTGCACTTCTGAGGATGAGAATGCGCCGGTGCTGAGCAGGAGCCTGTTATATGGCGGTGTGAGTACGGCAGGAGAGAGTCTGCCCAAGCCAAAAATCATCCTCGAGTTTGAGCCGTTTAATGGACGGGAATTATTTGGTATCAAGCAGACGGACGTGTTTACGACGAGGGAAATCAAATATAAATGCTCACTGAAAATCAGTTCTCAGGCGGGAAAGAAAGTGGTGCAGGGCATTGAGAATCAGGAGGTTATGATAAAAGTTCCTTTTGGATTTTCAACCTTGGGGGCGCAGGATGAGAATTTAGAGGAGTTGATTAAGAAGGAGAAAGAGGCGGTGGAGACGGGATTGTGGGGAGCCATCGGAACGATGCAGAAAATATTGGTGTGGGTTGATTATGGCGTGCAGGCGGTGCATTTGGTGACGGGAGCGATATCTTTAGTGAGTTCAGCAAAGACAGCCACAGACGCTTTTAAGCCGCTCCCTGGCGGACAGGCTCTATCGGTTGCAGAGTGCTTCGGATTGACTACTGTTGAAAAAAACCTCGATACTCGCGTGGGTTGGATTGATGTGCCTATTCAAGTGTTATCCTGCCGCCCCACTCCCGAAAAATTAGGGTGGTATGGAAAATGGCAGGAAACCGTGCTGTCAATGTATAATCTGGAAATTTTGAAAAGCCCAACTAGTCCATTAGGAGCGGTGGAAGGACAGTTCAAGCCAGGGCGGGACGTGAGACAGAATTTGTATTTGTCCATGGCGACGCTCTGCGTGCCGGGCATCGTGAAGAATTTAGATAAATATCGTCAAATCAAATGTAGAAAGATCTATTGCCTGCAAAATGAAGTGAAAGCGGGATTGACCACTGTTTCCGGCTGCAACGAGCTGGAAGGATTGTTGACCTGTAAGTATTTCGTCGGTGAATTATGGTACATTTTTCCGTTTTCGCAGTTTTGGGATTCAACTATCCGGGCTCTGGGAGATGCCTGGAAGGATCCAATTGCCTTGGTTCATACAGTGAATATAGCTTACTGCGGGCTGGCTTGTCCCGTCTCCGGGCAGGCAGCGTCATTTTGTTCCTACAGCACTTATATCTGGAGTTGGGTTGATTATCTGGAACAGATCGCCAATCTTATCACCACGGTGAAAGCCGATTTTGAATCAGGAGGATTGCAATATTGTGATAGCGTGCTAAAATGAGGAAAATATTAGGTCTGCTTTTACTTGTCGTCTTGCTTAGTTCTATCTTTGCTGTGGCACAGGAAGAAACGCAGACCGGCGAGCGCGGTTTCTGGTGCAAGGCCGGGAAGTTCTTCTTCAGCAGTTCCGAAGCGAGAGCCGGCAAGAGCTGGTTCGACCGGGGAGCAGTGGTGGGTTAACATGGTTTCACCTTTAAACTTTATCGAAGAGGAGATAAAAAGACAAGTAAGTCCGCATAATCTTAAAGCCATCATCTTATTCGGCAGCGCAGTGAAATCGCTTAAAAAGGCCAATGATTATGACCTTCTCATTCTCACTGCAAAGAAGATGGCAGAAGACTGGAAAATTGCCGGAAAAATTAAAACAGAATTAATGCCTAAGCTGGACAAGCCAGTAGATATTGTTTTTATGGAAGAAGACGATTTAAATTATGCCTCGCCTTTTTTGTATGAGATTGGTAAAAAGCATAGATTGATTTATGGGAAAGACTATTCTTTGCAGTTTAAGGAACAGGCAGGAAAAGTACAAGTCTTAACAAAAGGAGGTGTAAACATTGGCTGGAAAATCGCTCAATGAGGGTCAGGCTATACGTTACCTTATTGATGCAGTAGATGATGTACTGGCTGCGGAGATGCTGTTAGAAAAAAAGATGTTTAGCCTCGTCATATTCCATTCCCAACAGGCTAGTGAAAAGGCCAGTAAGGCCTGCTTATCTTTACTGGCGATGGTGTTAGCTGATGAGCATAAGTACGCGGATTTTCTGCAAAAGATGATTGTCCCCAGTTCTGGTAATCTAAGAAAATCTTTTGAAAAGCTAATGATTAGAGTGAGTATTTTGGAAAATTTTTATATCACTTCTCGTTATGGAGTGGATAAACATGGCAGAATACATCTTAAAGAGTTTGAAGAAAAGGAGGTGATTGACGCTTTTAATTCCACCCATGATTTTGTAGAGCTATGTTTTCAGTTTTTGGAGTTAAAATTGAAAGCAAAACTGCCAAGAACTAAAAGGGAGTTAATCTTATATTTAAGAGAGAATTATAAAGAGTTTATCAGATGAGAAAGATGCTGGGGGTATTGGTACTGTTGGTTTTGCTTAGTTCTATCTTTGTTCTGGCGCAGGAAGAGACCGCAAAAGAATGTGGTTTCTGGTGCAAGGCCGGGAAGTTCTTCTTCAGCAGTTCCGAAGCAAGAGCCGGCAAGAGTTGGTTTGACCGCGGGGCATTGGCGGGGAAGGCGACGGGAAACTAAAAATGAACCCTATCATTAAAAAAAATACCGATTACCGTGTATTTCTCGATTCCGTAGGAGTGATATTAGAAAAGGCTAGGACAGAAGTATACTATCGCGCAAATCAAACTTTAGTCAAGGCTTACTGGGAAATCGGAAAGATTATTGTGGAATATGAACAGAAAGGAAAAGAAAAAGCAGAGTATGGGAGTAAACTATTAGATAAAATATCCCAAGATTTAAGGCTTCGTCATGGAAAAGGGTTTAGCAGGAGCAATACTTATTTAATGAGGCTGTTTTTCATTAAATATCCAAAAATCCAGACAGCGTCTGGAAAATTGAGCTGGTCGCATTATTGCGAATTACTAAATGTATCTGACGACCTGGCGAGGAGCTTTTACGAGAAACAATGCATAGATGAAAAATGGAGCGTCCGGGAATTATCTCGGCAGATTAATTCTATGCTTTTTGAGCGGTTGGCGCTAAGCAAGGATAAGCGTAAAGTTCTGGCTCTGTCGACTGGCGGTCAATCTGTTTCTTCTCCAAAGGACGTGGTCAAGGATCCTTATGTGCTTGAATTCTTAGGCGTGCCTCCAGGGCTCGATCTTACAGAAAAAGAATTTGAGCAAAAAATAATAGATAACTTGCAGATGTTTCTGCTAGAGTTAGGAAAAGGATTTACTTTTGTTGCACGTCAGTATAGGATAACTTTAAACCAGCAGCATTTTTATGTGGATTTGGTATTCTATCACAGGATACTGAAGTGCTTTGTTTTAATTGATTTAAAGATGGGGAAAGTAGACCATAACGACATCGGACAGATGAACCTGTATCTTAATTATTTTAAGAAGGAAGAGACGAGCGTGGGTGATGGAGAGCCAATAGGTATAATCCTCGCTGCGGAGAAGAATAACTTTTTTGTAGAATATGCTTTAGGCGGAATCTCTAATCAATTGTTTGTTTCCAAGTACAAGCTTTATTTGCCTTCCAAAGAAGAATTAGAACGGGAGATAAAGAAACTAATTTAAATGAGGAGATATTACTGTGCTTATCCCATGAAAAAGAGGCTGATAGCGGTACTAATGGCGTTCTTGGTAGTTATGAGTACGATTACGTTAGCGGAGGAAGTTACTTCTGTTTCCTGTACCGGCTTTTGGGGTTCCATCAGCTGTTTCTTGTGGGGCAGTTCAGAAGCACGGGCTGGGAAAGGCTGGTTTGAGAGAAGGGCGCTGGCGTGAAATGGTTAAAAAATTGTCTAAAGATATTGGACTTAAGTCCAAAAAAGATGGACTACTAGAATTTTTTTATGTTAATCCTCTTGGCAGATTTACGGTGAGAGAATTAGCTGCAAAGACCGGCTTGAGCAGGTCAACAGTCCAATATCAGTTACAAAAACTTAAAGTGGAAAATATTGTATCTAAAAATAACCAGTGGATTGATAATTGGCATAATCGTTTTCAGAAAACAAACTATTATATTAAAAGAATGGCTGATACCGGCCTCATTGATTACTTAGAAAAAGAACTGGCTGCTTCTGCCATAATTTTATTTGGCAGTTTTAGGAAAGGCGAATCGGTAAAAGAAAGCGATATAGACTTTTTTGTTGAATGTGCCAGGGAAAAGAAACTTGACTTAACCATGTTTGAAAGATCACTAGGCCACAAAATACAATTATTTACCAAACCTAAAATTACCAAACTACCCACCCATTTACTCAACAATGTGGTTAACGGAATTAAGCTACAGGGGTATTTTACGATAAAATGAACGAATTAATGTCTTGGCCGGAATGTGAAGAAAAATTTATTCGCCGAGTTAGTGTTGATACTGAGAAAATCAATTCGATTATTGAGATGGCGTTAGAAAGGTTGGATTTTGTAAAGAGTCTTAAAGCTGATGAAAAAAATGTTAGCTTTATCTTTGACAATTACTACGAAATCATTAAAGAATTACTTGTTGCTTTAATGCTCAAACAAGGAATGCGCTCAAAAAACCATCAATGCTTGTTTACTTTTTTCAACAAAAAATATGGACATGATGCCGAAGTTAACGTAATTCAACAAATGAGCTATTTAAGAAATAGACTAGAGTATTACGGTGAAAGGGTTGCCTATGATTATCATAAGGAAAATTATAAAAGCTTTGAAGCAATTATTCAATTATTATTAAAATTGTTAAAATGAAAAAAGCGGTGAGCGTGTTTGTACTGTTTTTATTAGTCTTATCTCCTTTAACTCTGGCTCAAGATAATGAAAACGAATGTTCCGGCTTTTGGGGTTCCATCAGCTGTTTCTTGTGGGGAAATCCGGAGAATAGGGCAGGAAAAGGATGGTTTGATAAAAATGCAGGGGTGAATTAGTTTTATGTCCTCCTTAGAGATTCATGTAGAGAAATACAAGCTCTTCAAAAAAGATGCGAATAATCAAGACAATTCTCCAATGACGAGAATTGAGGCTTCGTTTGAAGCGAGTTTTCACATTATCGAATCTTGCTTGGCCTTACAGAGGATACATATCAATAAACACCAACTTGTTCGTCAATACCTCGAAGAGAATAAAACTATCTTCGGTGAAAATACGAAAGAAATCTGGCAAAAATTTCAAGAGCTGGAAAACCAAATCCGGCCGGGGCAGCTCTATGGCGGAAAAATAAATGGTGAACGATCATTGGCCGCACAGCAACTCTTTCAGCAGATAGAATCTTTTTGTTTGCCAATACTACGAAAAGCACAAATATTATAAATGCGTAATACTAATACTAAGAAAATGATTCCGGCCAAATTTCGTGAAATCGTGTTTGAGTTAGCCCAGGAGCTTTCTACTATCGAAAGCGTGGTCGCCATTATCCTCTTTGGTTCCGTTGCCAGGGGGGAAGCAGACTCGCGGTCAGACCTTGATATTTTACTTGTTCTGGAGAAAAAAGGAGCAAAGAAAGAATTAAATCAAATTCTGATGAAAATAGGAAGAAAATATAATCTAACTATTCAAAGCATCTTAACCGACAGGCAATTTTCTGGCTTAGACCCTAATTTTATTGAAAATGTCATGAAAGAAGGAATTGTGTTATATGGAACGCGGCTGGAAGTGCAAGCTGGAAAATTACGATTAGAACCATATTCGCTCATCCAGTATGATACGACTAACTGTCCTCAGGGAATGAGAACCAGGCTTACGAGAATCCTCTATGGTCACATGACAGAAAAAGAATATAAAAGGAAGAAATATACTTCAAAAAGTATTGGCCTAGTACAAAAGTATAATGGCTGGAAGGCGGGTATGGCTGTGATTATAGTCCCATTTAGGAGGGCAGGAATATTCACAAAATTGCTTAAAGATACGAACGTTCAGTATAAAAGAACCGACCTTTGGATTGCGAGGGTATAATATGAAAAAAGCAATGGTGATGTTTGTACTTCTGGTGTTGCTTAGTTCATTCTTTGTTCTGGCACAGGAAGAAACGCAGACTAAAGAGTGCAGTTTCTGGTGCAAAGTCGGGAAGTTCTTCTTCGGCAGTTCCGAAGCGAGAGCCGGGAAGGGCTGGTTTGAAAGGGGAGCGGCGGGAAAGTAAAAGGGGGTTTAGAATGAAAAGAAAAAACAGAGTAATTTTATCTAAAACTTACCAGCATTTAATAGAATCAGTGGGCTCTCTTTTAATTGAAGCTAGAAAGAAGATTTATTCCCACATAAACCAAACTCTTATTACCGCCTACTGGCAAATAGGTAAATACATCATTGAATTTCAACAACAGGGAAAAGAAAAAGCGACATATGGAAGTCAACTTCTGGATACCCTAGCTTTGGATTTGGGGAGAAAATACGGAAAAGGGTTTTCCCGCGATAATCTGGAAAGAATGCGGAAATTCTATCTTCTTTTTCCAAAATCCGCGACACTGTCTTGGAAATTGTCGTGGAACCATTACTGCCTACTTATGCGGGTAGAAGACAAGCAAGCTCGGCAATTTTATATAATGGAAGCGGATAAAGAGAAGTGGAGCGTACGAGAATTAGATCGACAAATTAATTCTATGTTGTTTGAACGTCTCTCTTTAAGTAAAGACAAAAAAGGAGTTCTCGAACTTGCTGAGAAAGGCCAGATGGTGAATAAAGCGGAAGATATTGTTAAAGACCCTTATGTTTTGGAATTTTTAAATGTAGGGCCTTCTGAAAAATATACTGAAACCTCTTTAGAAGAAGCCATCATCAACAATTTAAATGATTTTCTCTTAGAGTTTGGGAAAGGATTTATGTTTGTTTCTCAACAACAGAGAATAACCATAGAAGATGAACACTTCTATCTTGATTTGGTTCTTAATAATAGAATCTTACGATGCTTTGTTATCTTAGAGATTAAAGTGGGGAAATTAACCCATCAGGATTTAGGCCAGTTACAAATGTACGTTAACTATTACAACCAGCAGGTTAAACAGCAAGATGAGAATCCTACTTTAGGCATTTTGTTATGTGCAGACAAGAAAGAGGCAATCGTTAGATATACCCTTCCAGAAGATAATAAGCATATCTTTGCGTCGAAATATAAATTATGTCTTCCCACCAAAGAGGAATTAGTCCAAGAAGTACGGAAACTAATTTAAATACTAATTCATATCCTAAGAGGAAAAGATGAGCAAAAAGAGGTTAGTGAGCGTATTGGTACTTGTTTTGTTACTTACTCCTCTCTTGACTGTAGCTCAGGCTGAATCGGAAGAGAAATCATCTTGTTCCGGCTTTTGGGGTTCCATCAGCTGTTTCTTGTGGGGAAATCCGGAGAATAGGGCAGGAAAAGGATGGTTTGACCGGGGGGCGTTGGCGGGGAAGGCAGCGGCTGAGGCAGTGACGCTAACAGAAGTGAGGATAATAAAAAGCGGTAAGTCGTATCCTGTCGTAACAGCACAAGGCCAGTTGAAGAGTTATAAAGACAATAATGATAATTATTACTGGGTCGCTAAAAAAGGCGATACTCAAGTGGTATATAAACAATCCATTTCTGGAATGGAAAAGGTTGGTGAACGGAAAGGGACACTGGACATAAATACAAACACAATAGTTACTGGTAAACCATTAGAGGAATGGCCTATGCAATTTCCTGAAACAGTTAAGATTCCTGATGATAAGGGACAACAGTGGGGTGATGTGACAAATCTTCCTGAACCAATAGTGATAGTGATAGAATCCAAAAGAGCGCCTCCTCCCGCAGCTCCGGCTCAACAAGTGGCAACTCCAACCCCGGTTCCAAAAGCAGCACCCGAGAAAATAAAACCAAAGGACTATACCGCCAATGATGCTTATTTGGTTGGAGAATTTACAGATTCAAAAAGCAACAAACAAATTATCTATACTGATGTTCTAGGCCGCTTATACGATGCTGAAGGCAATTACGTTTCTGACAAAACACTACTGAAAACGGTAGCAGAACCAGGATCGGGTTATGATACAGCAATGCAGAAGGCATTAGCTGCTCAAAAGCCAGCGGCTGTCCCGCAGGAAATTTCTCCAACAGCCGAGGCAAAGAAACCAATGCCACTTCCAAAAGCTGTAAGCAAACCGCCTGAGAAAATAAAACCAAAGGACTATACCGCCAATGATGCGTTTTTTGTGGGGGAATTTCTGGATTCAAAAGGCAACAAACAAAGTATCTATACTGATGCTCAAGGCCTCTTATTCGATGCTGAAGGCAAGTACGTTTCTGACCAAACACTACTGAAAAAGGCAGCAGAACCAGGATCGGGTTATGATACAGCAATGCAGAAGGCATTAGCTGCTCAAAAGCCGGCGGCTGTCCCGCAGGAAATTTCTCAAAAGGACTTGGAAGAGTTGTTGGCAACGGAAACGGAATTCAATGCAGCCGCGGTACAATTTGATGAAGACCAAGAAAAAGCTAAAAAAGCCGTGGAAAAAACACTCGCGACCACTAAAGCGGTAATAGATAGTCTAGAGCAAAAAAAACGAACAGACGCCGAGAATGAGCAGTTTGCGAAGCTAATCCAATCCCAGCAGGAACTCGAAGATATTCAGTTAGATTTGGAAAAGAAGGGGAGAGAGGAAGTACAGAAAGCAGCAACCGTGGCTAAGTTACAACAACTGGGGAGTGCTGTTTCTGCCGTAGCGCAGCAAATGGAAAAGAATGCACTCCAGGAAGAAGTGAAGAAAGTTGAAGCAGAGACAGATGATTTGCAGTCTGCTTTTGAAAGTCTTGATAGGCAGCAAAAGATTGACGAGCTGAACCAGAAGAAAATAGAACTAGAATCTGAGCTTGATGGTATAAAGGAAAAAGAGATGCAAACACAATTGGAAGTAGCTGTTGAAGAAGTGGCAGCAACGGCACCCGTACCTTCTCCACTTCAATTCGTAGGTCAACTCAATGACAAAAATGTATTCTACGATCCAAAAAAGCAAAAACTTTTCTCGGAAGATGGAAACAAGAATATAGAACTTGACGCCGCAGACATTGCTAAGTTAAGGCCGGGAGAAGTGTCAGCAACGGCTGATTTTGTATTTGAAGTGAGGGAAAAGAGAATCTATTGGTATGACGACGATAAGCTTTGGGACTCGCAAGGGAATGAAGTAGAGGGGATACAATATAGTGGAGTATCTGGAGTTTTTGAGAAGAAAGAAGGATATGAGTGGGCGGAGGGATTAAATGTAAAAAGAATTACACCCACGCCATATCTTTCCGGCTGGCAATGTCAAGAAAGAGAGTGTACTTGTACTGTCAGTGAAGGCTGCTTTGGTACAGATGGAAAAATTATTCCCCAACCAATTGCTCTTGGCGGAACACAGATTCCTCAAGAGAGTGCCGCCATCAAGGGGCCATCAGTAAAATTTTCTTATGAAGTACAACAGATTCTGGGGAAAGACTATGAGAATTATAAAAACCTAATTGACTGGGGAGAATCTAATAAAGAAGAAGACGGCACGACGCTAATCGCGTTGAATGTTGGCGGGTCAATAACTTCCCATACTGATAAGACCGGTCTGACGACGATTATCTATGATTTGGAAAAAGTGGTGGATGAGGAAAAAGTACCGGACAACGAGAAATCCACGACCGTCTTCAGGCAGGGGAGTGTGGAACTAGCGCGGCAAGGTGTGTCTCAGAAAGAACAAAAAACGATACAGGTGGATGGCTCTGTAATCTATATTGGTGAAGAGTTGGCTGCGGGTTCACTCACCAAAGGGCTGACCTACTATGCCACTCAAGAGGAAAAAGAAAAAGATAAGCCTCTGGGCCAGCTTCAACTATCTCAGTCTTTAATCACCAACACCAATTTCAAAACCTTAACACAAACTGTCACGAATACATTAACCAAGGAAAAGAGCGAGCGGGAAGGCGACTACTACCAGAACGGCAAAGGTGGCTGTAAAGAAAAAAATGGCTGCTTCGTCGCGACGGGAGGGACACGTACGCTGCCTGATAACCGACAACAGCTTGAAAAATTTGATCTGGAAGGATCAGAAGCGACGAGAACAGTCAAGGAAATCGAATTATTCAATGCTGTCACCGGAAACTTTGAAGGGGTGGAAACAACCAAAGATGGCACTCGAGAAATAATTACGGCAAACGTAGATACGCAGGGTAAATATACCGGAGAGTTCACCATCACCACTATTTCTCCTAAACAGGATAAAACAGAAAAGACAGTAAAGACAGTAAAGCAGGATTGTGCTGGATGTACAGAAAGCCAGAAGGAAAACGTGCAAAACGTCTACACGCTCTCCCAAGGCTGGGTAGTGAGTGCTCGTGCCGGACTTCAAACTGTCTACGCCGTCACCCAGTCCGTCAAATCCTATCCAGCGTTGAGCAATTTCCTGTTTCAAGACTTCAACTGGTATCAGGACTGGAAGAGAACATCAGACGAGTCCTTTGCCCCTCTCCTCGGCAGCAACTGGTTCCCTTCGACGATTTGCGAAAGCCATTACGACATCGAGCCGGAAGGTGTCGGCATGATAAAAACTGTCTCCGGAACGTATCAGGCTGTGGCGAGCATCCAGATTGAACGCTCGGAAAAACCTTCTCCTACTCTCTGCGAGCAGAATCCCGATGAAGAAGCAGAAGAGCCATCCATCTGTGCGCGCCAATTACAATGCCGGGAAGACCAATTCTGCTATAAAGGAGGAGCAGAGACACCAGAGCAAGCCTATTTCTATAAAGTGACTTGGGGAGTGACAGCCCCGAGAGATGAAACGCTTACGCCTCTCATCGATGAAAATGGCGTGGCCGTCTCTTTCAACGTCCTTCTCTATCCCGAAGATGGCAGTTCTTCTATCCCCATTTATAATTACCAAGGCGATACCGCCGGACCAATCCAGTTAAAGAATGGAGAAGGCGACCGTGATTTGATCATTCAATATTCTCCCAAGGAATATAGTAAGGCCTGCATTAAATGGAATCAGGCGCCGAATACCCAACCCACTTTCGGCTTCGGGTCAGATCCTATACCTGATGTCTGCTTCGATACCGATATCTCTTCCGTTGGACAAGTCAACTGGAAGAATGCCGGCAAGCCCGGAAGCGGCGGCTCAGTGAGAGTGTCCTCCGGGCAGGTGGGAAGAAATACGGATTGGTAATTGTTTCAAGGTAATCTTCTCAGAAATATTTATAAAGAAAAGCACTTACTTGGTAAGTGAACTATCATGATTATCACTGCTCATGCCCGAGATGAGATGGAGCATAGTGATCTCAGCGAAGAAGAAGTTGAGCATTGTCTAAGATACGGGAAGCTTATAATCAAACAAGTAGTGAGAGGAGAACTACGCTACGGCAAGGAACTCGATGCTAAAGATAAGAAAATAGTAATCATTTATGCCTACGAAAACGAAGAAGAAAAAGTAATTACCGCCTACCCGATAAGGAGGAAAAAAACATGGCAAAATTAAAAGAAAATGTGGAAGGTATTTTGTGCGCAAAATGCGATAAGGAAATGAGGTTAGTTTCCATTCCTCAATATGAATTTGAAGAAGGGTTGCCGCTTCATCATGTTCAGGGGTACAAATGCCAGACTTGTGCTCAACTATTTTTTACGGAAGAGCAAGCAAAAGAGATGGAAATGAGAACAGACGAACTGAAAGAATATGCTTTTGGGTTTCAACGAAAGGTTACCATAAGTGGAAGAAGTTTGGTGGTAGGCATTCCGGCAGAGTTGGCAGAGCACATTCATTTAAAGCCAGGAACGCCGGTGAAAATTCTTCCTATTTCGAACGATGGTTTTCTGGTAAGGAAGGTGTAGTGTATAATTCCTTAACTCAAAAAGGAACCGACCATACATGTTCAAAAATTAATGGCCGCCACTATCGAGGAGGTGGTAGAAATATTTATATAGAATACTCCTCCCTCACTGCCTATGTTCCCTTTCGCAAAAGAACTGCAGAAAAACAAAAACATCCTGGCTGCGTATTTGTTCGGTTCGCAGGGCACGTCAAGACAAACGCCGCTTTCTGGCATTGACATCAGCGTCTTTGATGTGCTTCCGCCAGCAGTACAGGTGAAAGTGTTTAGGGGCAAACCGCTATTTATAGTAATTGTGAATTATTTTCGAACATTTGTTCACAATTACTAATACACGAAAATTGATAAGCAATTTTTGGTACAGAAATGAAGTAGTTTCTTCATTTCTTGTAAGCAAATGTGTAGAATAATGTTCGAATATTTGACACATTAGCTATACTAAAAAAATGATCCCTTTCCTATGACCGCCTTCCGCCAATATCTCCATTCATTCAGGCTTGGAGAGAAATTCTGGACGATTTTCCTGATAGATCTTCTTTTGGTAGGTTCAATTGCCATCATCTTCTCCTGGTTTGGAGGATACGTCAAAGAGCAATCCGCCGCTTTGATGCAGGGACAAACACCGCAGGAAATACAGCAGTTATTGATGAATCAGCCGGAGCAATTAGCATCATTTATGGCTAACTTGAAATGGTTCTTCGTAATCTCTTTTGCCGGTAGTATCCTGCTTCTGTTGTTTGCGCTTTTCTTCTATTCCTGGTCGCAGGGATTGATCTGGAATCTGTTACGAGAAAAGAAATTGACTAAAAGCACCTATTGGCGCTGGAATGGGCTTAATCTGGCGCTCATTGTTCCGCTTCTGCTGTATGGGATCCTATTTTTAATCGTTAAGCTTTTTTTTGGCTTTCTGTTCAAGAGCCTGATCTCCCTTAGCCCGACATTTTATTTCCGGCATAGCCAACTGCTCACCGCCGTGCTGCAGAATCTGAATGCGCTTGTTTCCTTCCTGTTGATGCTGGTGTTCTTCATCTGGATATTTTTAATCTATTATGTCTTTACAGAGAAATATAAAGCCTGGAATTCGATTGGCGAGGGATTTCATCTGGTCCGCCTGCATCAGAAGAAACTCTGGAAAGCAGCACTATTGATGCTGCTGACGGCCATCGTGCTTACTCTTCTCCTGTGGCCGGTGAGATCTCTTGTTTCCTCATCCTTAGCGTCATCCATCATTCATGTCGTGGCGGCCCTGCTCTTTTTGGCCTGGATGCGCTTATACGTGGTGGAGGCGATCCATGAACCTCTCTAAGCAATTCTCATTGCGTGTCATTCCTAATAGCAGCAGGAACGAATTAGCAGCAGATGGAGAGCACTTACGATTATACATCCACGCTCCTCCGGAAAAAGATAAAGCCAATAAAGAAGTCATTAAATTCTTCAAGAAAGAAATGCGTGTTAAAGTCGAGATTGTCTCAGGACTAAAGAGCAGAGATAAAATCATCAGAGTACTCGAAGGATGACGTTGGCGTCCTCAAAAAGAAATCGGGCAGGGTCACTTTGTTCGTCGGTTTCTTTTATGCTGACGGCTCTTTTTTCTCTTCTTCAAGAAAAGCATCCAGCTTCTTGCATTTCGCCTGAGCCTTAAAAGAAATTGGATTTTTCAAAATCTACCACCCCTTTTCCCACATCTATCAGTAGATAGAAATTAATTTTACTATTTAAAGACTATTGACCTGCAACATCTATTCTGCAAGCGGATACCACTAGAGAAATAAGAAGCCGGTTTGTTACTTGCGAGATTGCACCAGATCAATAGTCTCCGATGATTCCACCGCTCCCGTCTCCGCATTAATCTTAAGATTGACGAAGCGCACGGTGTTGGTGATGAACGTGAAGTTCCAGCATATTTTCTGATGCAGCGTCTGCAAGACCAGAAAGCCGTTTCCCAGTACTTCTTTTGGAAAATATTCTTCCTTTTTCTGCGCAAATTGTTCTAAAGCACGTGATGCAGGAATCTGGACTTTGTTTATTTCTAATTTTTCCACGATGTTATGTTCTTCCTTGAAGACCGCATCTGCGGGTTTTATCTCAAAGCCATTTTCATGCTGGGCAAACACAGTGATTAATTGGGTGGCAGGATCATAATGCCCTAATTCCCAATTCTGCGGTTCTGGCGCCAGAACACAAAATAGATGAGAAAGATACCCCTCAGGATGCTGCTGCTGCCACTGTTGAAATAATGAATCCTGGGAAAGTGCCTGCACTAATTCATTTGGCTCAGGCATACTCTCTCCAGGTATGGTTGCATTTGGTGCAGCGGAAGAAGCGCGTTTCCGGCTCATCAGCTCCCCGTGTCTGCTGCGTCCAATACGAAGCTAAATTATTCCCGCACTTCTCGCAGCGGATTTTGACTCTGGGATTCGCATCGATATTTTCGACGATTTCAATCTTTCTCGTTCCGGTGGCGGTTTCTTTGATTTGGGTAGAAACATCTTCTTCAGTGGGATTTTTACTGAACCCGCAGCTACAATACAAAATTTTTTTGCCGCCTTTGTCTTTAGGACGCAGGATAGAACCGCATTTTGGACAGAACATGATCGGTCACCTCTTCTGGAGCAGTTAAGCCGGGGTTTATATATTTTATTGAAGAGGAGTGGATAAAAATTTAATCTCTTTAAAGTGGTAAAAATAGAAATGTTTATAAATACGGCTTCTTTTAAGCAGTATGATGAATCTCTTTCAGCGGGCAGGTCTGTATTTGGGCGGACTGGCCTTAGGCGGCCTGCTGGCTTCCTGCCGTCCTGCTCTTACCGAGAGTGCTTTAGAGCGAGAATTATATAGGGAAGAATTAGTGACACGGCTGGCAGATGCAGAAGGGCAGCCGAAGCCTTCTAAGCAAGAATTGGTTAAACTGAGCGACGAAGGCCAGAAGGACGTCCTTCTTACCAGGAAACGGTACGAGCATAACGCCGAGAAGAGGCTCGAAGATATTGATTTAGAAGGCCTGACGGCTGGCGAATTCGAGGAGTATGAAAAGATTACCACCGACGCTTTTGAATTACCATCCCGCATTCGCAATCCGCAGCGCTATTCTCTTGATCTTTTAGAGGAATCGAACCGAAACTGGAGCGATCCGACCTACAATAAAGATAAGCCGATGGCTGTGTTTGTGATGGCAGTCTATGATTATGAAAACAAACTGGGCATTCGCGCGCTGGAAGTGGAGACTGATAAGATAGATCAGTTTATACCAGGATACCGAGTTATGCTATTAGAATACGTCTTTCCATCCCGGTCTATGACCGGTGGCGTAAAATTCTTGTAGTTTAACGTATTTCTCAGAAAAGAAGACAAAAAACAAAAGCCGTTAGGCTCTTGTCTTCTTGCACTAGATTTGTGTAGCTTTAGCTA